>JANXTL010000184.1 GCA_025352375.1 Acetobacteraceae bacterium | reverse complement strand
ACGTTGCACGCTGGCGTCGGAGTTCAGGCCGACGATCAACTGATCGCATGTTGCTCGGGCCTGCTCGAGCAAATGAATGTGACCGGGGTGCAGCAGGTCGAAGCAGCCGTTGGTGAAGCCGATTTTCCAGCCGCGACGTCGCCAGCGTTCCGCCTGTTCCGTGGCTTCCTGGCGGTCCACGATCTTGCGGAGCACGCTGGCCTGGGGCGAAAGCGCGTGCAACAAATCGCTCTCCCGCACCACGGCGTTACCAGATTTGCCGACGGACAGCCCGGCCGCGAGGTTTGCCAGCCGCACCGCGATTGCCATCGGCAGTTTGGCGGCGATGGCAGCGGCCAGTATCCCAAGGGCGGTGTCCCCAGCCCCGGACGTATCGTGCACCAACGGCGCCTCGGTCGGAAAATGCCGCACCCCATTGGCATCCACCAATGTCATGCCGTCATTGCCACACGTGACCACGACGGCGCCAAAGGCGAAGCGGTCCCGCAAGACCTGTGCCGCGGCGACAATGCTGCTTTCATCGTCCGTAGGCATGCCGGTGGCGGCCGCGAGTTCCGGACGGTTGGGCATCACCACGTCGGCGCCGGCATAGCGCGAGAAGTCGGAGCCTCGGGGATCGACGACGATCGGTCGGCCTATCCGCCTGGCATGCGCCACGAGTTCGGTTGGCACGGACCCCGACAGGACGCCCTTGCCGTAGTCGGACAATACGGTGACGGACGTCGCGGCCATCGCGTCGGTGGCGATACGCACCAGGCGTTCGGCCAATTTGGGATGGATGGGATCGGTCTGCTCCCGGTCGGTCCGCAGCAATTGCTGGCCGGACGCGATGAAGCGCGTTTTCAGGGTGGTGGTGCGGCTGCCTTGCACGAGCAGCCATGGCTCAACGCCCGGTTGGCCGCCGACCAGGCCTGTCAGGTCGGAACCGGCGGCATCGTCGCCGACGACCGAGATCAAAGCGACCGCCGAACCGATGGCTGTCAGGTTGCGCACCACATTGCCGGCGCCGCCGGGCTGTTCGACCTCTCGTTCGATGGAAAGGATGGGGACCGGCGCTTCGACGCTGATGCGGTGCACCACGCCATAGGTGTAGCGGTCCAGCATGACATCCCCGATCACCAGGACGCTGGTGTGGGCCAAGGCGCGGATATGGTCGGGTGTTATGGGGTCCATCGGCTTCGCCGTAACGCGACCGCAATCCCGTTGCAAGAAACCGATGCCGTCAGGCCTGCAAAAAGCCGACCCGGTCGGCCTCCAGAATGGCGCAGGTCAACACGCCGCCCATGACCGCGCCGGTGTCGATGCCGATGCGGTTGGGGCGCACCGCCGGCTCCCGCGTTGGCGTGTGGCCGTGGACGATCACCGCGCCGTGGTCCTGTTTGCTGGACAGGAAGGGTTCGCGGATCCACAGCAGGTCGTCCCGCTTCTGACCGTCCAGCGGCACGCCTGGGCGGACCCCGGCATGCACGAAGAAATACCGGCCGACGCGGTGGGTCATCGCCAGACCGCGCAGAAACGCCAGATGCGGAAAGGGGACCATCGTGGGCCACAGGGCTTGCGGCACGCCGCGGCCGATCCGCCAGCTCAGCAGCGATTCCGCACCGCCGTTGCGCGACCAATGAACGGCATCCTCGGTTTTGCCCGAGCCGATGGCCTGGATCATCATTTCCTCGTGGTTGCCCATAAGGTTGACGACCGTGGCGCCCGGCACGGCGGGACCGGCGGTCAGCAACGCGACGACCTCGGCGGAGTCGGGCCCGCGATCAACATAGTCCCCGAGATGGATCAATACGCACTGGTCCACCGGCCGGTGGGCGATATCCTCGGCGATCGCCGCATGCAGTGCCTGGAGCTGTTCGAGACAGCCATGCACATCGCCGATGGCATAGACGCGCTGGCCATCCGGAAGGGTCGCGGGGGCGGAGACGAATTCGGTCATCTTAGCCGGATACCAGCGTGACCGGGCCGAAACATCAAGGCCTGAAAATGAAGAATGGCGGACACCTGCCACTTTCGCTCGATTCGCGGCCAACCCCCCCTCGCCGCCTGTGCTCCCAATCCTGTAGGATCGGAGCATGACCACTTTGCAGAAGGTCCGTGAACCCGTCGCGGCTGAGGATTCCATTGCGACCGACCGGCCGCCAGAATCCGATGCGATCGGACTGGACAGCCCGGAACGCTTCATCAACCGGGAACTTTCCTGGCTCGATTTCAACCATCGTGTCGTCGAGGAAGCTGAAAACCCGCGGCACCCGCTGTTGGAACGCGTACGCTTTCTGTCGATCAGTGCGTCGAACCTGGATGAGTTCTACTCGGTGCGTGTGGCCGGGCTGCTGGGTCAGGCAAAGGCCGGCGGGACGCATGTGTCGACCGACGGGCGGTCGGCCTTTCAACAGCTACAGGAGATTAAAAAGCGTGCGGAAGCCCTGTTGGCCGACCAGCAGCGCACGTGGCGGGAATTGGCGGGGCTACTGCGCAAAAAGGGGATCGAGGTCTGCAAACCCGCCGCGCTGACGGAACCGGACCGCCTCTGGCTGGATGCCTATTTTATGGAGCGGGTGTTCCCGGTTCTGACCCCGCTGGCGGTCGACCCCGCGCACCCCTTCCCGTTTATCCCCAACATGGGCCTGGTCATGGTCCTGATGCTGCAACGGGCAGAGGACGGCATGGCGATGCGCGGCCTGCTGCCGCTGCCCAATCAGGTCGAGCGCTTTGTACGTCTGCCCGATGCCGTCGGTGGGCCGATCCGATTCGTGCTGCTCGAAGACCTCGTTCTGCTGTTCCTGGACCGGGTGTTCCCCGGCTTCGAGGTCACCGGCAAGGGTTCCTTCAGGGTCATTCGCGATACCGACGTGGAATTCGAGGAAGAGGCCGAAGACCTCGTTCGCTCCTACGAAACCGCACTGAAGCGCCGCCGCCGCGGCGTCGTCATCCACCTCGAAATCGGTTCGGACATGCCGGCCGAGCTGCGCGCGTTCGTCATCGACGAGCTGGATGCGGAACCCGATGAAATCCACATGCAAGACGGACTGCTGGCGCCCGGCGATCTGAGGCAACTGATTGTCGACGACCGGCCGGACCTGTTGTTCACGCCCTACACCCCCCGTTTCCCCGAACGCATCCGCGACTTCGGCGGCGATTGTTTCGCCGCCATTCGGGCCAAGGACATCGTCGTCCATCATCCGTACGAAAGTTTCGACGTGGTGGTGCAGTTCCTGCGCCAGGCGGCGCAGGATCCCAACGTCATCGCCGTCAAGCAAACGCTGTACCGCACCAGCCGCGACAGCCCCATCGTCAAGGCGTTGATCGAGGCAGCGGAAGCCGGCAAATCCGTCACCGCCATGGTGGAACTACGCGCTCGCTTCGACGAGGAAGCCAACATCCGGCTGGCTCGGACCATGGAAGCCGCCGGCGTCCAGGTTGTGTTCGGCTTCACCGAACTGAAGACGCACGCAAAACTGTCGCTGGTCGTTCGGCGGGAAGCCGGGGCCATCCGCTCCTACGCGCATTTCGGCACCGGCAACTATCACCCGATCACCGCGCGGATATACACGGACCTGAGCTTCTTCACGTCCGACCCGACGTTGACCCGCGACGCGGCGCGCCTGTTCAACTTCATGACCGGCTATGCCAAGCCGGAACGAATGGAGGAAATTGGGTTTAGCCCCCTGACCACCCGCGACACGCTGCTGGACTTGATCCAGCGCGAAATCGCTTTCGCGAGGGAGGGCAAGCCGGCGACGATCTGGATCAAGCTGAACAGTCTGGTGGACCAACGCCTGATCGACGCGTTCTATGAGGCGTCCAACGCCGGCGTGAAGATCGTGGCCGTCGTGCGCGGCATTTGTTGTTTGCGCCCCGGCGTGCCGGGCCTGTCCGAAAACATCAGAGTGAAATCCATCGTCGGCCGATTCCTCGAACACAGCCGAATCTTCGCCTTCGGCAACGGCACTACCCTGCCTAATCGCCACGCCAAACTGTACATCAGCTCCGCCGACTGGATGGAGCGTAATTTGGATTGGCGGGTCGAGACGCTGGTGCCCATTCACAATCCGACCGTGCATGCCCAGATACTGGACCAGATCATGGTCACCAATATCCGCGACACGCTGCAATCCTGGGATTTGCGCCCAGACGGGGCTTGGCGCCGCGTCGCGGCGGGGCGGCGTCCCGTGTCCGCGCACGACTACTTCATGACCAATCCGTCGCTTTCGGGCCGCGGCTCCGCTCTGCACGAAACGGCGTCGCACGCGCCGTTGCTGGCACCGCGCCGCCAGGACCGGGTGAATCAGGACTGATCGAATGCCTTATGCACCCGCCGCCAATTTACCGCGCCGGGGAGTCGTGGACCTCGGCTCGAACTCCGTTCGCCTGGTCGTCTATGAGGGCGACAGCCGAAACCCCATGCCGATTTTCAATGAGAAAGCGGTACTGCGTCTGGGCCTCGGCTTGCAGGCGACCGGCCGCCTGAATGAAGACGGCGTCGCCCGAGCGCTGATGGTCATGCGCCGCTATTACCTGATCGCGAAAGCAATGGGTGCCGATCCGTTCGAGGTGCTGGCGACCGCCGCCGTGCGCGACGCGACGAACGGCCCCGACTTTGTCGCGCGCCTGCAAGCCCGCATGCCCGAGGTCCCGATCCGTATCTTGTCCGGCCAGGAGGAGGCCGCGTATTCCGCCGACGGCGTGCTGTGCGGTATTCCCGACGCCGACGGGATTCTGGCCGACATCGGCGGTGGATCGCTGGAAGTGGTGCGACTGATCCGCGGTGAGCGCGGCGTATCCCAGACGCTGGCACTCGGCGTGATCCGGTTGGCCGACCGTTCGTCCGGTAATCTGGACACGGCCCGGGACAAGGCCGAGGCCGATTTGGCGACCGTGGCATGGCTCAAGGACGGCGCCGAGCGCGATTTGTATCTGGTCGGCGGCGCCTGGCGGGCGCTGGCACGCATCCAGATCGCGCGCGAGATGTACCCGCTGCAAATCGTTCATAACTACCGGGTGAGCGCGGACGCGGCGCGCGACCTGACCAACCTGATCGCCGCATCCAGCGTTCGTGCGTTGGAACGCATGCCGGGCGCCCCCAAGCGCCGGTTGGAGGACTTGCCGTACGCCGCCATCGCCTTGCGCCGCCTGCTGCGCGTGACCGGCGCCAAACGCGTCGTGTTTAGCGCCACCGGTCTGCGCGAAGGCTGGTTCATGCGCCACATGCCCGCGACCATCCGCTCCCAAGATCCGCTTCTGTCCGCCAGCCAGGAAATGGCTCGGCGCCTGGGCCGCGATCCGGCGTTGCCCGAGAGCCTGTTCGCTTGGACAACCCCGTTGTTTCCCCGCGAAACGACGGACGAGCAGCAGCTGCGCCGCGCGGCCTGCTGGGTGTCGGATATCGGCAGCCACGACCATCCGGAATACCGCGCCGAACAATCCTTTCTACGGGTGTTTTGGCAGCCGGGTATTGGATTGGATCACCCAACGCGCGCGTTCCTCGGGCTGGCGGTCGCGTTGCGGTATGAAGTTGATGCCGATGCCGCATTCCTGACGCCGGCCCGGAAACTACTGGATGCCCAGGCGATTGCGCGCGCGGAAATGCTCGGGAAGGCGTTACGGTTAGCGTACACGCTATCGGCCGGCACGCCCGATCTGTTGGGCGGCACCAACCTGCGCATTCAGGGAGGCCGCCTGATCCTGCGTCTGGAGGAGGATCATGGTGTGTTCGCGGGCGATGCGGTGACCCGTCGGCTGACCCGGCTGGCGCAGGCAATGGGGCTGGAGGCCGATACAGAAACGGCGTTGCTGCGCGCCGCGGAGTGATACCGGCGCCGCGCAGGTCGATCGGTGCGTCCCGCCGCCGGGAGTCGAGCCGTCATAGCGCGCGGACGCCATCGATTGAGAGAAACACCGACGGCCAGCCCGCTGGACCATGCCAGCAGGTCGACCGCCAAATGCGCTCAGGGTGCGGTGGGGACGTGGATCGCACCACGGACAATCCGAGGTCCCCGTCAAGAGTGCAAGCTGACACTTACGCAAGGGTCACAACAAGTTTTTAAATTTCTCAACCAAGATCGGGACCGCGATACCGACAACAAGTGCTACCAATCCCAGGACCAGGGCGATTCTGCTTACAACAAATTCTCGCCTTTGCCTCTTGGCTATGGAGATCATGACATGTTCGCTGGCCTGAAACTCTCCGCAAAGGTGAACCAAATCGGGAAGTGCAAATTTTCTACTGCCTCACACCGACTCTCCCGCTTGTCTTGCGATGATCGGGATTGGGCAATGTTAGTCTCCGTCCGATCGTATGATGCCGAGGAGATGTGCCTATATGATCTTGGCACTGTCACCGAAGGCAGGGACGTAGGTACTGTTCTCTCGCGGGCACTGGCTAACCCGCGCACGCGCTACATCAACATTAACATCGTGCGGCATGGCTGTCTGCTGACGGCGGCTGAAAAGCCGCGACAGCATGATGGGAGCAAGCGCCACGGATACTCCCGGTTTCAATCCCCCCGACGCGCAGCTTGACGCAATTTACGGCTCGCCCTCTGGAAATCAATGTCGATTCGTTCCAATTTTCCGGATTCATTGATATTCCAGGGAGGACGGAAGCACTGCCCGACACGCATTTCAGCGACGCAGGTTTCAATCCGCCGCCACCAAAGCAATAAATGAGCAGCCTGCAGGTGGCAGGTGGCATTGGCCCACTTGGCCGGCAAATGGATGACCCTCAACTTGGTATCGAAAATAGCGACGACCTGATGGGGAACCTTGAAGAAGTCGGTATCCGCCGAAAGGATCGCGTGACCGCCGTCACGTGCAAAGTGAGTGATCCAATGTACATCGTCCGATCCGCGGTCGTAATCGAGGACGCTGCTGATCTCCCAATCTGGGCTAAGTGCCATATCCCGGATTGCCCGGACGATCTCTGGCGACACGTGCTCGTCCGCACGTATCTTCAAGCGGCGCGCGCCAGCGCATGTTCGAACGCCACTGCCTCATCGACCAATTCCACGTCTGTGTCGAAGGCCCTCGCGACGCGGGTGCTGTTTCCGCCCTCGGCCTTCCACATGCGCATGAGAGTCGTTGTTGGAATGCCCTTGACGCCAATCACAGGATGCCCAAACGCGAAACGTGGATGGACGTATACGTCGGCATACTCAGGGACAGGTCGGAACCGGCTGGCGAGGCCGGATATTGGATCGAAAACGACATTTTTCGCGAGGGACTGTTCGATGGCCTCATACATTTCGTACTGGCTATTCGCCATGTTCAATGTCGTAGCATCGCCCTCGTCCTTAGCGACATGTTGAAAAATGCTTTTGCGATCGCTGACGAACCGGACGTTGTCGATCGCGAATGGGTGCCGTTCGCCGAGATCGGCCCTTGCCCTCGCCGCGATCTTGCGCAGGGTCTGCAGTGGGATTCCCGCGGCGCGAAAATACTCCAGGAATCGAACCTCGATCAGGTCCCAGAAACTGAGCGCCTGTTTGCCCGCGAGCGGCTCGTAATCCCGTGCAAGGACGGGCCCAACGGTGTTTGCGTACCCGAAAACCCAACCCTGCACACGCCGAACGCTCGGTATGCGCAGGATACGCGCGGCCTCACGGGCGGTATAGAAACCACCGGACAGCGCGTCCTTCACGGTTGTGTCCTCGCTTGGCGGCATCGGTTTGGCTATATCCTCTATCGACGGGCCCGTACAAGTATCCTACCCTTGGCCGTCCGTCCATCGCATCCTAGAGCGGTGAGTGCAGATCCACTCGCCCTCGGCGGCAAGCGTAAATGGCTTCTTGCCACCCATCGGCAAGGCCGCCGGATTGCCGGTCTGCTTGACACGCGCAAGCCAGCGGATCGCTGTCTGGGACATGGCTGCCGGCTGGGAGATGGCGCGCGAGGTGGTTTCGTTTTCATGCCAACACCGCCGATAATTTTCATACCGCGTCAATCTCTTTCTTGAAACTGGCCCACTACCGCCAATTCCGGATCGTTGACGGAATCTACCCCACCAGCCCCTGCGCAACGACCTCGATATCCGATGCCGCCGGGCACGCCGGGTGCCGCGTCAGCAGCGGCGATTGCCGGCGAATGGCATCGCGCACCTTGTCGTCCCGTCGCACGATCCCCGCCAGTTTGGGCTCGAAGCGCAGGAACGTGGAGCACGCCCGCCGCAGGGTGAAATACGTCCGCTCCCCCGCCGCATGGGTGGCGACCATGTTCACCGCGATCCGCGAATCGCCGAGCGGTCGATCCATGCGGTGGAGTTTCAGGACCGCGTAGGCGTCAGTCAGGCTTGTCGGATCCTCGGTTGCTAGTACCAATAAGATATCGGATAGCCCTGCCATGCGACGCACCCCGCGTTCAATCCCGGCGCCGAGGTCCAGCAGCACGTCGTCGTACCCTGCCGACCCGTTCCTGGGCATAGCCAACACCGCTTCCAGTCGATCGGGCAGCAAGTCGGACAGGGCCCCGGATCCCGACCGGCCGGCGAGAATGTCGAAGCCGCAGTCGGGATGCCGCACGACGGCGTCTGCCAGCGGCACACCGCCATCCAACACCGAACCCAGATCGTGAGCGGGCATCAGGCCCAACTGGACATCGATATTGGCAAGGCCGAAATCCGCGTCGAACAGCAGCACCCGCCGGCCAAGCCGCGTGAGCGCGTGCGCCAGGGTGATGGCGAACCAGGTTTTGCCCACGCCCCCCTTGCCGGATGCAACGGCGATCAGGCGGGGGTCAGTGCGCATGGCGGGTCGTTCCAGTTTGTAGCAGGCGTTCGGCGAGGAATGCGGCGGTGAACGGCACCAGACCGTCGGCTGCGCCGGGTCCGATGCCGGCCTCGGTTAAGGGAAGGTGCCCGGCGTCGGCGGCGGCGACGATGCCACCAAGCCGGCGGGCGATGTCCAGGCGGGTGGCCACCAGGCATGTCGCCCCCGCATCGGCATAGGCGCGCGCGAGGTCGGCGGCTTCATTCGGGTCAAGCCCGGCGGGAAGTACCAGCGCGACAGAGGCGCCGGCGGCCGCGGCCAGCGCGCGCAACCGGTCGGACTGCGCGGAATCGAATGGATCGGTCCCTTGGGTGTCGATCAGCACCGCGGTCCCTTCCCGCCGTACCGCACGGGACAGTGTCACGGGATCGCAGGCCTCGGTCAGCGGCACGTTCAGCAGGCGGGTGAAGGCCAGCAATTGTTCGTTGGCACCGGCTTTCGCGTCGTCGGTGGTGATAACCATGGGTCGTTGTCCTGCCAGCGTGAGCCGCGTTGCCAGCCGCACCAGGGTCAGCGTTTTGCCGGCCCCCGGCGGGCCCGCGAGCAGCAGCGGCTTCGCATGCAGCGGCAGTGTGCCAAACGCCAGCGCCCGGCCGAGCAGGGCGGTGAGGTTGCCGAATGCGAGTTGGCCGCGCAGCCGGTCCGGGACGGCATGATAGGTCAGCGCTTCGACATGTCCGCGCTCGGGTGGTGCCGCGCTGCCCTCCGGCTCCAGCGCGGCGGTGAGCTCGACGCCGTCGTACCAGCGCCTTGTATTGAGGATCAGCGCCTCCGCCCCCAGCTCGGCGCGCATTTGCGCCATCGCTTCCGGAACCGAGGCAGCGCGGTAGTGTTTCAGGCGCATCGAGGACTCATATCGTGCCCACCGTCCGGATCCGGACTTTCGGGAAGATCTCCATCTGCGACAGAACCGGTGTGCCGGGGCGGAAGCGTTCGACGATCGCCCGTACGTGGCCGCGGATGCCGCTGCTGGTCAGCAATACCGGTGCATCCCCCGCGGCGGCGGCGGTATCGAACGCGGTGCGCAGCGACTGCATGAACGCTTGCAATTTGCTGGGGGCCATCGCCAGTTGCCGGTCGTCCGCCGGGCCGGTGAGGGCTTCGAGGAACGCGGCCTCCCACTCCGAGGACAAGGTGATCAGCGGCATGAACCCCTGTGGCCCGACGTGAGAGTCGCTGATCTGACGCGCCAGCCGGATGCGCACGTGGGCGACGATGGCGGGCACCGACCGGACGGTGGCGCCGCAGGCCTCCTGCACACCCTCCAGAATGGTCGACAGATCGCGCACCGACACCCGTTCGCCCAATAGCGTCTGCAAAACACGCTGGATGCCGCCGACGGTGATCTGCGATGGGATCAAATCGTCCACCAGCTTGCGTTGCTCGCGCGGCAGTTCGTCCAGTAGCTTCTGTGTTTCGGCGTGCGACAGGAGTTCGGCCACATTTTCGCGAACCAGCTCCGTCAAATGCGTGGTCAGCACGCTGGGCGGATCGACGACGGTGCAGCCGCGGAACATGGCTTCGTCTTTCAACTCGGGCTCGATCCACAAAGCGGGCAGCCCGAACGATGGCTCGCGCGTTTCCTCCCCGGCCAGGGCGGGGATAGCGCCGCTGGGGTCCATGGCGAGTAACCGTGTCGGGCGGAGCTCGCCTTTGCCGGCTTCGATTTCCTTGATGCGAACGACGTATTCGTTGGCGGGCAGCTGCATGTTGTCCTGGATGCGGACAGGCGGCAGCACGAACCCCATTTCGGCGGCGATGGCGCGCCGCAGGCCTTTGATCTGCTCCGTTAGCCGTGGGGTGTCGCCGCCGGCCAATGACAGCAGACCATACCCGAGTTCCAGCCGGATCATGTCCATGCGCAGCGAGTCCGCGATCGGCGGTTCGGAGGGCACGACGACGGGGTCCGGCGCATCCAAGGCGGCGGCGGGGTGCTTGTGTCGCAACCACGCACCGCCCCCAGCCAATCCGGCAATTGCCAGGAACGGCAGCATCGGCAACCCCGGCATCAGCGACAAGACCACCGCCGCGCCGGACGCCATCGCCAGCGGCTTCGGGTTGCCGCCCAGTTGCCGCATCATGGCGACGTCGGCGGAACCCTCGGTCCCGCCCTTGGTCACCACGATGCCGGCGGCGACCGACACGAGCAGCGACGGGATTTGCGACACCAGCCCGTCGCCGGCGGTCAGCGTGGTGAAGGTCGCCGCGGCTTCCCCGAACGGCATGCCGTGGCGGATCACCCCGATTGCCAGCCCGCCGAGGATGTTGATCACGGTGATCAGCAACGCCGCGATGGCGTCGCCGCGCACGAATTTGGCCGCACCGTCCATTGCGCCGTAGAAACCGCTTTCCTCCTCCAGGTCCTTGCGGCGGCGGCGGGCGGTTTTCTCGTCGATCAGCCCGGCGGACAGGTCGGCGTCGATCGCCATTTGCTTGCCGGGCATCGCGTCCAAGCTGAACCGGGCGGCGACCTCGGCGATGCGGCCGGAGCCTTTGGTGATGACCATGAAGTTCACCACCAAAAGGATCGAGAACACGATTAGTCCAATGACCACGTCCCCGCCCATCAGGAACCCGCCGAACGCCGCGACGACATGGCCGGCGGCGTTCAGGCCTTCGTTGCCGTGCGACAGGATCAACCGTGTGGTGGCGACATTGAGCGACAATCGCAGCAGCGTGGTTAGCAGCAGCAATGTCGGGAAACTGGTGAAATCCAGCGGTCGCCGCAGGAACAGCGCGACCATCAGCACCAGCACCGCAGCGGTGATCGATAGCGCCAAGCCCATGTCCAGCAGCACGGTGGGCAACGGCACTACCAGCACCGAAAGCAGCGCCACCACACCCAGCGCCAGCCCGATATCGCTGCCGGGCGCGTAGCGGCGCACCCCGGCGGTGAGCCCCGGCAACATCGCGGCGAAGGAGGCAGCTCCGGCCATCGTGTCAGGCCGCCATCTGTGGGGGAGGCACCGGCATGCCCTGGGCGGTGTAATCCTTCAGCTTGTTCCGCAGTGCCCGGATAGAAATCCCCAGGATCGTCGCGGCATGGGTGCGGTTGCCCAGGGTGCGGCCGACGGTTTCGATGATCAGGTCACGCTCCACCTCATCCATCCGGCGGCCGACCAGACCCGCGATGCCGCCGGTTTGCACGTTGGCCGCGGGCGGGCCGAGTTCGACGGCGTCGACACCGATTTCCTTACCTTCAGCCAACAGCACCGCACGGTGGATGGTGTTTTCGAGTTCCCGCACATTGCCGCGCCAAGTGTGAGCCGTCAGACGCAGGATCCCCGCTGGAGATACGGCACGATACGGCAGGCCGTTCACCTCGGCGTATTTGCGGGCGAAATGTTCCGACAACGCCGCGATATCGCCCGGGCGGTCGCGCAGGCTGGGCACGACCAGCGAAACGACGTTCAGGCGGAAATACAGATCCTCGCGGAACCGCCCTGCCCGCGCGTCCACAAGAAGGTCGCGGTTGGTGGTCGCGAGGATGCGGACGTTGATCTTGACTGGCGTGTCGCCACCCAGGCGGTCGATTTCTCGTTCCTGTAGCGCGCGCAGCAGCTTGGCCTGTAGGCGCACGTCCATTTCGGAGATTTCGTCCAATAAGAGCGTGCCGCCCTGCGCGGCCTCGAATTTGCCGATGCGACGGGCCATCGCGCCGGAGAACGCACCTTTCTCGTGACCGAAAAGTTCGGATTCCAGCAGGTTTTCCGGGATCGCGGCGCAGTTCAAAGCAACGAACGGCCCTTGCGCGCGTCGCGACCGGCGGTGGATGTGGCGGGCCAGTATTTCTTTGCCGGTGCCGGATTCGCCGGAAATCAACACCGACGCCTCCGATTTCGCCACCTGCTCGGCGCGCCGAACGGCGGCCAACATGACGGGGTCGTTCACGATGAGTGAATGACTTTCGCCCGACGCGGCCTCCAGGATCGCCGCGATCAGGTCGGGATCGGGGGGCAGGGGCAGGAACTCCCGCGCGCCAGCCTGAATGGCCCGCACCGCCGCATCGGGGTCGTCGTTGGTGCCGCACGCCACCACGGGGACCGCGATGCGCTCCCTGGCCAGGGCGCGCACCACGGCACTCACGTCCTGGTTGAGGTCGCACAGCACCAAATCCAGCTTCGCGTCCGCCCGCAGCCGCGGCATGGCTTTGTCCGCGTCGTCCGCCTGATCGAGCTTGGCACCGCGCGCGATGGCGATGCGCGCCGCCTGCCCGATCTCCCCCGCCAGCGATCCGATAATCAGCACTCTCATGATTGCGCTCGGTCCGCCTTCACGATTTCGGTCATCGTCACCCCCAGCCGGTTGTCGTCGACCATCACGACTTCCCCCCGCGCGACAAGGCGGTTGTTGACGTATATGTCGATCGCTTCTCCGAGTTTGCGGTCCAACTCCACCACCGCGCCGCGGCCCAGCTTCAAAAGTTGGCTGACCTGCATTGTCGTCTTGCCCAACACGGCCGAGAGCGTGACGGGGATGTCGTAGACGGCTTCGAGTTCTCGCGCCGATCGCGGGACAGAGGTGTCGATGGGTTCGGAGAGTTCGGTCAGTTCCATGTCATTCGACATTTTTGGGCTCCTGGGTTGCTCGGGCGAAAATTTCTCCCGCTCCCCTTGCGGGAGGAGGAGTAGGCCTGCCTCTCAATAACCCAGCCGGGGCCAGGATATTTTCTATTTCCGCCCATAGCCTGGCGGTGTCGCGGCGGGCGTTGCCGGCGCGCCAGGCGATGCGCACGTCGCCTTCCGGCACCGCATCGGTGGGGATGACGCGCACGCGATCCAGCAAGTCGGGATCGACCGCTGCGATTTCCTGGGTCAGGGCCTCGGTGACATGCGGGCTGGCGCGTACCGTGATCGCGGGCTCCTCGTGCAATCGCGGCAACACAGAGCGAACAATGGCGCGCAGTTCGGTTTCGGCGTGACGGGCGCACAACGCAGGAAACGCGGCGGCGAAGGCGTCCATCAAAAGATGCGCCAGGGCCTCGGCGGCGTCCTCCGCGATGGCGGTCGCTTCGGCCCGCGTGGCGTCGAGATTTTCCGCGATCGTCAGTAGCGCATGCCGGGCGAGGGCGGCGGTGACCCCGTCGGCCTCAGCCAAACCGGCGGCGTGTCCGTCGCGCAAAGCCTCAGCGCGTGCCATTTGCAAATCGGCGGCGCTGTAGACCGGCTCGGGGGGCACCGGTTCTGGCGACGGTTCCGCGGCTTTGGGGCGATCGAAATCCTCGCCGAAGATGTGGGCGTTCCAGGTCATCAGTAGATCACCTCCTCATCCTTGCCGGCGGAGATTTCGATCTGGCCCTGCGCCGCGAGTTCTTTGGCCAGCAGCACAATGCCGCCTTGCGCGTCGTCGACGTCGCGCAGTTTGACCGGCCCAAGCGCCTCCATGTCGTCGCGCAACATCTTCGCGGCGCGTTCCGACAGGTTGGAGATGAACAATTCCTTTATTTTCTCCGACGCGCCCTTCAGTGCGACCGGCAATTTGTCCTTTTCGATGGACCGCAGCAGCGTCTGGATCGAAGGGCCGGACAGGCGTTGCAGGTCGTCGAATGTGAACATCAACGCCTTGATGCGTTCGGACGCGTCGCGGTTGCGTTCCTCCAGCCCGTTCAGGAAACGGGTTTCCGCCTGACGGTCGAGGTTGTTGAAAATGTCCGCCATCAATTCGTGCGCGTCGCGGCGGGCGCTGCGGGCGAGGTTGGACATGAATTCCGCGCGGAGGGTTTTTTCCACCCCGTCCAGCACGTCTTTTTGAACGGTTTCCATACGCAACATGCGCATAACCACTTCCATGGCAAAGGAATCCGGCAGCAATGTCAGAACCCGCGCCGAATGTTCCGGTTTGACCTTGGACAGCACGACGGCGACGGTCTGCGGGTATTCGTTCTTCAAATAATTGGCCAGCACGTCCTCGCTGACATTACCCAGCTTATCCCACATGGTGCGGCCGGCGGGGCCGCGAATTTCTTCCATGATCTGGGCGGCACGTTCGCGCGGCAAGGCCTTCATCAGCAGGGATTCGGTCGTTTCATAACTGCCGTTCAGCGCGCCGGTGGAGCCCATGCCCTCCATGAATTCGCCGCAGATTTTTTCGACCGTTTCGGACCGGATGGTGCCGAGCTGCGCCATGGCGGAGGAGATCTCTTTGATTTCGTCTTCGTGCATCATGCCGAACAGCCGGGTGCAATGTTCGTCGCCCAGCGCTAGCATCATCACGGCGGCGCGTTCGGCGCCTCGCATGGTGCGGGGATCAGGCATTGTCCCGTGCCATCCAGCCACGCAGAATAGTCAGCGAGGCGCTAGGGTGTTTCTCGACCATGTCGGATAGTTTCCGTAACGACGATGCGCGCATTTGTCCCTCGATCTGTGCGACCTCGATCATGCTGTCTTCGCCCGCCGGGCCGTTTAGCATCAGGTTGCCGGGCGATCCCGCCGGCAACGCGGGCGTGCCGGCTTCGCCCCCCGCGATGGCGGTGGCGGCGGGAGCCATCGCGGCGATGCCTTTGACCATCGGCCGCAACACCAGCAGCAGGGCGAGCAACCCGACGATCCCGATCAGCGCGGTCTGCGCCAGGCTCATGAACTCCGGCTTTTCCAGCCGGATGCCAAAGAGCCCGCCCGAGTCCGGCGCAGTGATTTCGGCCTCGGCAAAGCGCATGCTGGTGACGTTGACCTGATCGCCGCGCTTTTCGTCGAACCCGATCGCGGTTTTGACCAAGGCGGAAATGCGCGCCAGATCCTCGGCGGGCAGCGCTTGCCAGGTCTTGTTGGCGTCCAGCCTGCCATCGACCATCACCGCCAGGCTGATGCGATCGATCTGCGGCTGTTCGCGGATCAGCGTGCGAACGGTCTTGCCGATTTCGTAGTTGGTGGTTTCCTCCTGCTTCGCTTCCTGGGAGCCGCCGCCTGGCGGTGCGGCCGCTTCGGCGTTGGGCAGGTTGTTGGTCACCGTCACGGCGCCGTTCGGTTCGGTGGTCCGGCTGGTGGATGTGACGGATTGGGTGCTGCGGGGAACCTGCCCGTCCGGGTTGTAAGTCTCCTGCGTTTCGTTCACCCGGTCGTAGTTCATGCGTACCGCCGCTTCCGCCCGTACCCGCCCCGGCCCGAGGGTGCGTTCCAGCATTTCCTCCACCGCGCGAGACAGGCGCAGTTCGGTGCCGCGCCTTAGTTCGTCGGCCGTCGCGGCCTCGGCGGTTTGCCCCACCGGCTGGCCGGCGCGGGCCAGCAGATCCCCGCGCGAGTCCACCACCGCGATGTTGCGCGGCGTCAGGCCCGGCACGGCGGCGGCAACGAGGTTCAGGATCGCCTGTATTCCCTCGCGGTCCAGGCGCTGCGCACCCGCCATGGTCAGCATGACGCTGGCCTGGGCGTCCTGTTTGTCGCGGGCGAAAGGCTCCCGCCGGGGCAGGACCAGATGCACCCGCACCTGCCTGATCCCTCGCATCGCCTTGATCGTCCGCGAGATTTCCCCCTCCAGCGCGCGGGTTTCGTTTATTTTCTGCTGGAATTCGGTGAAGGCCAGGCTGTCGCCGCGATCGAACAGCTCGTAGCCGACCGACCCGCCGGACGGCAGCCCGTCGCGCGCCAGGGCCATGCGGGCTTCCGCCACCTGGTCCGTCGGCACCAGGATTTGCGAGCCGTTCGACAGTAGCCGGTAGGCGATGTGCTTGCGATTGAGCTGATCGACGATCTGGGCGGAATCCCGCAGGTCCAGATCGGCATACAGCAGCGCCATCTGGCTGCCGCCGCCGGTACCGCGCAGCACCAGCACCGCCAGCAGCGCGAGCAGCCCCACCGCCACCACGCCCATGGCGGCGAGTCGGGCGGTGCCCAGGGCTTTCAGGCCCTCCAGCAAGGGCATCATGGCGTGTTGCCGGTCATTGGCGTCGGTCGGTCCTTCGGTGTCCGAAGGCAGAGTGACGCAAAGAGGTTAAGAAACCGTTAACGGCGGCCGCTTTTTTTGCGGGTGGGGCGCGATTGTGCCGACGCGCCCATCGCTCGCCTTTGTTGACACCCTGCCGCCGGGCAAGGACAAACGGTACCGGACAACGGAAAAGGATCCGGGAACGTGGACCGCGCAGCCGAACTCGCCATCCTGCACTCGCTGTTGCACTACGCGGAAACCAAGACCACCGCACTGGCCGATAGCGCCTGGGACAACCCCGTGTCCGCTTACATTTGCCCCGATCGCCACAGGCGCGAGGAAGCGGTGCTGATCCGTGGCCGCCCCCTGGTCTGGGGCCTGTCCTGCGATTGGCCGAAGCCAGGCTCTTACCGCACCGACGATTACGCCGGCGTGCCGGTGCTGACAGTGCGCGGGCAGGACGGCACGCTGCGCGCCTTCATCAACGCCTGCCGCCACCGCGGCACCAAGGTCGCCAACGGCGAGGGCGACGCTCGGGTGTTCATCTGCCCCTATCATGCCTGGACATACCGGGACGACGGCACGTTGCGCGCGGTGCCCGAGGCGGATTGCTTCCCCGGCGTGCTGGCAAGCCGCCCTGGCTTGACCGCGCTGCCGCTGGCGGAGAAGTACGGCATGGTCTGGGTGCTACCCACGCCCGGCTCCCCCGATCTCGACATCGATCCCTGGCTGGGCGAACTGGCGGGCGACCTCGCTTTCTGGAAGCTGGACGGCTACCATTTGCACGCGCGGCAAGTGCATTACGAGGACATGAACTGGAAGCTGCCGATCGATACCTTCCTGGAAAGCTACCATTTCGGCCCCCTGCACGGGGAAACGCTGCGCCGCATCCTGAAACCCAATATCTGCGATTTCCGTGCGTTCGGCCCGAGCGCGCGGCTGGTTTATGCGCGGCCGAAGTTGGACCGGCTGCGGGAGACGCCGGAAAGCGAGTGGGATCTGATGTGGAACTCCACCATCGTTTATCAGATGTTCGCGAATACGATTTTTTCCCCACAGGGCGATCACATCGAGATCTTCCGGGTGTTTCCGGTCGACGGGCGACCGGATCGGGCGGTGATGGAGACCTCGCTCTATATCCCCAAGCCGGTCGAGACCGAGGATGAGAAGCGGCACTGGGACGCCAATCTGGCGCTGGCGATGAAGGTTATCACGACCGAGGATTTCCCGGCCGGCAAGTCGATGCAAATCGGTTTCGGCTCGGGGGCGCAGACACATGTGATTTACGGGCGGAACGAGCCGGCGTTGACACATTATCACCGGTCGATCCGGGCGGCTCTGGGGTTGGAAGTAGCGTAACCGGCAGTCGTGATACAAGGCGCTGCCGATGGCGGCGGACCTACCGGAGCCGTCAGAGCGCCACTCGCCAGCGGGGCGCTGGCGCGGCTGGCAACGACACAAGTCGCGAATTTGGAATCGCGCACCCGCGTGCCTGCATCGGGCGGTCGATCCTTCCTGACAGGCGCGGTCCCGACCATACCGAAGAAATCCGCGACCGGCCTCAGATCGTCGGGCAGCTCATCGCTCAAGCGTCAGCTCCATCGTCTTGTAGCGCAGCTTGCGGCTGAAGCGGCTGCCACGCAGGCGCACACGGGGCGTCATCGGCACCTGGGTAGAGCGGCCTTCATTGTAGTCGCGCTCGGCCGCCGTCGGCTCCCAACGGACCTTGAGCTTGTCGAGCACCTGGCGGGAGACCGTGCCGAAACCGTCCCGGTCAGCATCGGCTGTTTGGTAAGCGGCGAGACTTCGGCGCGACCATAGACGCCGTAGCCAAGGCGGATCAGCTTGCCTTCGTCGATCGACGTCCGCAACGCGCGCGGAACCTGACGCTCTCCGAACAGATCACGGAATTCGCGCGTGAGGAAGGCGTCATCGCCGCGCTCGGCAATCCGTGCCTCCACCCTCTCCCGCAATGTCCGTCGCCGCCGCATGTTACCCTTCCTGCAAAAACCTGCCTCCGAGGCATCTGCAAAAACCTGACAAAGTCAAGAAAAACCGAAATTGCCTCAAAGAGTTACTCACCAGTCGGTAAAAAAGACGACTGATTGTCGTTTGGCAACCGTCATGCCGGTATGATTCCATCTGCGGACAAACCTTCTTTCAGCAGATTTTGTCCGCAGATGACGCAGTTGGTCGCAGATACTCGTTTGACTATAACCGAATTTGTACCAGTTCAAGTTATTATTATATAGTATTAATTCGGGCCGCCGCCGATGCATCGCGCAGCGGCAGGTGGCCTGGAGTAAAGCTCAATCATTCCGATAAATGCTGTAGATGG
The DNA here is from genome assembly GCA_025352375.1 of Acetobacteraceae bacterium. Taxonomy (GTDB): domain Bacteria; phylum Pseudomonadota; class Alphaproteobacteria; order Acetobacterales; family Acetobacteraceae; genus Rhodopila. The sequence continues at coordinate 303 of JANXTL010000184.1, read as the reverse complement.
ATTTGTCGCCTCATTTATCGACCAGTGAGCAATTCGATTATATGGAATCAAATATTCGATGCCGACTGTCGCAAAGTCGGCCGAAAATACTCTGGCCATCAAAAGGGGAGGGTCTTTCCTATCGGTTTGGTCTTCGTCGTTGGCGAACATGACTGTCGGATCGCCACACCGCATTTGTTCCTGCACACGCTCAATGACGGCAGCACTTTTACCATAATTTCCGACACTGTAGGTCATGGCGGCTGGGGTTTCCGGTGGGGGTGGTGGAGCGGTGGTTGCCGTTGTTATTTCCGGACGGATGAC
>JANXTL010000124.1 GCA_025352375.1 Acetobacteraceae bacterium | reverse complement strand
GACGTGATACGATCATGACCGCCAGCAATCGCTACAGGCCGCATATCGTCGTTCTGATCGAAGATGACGCAGATAGGGACTTGTTCAATGGATTTATGCTCGAAGTCGATTGGCGAAAAAGTCGCCAAATCCATCCGGAACCGGTGTCCGGCGGATGGCCAAATGTTCGTGCTGATTTCATTTGTAAGCAACTGCCGTAAATGAAACAATATGCCGACCAGATAACCGTTATGCTGATAGATTTCGACAATCAGGGAGATCGCCGCCTGGACGATATGCGAAGGGACGTCCCGGAGAGTATGGCTGATAGGGTCTTTGTATTTGGGACCCGCAAGGACCCTCAGGAACTGGCGGCCGCACTAAATATGTCCTGCGAGGTCATAGGGAGCGCGCTGGCAAGGGATTGCCGTGACGCCACCGATACCATGTGGTCGCACGCATTGCTTGCTCACAACAAAGAAGAACTCGTGCGCTTGAAGCAAGTAGCGCACACCATGCTATTCGACGCGAGCTAACGTCGCTCAACGTCGGGAGGGGCTGACGACTGTCAGCCAATCTCCACACCCCGCATCAGCCCCGCCCATTTGTCGAGAAGAGGCAGCAGCGTGCCGGAGCCGGCGGAATCGACGGATATCACCAGCCGGTCCACCCCGATGTCCCGGTAGTGCTTTAGTTTGTCCAAGTCCGGCGGCACGCCGAACATCGTCACTGGCAGATGGCCGCGCCCGGCTTCGGTGCACATTTCCCGAAACTCCGGCAGGAACGCGCTGACATCGCCATACTGCGGGCGGGACCCGTGCGGCACCCACCCATCCCCATATGCTATCGCCCGCCGCGCACCATAGGGGAACGCGCCACCGACGATCACCGGAGGATGCGGTTTCCGCGCCGGCTTGGGGTAGGCGAGCATCGGACCGAAATTCACCAGGTCCCCATGGTACTCGGCCTTGTCCTGGGTCCAGATGGCTTTCATGGCCTCGACCCGTTCGCGCACCAGCTTCCAGCGGCCCTTGAAATCGGTGGTACCGTGGTCGGCCATTTCCTCGGCGTTCCAGCCGCCGCCGATGCCGAACAGGAAGCGTCCGTTCGACACCTGGTCGAGCGAGGCCACCAGTTTCGCCGTCTGGATGGGATCGCGCTGCACCACCAGGCACACGCCGGTGCCGAGCAATAGCGTCTTGGTCACTGCCGCCGCGACAGACAGGGACACGAAGGGGTCCATGCAGTCGGCGTATTTTTTCGGCAACTCCCCGCCAGCGGGGAAACCGGACTCCCGGGACAGCGGAATATGCGAGTGCTCCGGCGCCCAAACAGACTCGAAGCCGCGGTCCTCCACCGCTCGGGCGAAGTCCGCCGCGCCCATGGCATAGTCGGTGAAGAACATCGCGACGCCGAATTTCATGGCGGAACTCCTAACCAGCCAGTCGCTGGGCCATCTGCTTCTGGTAGTCGCCGATCATCATGAAGCCGGGGGTTTCGCGGCAATGGGCTTCGGTCCAGGCTACGATCTCCGCTTCCGGGGCCGCAATGTCGAACGGGGCACCGTGCGGTTGCGGAACGTGCCAGGGCGTGTCGAGGTAGGCCTCGACGACATTGCCTTCGGGGTCCTTGAAGTAGCATGACCAGGCGTTGCCGTGGGTGACGACGCGCATCTCGGAGCAGCCTTCGTCGATCGCGCGGCCATGGACCTCCTTTAGGTCGGACAACGAGTCGACCATGAAGGAAATCTGCTGGATCGGATTGAAGCCTTCGGTATCCGGGCGGCCATCCACCAGCACCAACTGGTGATGGGCGCTGGGATTGCCGCTCATGAACGTCAGCGACATGCCGCTGCGGGCGGTGCCGCTGTCCGTGACCACCAAGCCGAGGACGTTCGAGTAGAACTTCTCCAGTCTCGGCTTGTCATGGGCGTAAACGCCGACATGGGCCAGACGTGCGTGAATCGTCATGGTCGGATCTCCCTTTATACAGTGGCCGCATTGAAGGCCCGCCTCCTGGCATATGGCAAGAGGGCAGGTCTCACCGTTCAGTCTCCGTTGCCGGCGGCATTCGTATGTTTGGCACGGAATAATCGGCCTCGCCGCTCGTCCCACCGATTGGCCGGGATTGTTTGCACGATCTTCGGGTGCCATGCGATGGTGGCACGCGACGGCGTCTGGATCAGGGGCCTGAGAGTCGAAATCGGGAAGGGAAAAAGAATGAGGAAAGTACTGTTTTTGGGCGCCGTGGCGCTGTTGGCCACCAATGGACTGGCCCTTGCGGACGGGCCGAACCCTATCGAGATCAGGCAAACCGGCCTCGATCTGATGAGCGGTACCTTTGCCGGCATCCGTGCTGTTGCGGCCGCCAAGGGCGACGTGAAGACCCTGGAAGCACCCGCGAAGGCCATTCAGCGCTTCGCCGCGCTGATGCCGGGCCTGTTCCCCAAGGGCAGCGACACCGGCGGCAACACCAAGGCTCTACCGGCAGTCTGGTCGGATGCGGCTGGGTTCGCGAAAGCGGCTGCGACGCTGGGCGAGACCGCCGGCAAGTTGGCGGAACTGGCGAAGGCCGGCGATGCCGAGGGCGTCGATGCGCAAATCAAGCTGGTCGGCGCCGCTTGCGGGGCCTGCCACAAGGACTATCGCGCGAAGTAAGCGGGTCGCGGGGTGGGCCCGTGGCCCGCCCCGCTTTCCTACAAGTAGTACAGCAGGATCACGACCGTGGCTGCTGCCGCACCCAGGATGCCCGCCGCCAGCACGGGGTGCGCCATCCGGGGCTGCGATACCGGACCCGGGATGTCTTTCGTTCCCACGATCATCGGCCACGTGAGATTGTGGCCCTTCAGCAGCAGATAAACCACGATTGCGGATACATGCGCCGCCACGGCGATCTGGATCGCGGTGAATGAAAACCCGTGTAAATTCGTCAGCAACGCGCTGGTCCCGGCACTGACGAGATGGCGCAGCGGACCTTCCACCGCGGCATCGTCGTCACTGCTGAAAAACCCGCTGCCGACCTGCAACAGCAGCAAGCCCAGCAGCCCCACCGCCATCCAGCCGCCGGCCGCGTTGTGCCCGAGTTCGGTGTCCGGTTCCCGTCGGCGCAGGTGTTTCAGATGCTCGATCGCCGCCATCGGGCTTTTCAGGAACTTCGCGAACCGCGCGGTGTCGCTGCCGACGAATCCCCAGACGATGCGGAACAGCACCAGGGTCAGGATCGCCTCGCCTGACAGAAAATGCAGCCTCATCCATAACATTTCCGCGGACAGCCAGCTGAAACACACAAGCAGAACCAGCGTCCAGTGGAACAGCCGCGTCGGAGCGTCCCAAATGCGTACTTTGGTCGTCGAAGACATCGGTTACCTCTTACCTATTACCTGCCCGTGCATGTCGGCCCGCGGGAATTTGAAATCGTAATGGCAGAATTCGCAAGTCATAACGATGGTGCCGTCGATCGCCATGTGATCCAGATCGTTGTCCGAGAATCCCTGCAAAATACCGGACAGGCGCGCGCGGGAGCAGCGGCAGCCGTACGATAGTGCTCGGGCGCGGTCCGCGGCCACGCCTTCGGTGTGAAACAGACGGAACAGCAACTGTTCCGGGGGCAGAGAGTCATCCAGCAATTCGCGGTCGGTCAGCGTCATCGCCAACGCGGTGGCGGTGCGCCAGCTTTCGTCCTGTGCGTCTTCGTCCAATTCCGGGGCGATGCCGCCGGCGCCCGCCACTTGCTCAAGAATGAGCGCACCGGCACGCCAGCCGGCCGCGGTGTGCTCGCAGGCCAAATGGATCTGGCACCGCAGCTGCTCGCTGGTTTCGAAATAGTGCAGCGACATGGCGGCGAGGGAGTTTCCCTCGATTGCGACAATGCCCTGGTGGCGGTTATCGCCGCCCTGATCGACGGTGAATGCCAAATAGCCGGAGCCCAACAGCGCTTCCGCCGATGGATCGGGCGATTGGGTCAGCAGGGTTTCCAACATCTCGGCGTCGCAGCGGGCGTAGCCCCGCAACGCCCCGGTGTCGGTGCAATCGGCCAGCAGCATGTCCACCGCGCCGTTGCCTTTGGCTTGCAGGCTGAACGTGCCGCGGAATTTCAGCGCCGTGGACAGCCCAGCCGCCAGCGCCAGCGCCTGACCCACCAACCGTGCGACCACGGGATGGTAGGTGTGCCGAGCCAGCAGCGCGTCGGTCAGGGCGCCGAGGCGCACGAGCCGCCCCCGCACCGGGCGGTGGGGGAGAAAGAACGGCACCACGCCGCGCGCGATCACCATGTCGGGCACCGGCGGGCGCCCGACGTCGAGGAATACGGGAGAGTCAGTCATACCCCAAGGATAACCGGCCAACGGGCCGACGGCTACTGTCCCCACAAATACTTGCGCCCGGCCGCATTTTTTCTCGCCGCTGTTAACCTTCCGTTAACTTTAGCCTGTTACGAAGGTTGCCATGCGCCGCGCATGGCGACCGGCCGTGCCAACCGCCCGAGACCAGGGATCGACCTTATGCAGACCGTTTCCAGATGGGGCACGCGCTCCGTCGGCATCGCCGTCAAAATTCTGGCGGTCGTCGGGCTGTTGGCCATCGCTGCCGCCACGATCGCCGGCGCCGGGATCCATGCCATCCAGGTCTACAGCATCCATGTGGAGGAACTGCGCCGCGCCGCCGAACGTGCCATCGCCGGGGAGCGGGTCAATGGCCTGATCAACGCCGTCGTGATGGATTCGCGTGGTATCTACATGTCGCGCGACGCCGCGGAGGTGGAGAAATTCGGCAAGCCCCTGCTTGCCAACCTGACCGCCATCGAGGCGGCAATGGCCTACTGGTCCGACCGGCTGGAGCCCGATCGCAAGACATCGCTGGACGCCGCGCGGCGCCAACTCGCGGACTTTGTTACATTGCGAACTGAAACCGTTCGCGCGGGTCGCGAGCAGGGGCCCAAGGCGGCCGATGCGATGGGCAACAACGACGCCAACCGATCCAACAGGCAGGCGCTGAACGCGACGATCGTCGGCCTCGCGGCGCAGAACGCGCGAGAGGTTGAAACCCTCATCGTCGATCTGGCGGCATTTCGGTCCAGTATGGTCTTCTGGCTGTCCAGCCTGTCCGCCGCTTGTATTCTGGGCGTCGTGTTGCTGGCCTCCTTTGTCGTGATCCGAGGCGTTACCCGCCCGTTGACCCAGATCGCGACGGCGATGCGAAGCCTGGCGGATGGCGTGACCGACGTCGCGGTGACCGGGCATGGCCGCGGGGACGAGGTCGGCCGATTGGCTGAAGCCCTGGAGGTCTTCCGGGCACAGGGCATGGAAAACCGCCGCCTGGCAAGGGAGCGCGACGACGAGGCCACCCGCACGGAGCAGGCTCGGCGGACCGCACTGACGGGGCTGGCGACTAAGGTCGAAGGCGAGATCGCGACCGAACTCGCTGACATTCTTCGGCGTACCGACGCTGTCGCCGGGGCTGCCGCGGCGATGTCGGCCTCGGCGGACCGAACCGGTTCGGCTGCGCTCAGTGTGGCGGGCTCCGCCAGCCAGTCCCTCGATAACGCCCATACCGTGGCCGGGGCGGCGGATCGGCTGACGTCGTCGATCCGGGAAATCAGCGCCCAGGTCTCCCGTTCCGCGGCGATGGCGGGTCAGGCGGTGCGGGCCGGGCAGGAAACACGGGCGTCGATCGACCAGTTGAACCTGACCGTCGGCCGGATTGGCGCGGTCGCGGATTTGATCTCGGGCATCGCGTCGCAGACCAATTTGCTCGCGTTGAACGCCACGATCGAGGCCGCCCGCGCGGGGGAGGCCGGCAAGGGCTTCGCGGTGGTCGCCAATGAGGTCAAGCAACTCGCCGCCCAGACCGGACGCTCGACGGCGGAAATCGCGCGCCACATCGCGGATGTCAGGGCAGCGACCGATAACTCGGCGGAGGCGGTGGGACGGATCGAACGGACGATCGCCGAAATCGATTCGGTCGCGGCGTCCATCGCAGCCGCGGTCGAACAGCAAGGGACCGCGACGGCCGAGATCGCCCGCAACGTCGCCGGCACCGCCGCCGCGGCGGGCGACATGACAACCCGTATTCAGGAGGTTTCGGGAGAGGCGGCGCAAACCGGACGGCAGGCGGCGCAGGTGACGACGGATGCCGGCTTGCTTGCCGGTCAGGTGCGCGACCTCGGGCAGGTCGTGGTGCGTGTCGTTCGGTCTTCGACGGACAACGTCGACCAGCGCCATTTCCGCGCTACCTGAAAGCGCTCTAGACTCGCGGAGAAATCGTCCAAGGACTCCCATGATCGCCCGACCCTGGATCGTCCTCGCCGCGCTGGCGTTGGCGCGCATTGCCTTTGGCTACCAGTTTCAGACCGTGGCGAGCATGGGGCCGGATCTGATCCCGCTGTTCCATTTGACCTATGCCGCGTTCGGACAACTGATCGGCGCTTTCATGTTGGCCGGCGTGTTCGTGGCCCTGCCGCTGGGCGCGTTGGGCCGGCGGTTCGGGGACCGTTGGGTGCTCAGCGGCGGGTTGGGGATGATGATGGTGGGGGCGGCGGTGAGCGCGCTGGCCGACGGGCCGGCCGGCATCGCGGCGGGGCGAACTATCGCGGGCATTGGGGCGGTGGGGATGATTGTGTTGCAGGGCAAGATCATCGCCGACTTCTTCAGCGGCCGAGCGTTCATGTTCGCGATCGCCGTGTCGGTTTGCTCGTATCCGGTCGGGGTGGGCATGGCCCAGATCGTTCTGCCGTCGCTCACCCATGTCTATGGCTGGCAGGCGGGCTTCTTATCCGGCGGGGCGATGACGGCGCTGGCGCTGGTGCTGTTTCTGTCGAGCTATCGTCCCCCGGCGCATATACACGCTGTCTCGCGGACGTTCGCGCTGCCGAGCCGGCGGGAATGCCTGTTGCTTGTCGTTGCTGGCACCATTTGGACGGCTTACACCGGCAGTTATGCGGGCTACACGTCCTACATTCCGGCGACTCTGACTCTGCGCGGCGATAGCCTGACGCTGATCGGCCTGGTGATGATCGTGGGCACCTGGGGCAACGTGCCAGCCACCATGTTCGGCGGCGATTTGGCCGCGCGTTTCGGTGCCCTTCGCATCCTGATATTTGGGTCGGTCGCGCTTAGCATTGGCATCGTGGGCACCGCGCTGGCGGGGTTTCCGCTGGGCTGGTCGGTGCTGGTGGGCGTCATCGGTGCCATTCATCCAGGGGTCATCATGGCGGTGGGGACGCTGTCGGCGAAGCCGGAAAATCGCGCTGTTGGAATGGGCATATTCTATTCGGTCTATTATTTTGGCGGCACGCTCAGCCCGATGGCCTGCGGTTGGGCGGCGGATCTGTACGGCGGCCCGGCCGGCGGTCTGCTGATGGCGGCCTTGCTGTCGGCGCTGGTGATCCCGTTGTTTCTGTGGCACCGCGCGCTGGCCGATCATCGAACGATGTTGGTGCGGCCTTAGACCATGATCGTTTGAGGTTGCACGCGATCTCGGCGTTGGATCATGGTCTAAGCCTTTGTTTGAGAGGGTGATTCACGCCCGAGGTTGAAGTCAACCTCAGGCGATCACGCTCTAAGCTATCGGCGGAATTCCAAAATGCGCGCTTCGGCTTCTTCGGC
>JANXTL010000107.1 GCA_025352375.1 Acetobacteraceae bacterium | reverse complement strand
TGGCCCGGCTCGGCTCCTCAGGCCGGCATCAGCGCGACACGAGAGAACCATCCATGCGTGATACGGGCGAATTCCTGTTCACCTCCGAGTCCGTCTCGGAAGGCCACCCCGATAAGGTCGCCGACCGCATCAGCGATACGGTGCTGGATGCGTTCCTGTCCGCCGACCCGTTTTCCCGCGTTGCGTGCGAAACCCTGTGCACCACGCAGCGCGTCGTGCTGGCGGGCGAAACCCGCGGCCCGTCCGAGGTGACGCCGGAACTGTTGATCCACCTGACACGCATGGCGATCAGGGACATCGGCTACGAGCAGGATGGCTTCCACTGGCAAACCGCCGATGTGGCGGTGCATTTGCACTCCCAGTCCTCCGACATCGCGCAGGGCGTCGATAGCGCGGGCAACAAGGACGAAGGGGCCGGCGACCAGGGCCTGATGTTCGGGTATGCCTGCACCGAGACCGACTCGCTGATGCCGGCGCCGCTGCATTACTCGCACGAAATCCTGCGCACTATCCGCGACCTGCGGAAATCGGGCCACGACTCGGTCGCCGGGTTGCTGCCCGACGCCAAGAGCCAGGTGACCCTTCGCTATGTCGACGGCAAGCCGGTCGGCGCCACCGCCGTCGTGGTCTCCACCCAGCATGTCGAGGGACTGGAGCAGACCGAGATCAAGCGGAAGCTCTGGCCGCTGGTCGAATCGATCCTGCCGCGGGGCTGGATGCCCCCGGAAGCCGAGTTCCATGTGAACCCCACCGGCAAATTCGTGATCGGCGGGCCGGATGGCGACTGCGGCCTGACCGGGCGCAAAATAATCGTCGACACCTACGGCGGCGCGGCCCCGCACGGCGGCGGCGCGTTCAGCGGCAAGGACCCCACCAAGGTGGACCGTTCGGCGGCCTACGCCTGCCGCTATTTGGCGAAGAACGTGGTTGCGGCCAACTTGGCGGAGCGCTGCACCATCCAGATCGCCTACGCGATCGGCGTGTCCCGGCCCCTTTCCGTGTATGTCGATTTGCAAGGCACCGGCAAAGACGTCGATGAAGCCAGGTTGGAGAAGACCTTGCGCGACCTGATGAACCTGTCCCCGCGCGGCATCCGCGAACACCTGCATCTGAACCGGCCCATCTACACTCCCACGTCGGCCTACGGGCATTTCGGGCGGGAGCCGGATGCGGCGAAAGGCACCTTCACGTGGGAAAAGACGGATCTGGTGCCGGCGCTGAAGGCAGCCTTCGGACGCTGATCAAGCCCCCGCCGGACCGGCTATACGGCCGCAGCCGCGGCCACAAACTGCGGCCCCGGCAGGAAGTCCTACTCGACGTCACCCTGGAACGCATGCGCTTTCGCCTGGAACAGGCGGCGGCGCCCGCTTGGCTACCCGAGCTGTGGATGGAGATCGGGTTTGGCGGCGGGGAGCACGCGCTGGCTCAGGCGGCGGCGAACCCCCAAGCCGGGCTGATCGCGTGCGAGGTGTTCGAGAATGGCATTTGCTCGTTGCTGTCCGCTTTGGTGCCGGCGGGCGGCGAGGCCACCGCGCCTTTACCTGTCAATTTACGCCTCTGGCCCGACGACGGGAGAGTGCTTCTGCGAGCCCTGCCGGATGCGTGCGTTGACAGATTATTCCTGATGTTCCCCGACCCCTGGCCCAAACTGCGCCACGCCAAGCGCCGCTTCGTACACCCTGCCCTGTTGCCCGAAGTCGCTCGGGTCCTGAAGCCCGGCGCGGAATGGCGGGTGGCGAGCGACGACCCGACGTACCAGGCCTGGGTGACCGAGGTGATGGCGGATCAGACCCTGTTCGATGCGCCGGAGCCGGCGGTTGAGCGGCCGGACGGCTGGCCGCCCACGCGGTATGAGGCGAAGGCGCTGAAGGCTGGGCGGGCGCCGTTATATTGGATTTTTACGCGGACTTGACATCGACCGCTCATCTGACCAGTTGTTAAAAGGGTGCGCTCATGAACAGCTGGTCCGTCCAGGATGCCAAAGCTCGGTTTAGCGAGTTCTTGGACACGCCCCTGAAGGATGGCGCACAGGTCGTGACCCGGCGGGGGGCGGAGGTCGCGGTCCTCGTGCCCATCGCCGACTGGAACCGCCTGCGAGAAACCGCGCGCCTAACGTTGAAGGAACTGTTGCTCGCCGACAGCCCGCGGGGGGACATCCCGGTCGCCGCACGCGGAAAGTTGCACCGGCGCGCGGTCGTCCCATTCGAGTAGACCGGGTGTATTTGCTCGATACGAACGTCAACTCGGAACTTCGCCGCGTCCGGCCGCATGGCGCTGTTCTGGCTTGGATCGGGGGCGTGCTGGATCGCGACTTATTCATTTCGGCTGTAAGCATTGGCGAGATACAGGCTGGAATCGCAATCACCCGCGAACTACAATGTTCTTCCCATAGACGGCCCCACGTTCCGGTCCTGGGCACGGCTGATGCACCGTCCACAGAACGACCTGCACGAGGACGCGATGATCGCAGCGACCGCTGCGATGCATAGTCTCATCGTCGTGACCCGTAACGTCCGCGATTTCGCCCAGTTGGGGGTGCGGACACTGAATCCCTTCGAGTCGGTTTAGCCTGCGTTAGACCATGATCGTTTGAGGTTGCATGCGATCTCGGCGTTGGATCATGGTCTAAGCCTTTGTTTGAGAGGGTGATTCACGCCCGAGGTTGAAGTCAACCTCAGGCGATCACGCTCTAGCGTGAAGCGTCAGTTGCGCGATAGTGCCTGACTTGGTGTCCCCGGCGGTTTTCGTAATGGCGTCAAGGCGCTTGAGCACCCGGCGCGGCAGCGTGATGTTCACCCGTTCGGCGGTATCGTCCAACAACGCTGGGTCGACCGTAATGACACCAAAGGTGTAGACCGCATAAGCAGGATTGTCCCAGATGGCGTCCAGGCTGCTCGGCCTCGGGATGGGCTGGCCGGCGTCAAGTGTGGCGTCGATCCAGGCGGCGGCGGCTTCCTCGGCGTTGGTCAGTGCCACGTCTGGCTGATCAGTGCGTCGATCGCGCGGATGATCGGGGCGCAGTCGCGGTCGTTTGCCAGCGATGCCACCAAGGGACCAAGAGCCGTCACCGAGATCGTGAATATCTGCCACGGGATAAGACGAACTTGCTTTCCTTCGATCTGGGATACGGGTGCGACATCGGCTGCGAAATCGTCACCTCGTAATGACGTCAGTGGAATGACGACGCGGGTTGGCAGGCGCGCAAGACGTTCGCTCTGCACGATCACCACGTAAGGTGCGGCAAGCCGGGTGCGCCCAGTTGTCCGGTGAACGTCGAACTGGTTCATCAGATCGGAGAATGCTCCGCTCCGATGATGCCGAATTCCTCGTAATGCGCGATGGCGGCGTCGATCGTGTTCTCGATCCTGCGTTCCCGATCCACGTGCCTAGCGCGCTCGGCCTCGACATAGTCAGCCAGCAGGGTCTCGACCGTTTCAGACAGGTTGCGGGTCAGGAGGCGGGCCTCTCGGACCACATCCTCGCTCAGGGTTAGATTGACGGGTCGCTTGGGGCTGCGGGCGACGTGGTTCATGCGATCAACCTCCGTGCGCACGGTATGCGCATGATCGGGCGGGCGCAAGCGGTATTCCTCCGCGCCCTGGAAAAGGAGGATTTGCAGCGCCTTGGTTAGAGTGAGATCTGGTTGGACACAGCCTGCATCAACGCTCCTGGTTGCCTGATCGGACCTTCTGCCTCCAGACCATAATGTGACCGAATTCGGTGCGCTTGAGCGGCCGGAGGGCTGGCCCTCCCGCAGTATGAGGCGAAGGCGCTGAAAGCTGAGCGGTGGCCGCTGTATTGGACATTTATACGATGTTAAATTCCGCGATGTCGTATCAATGACGCGTCCATTCGTAAGCGCCTAGACCATGATCGTTTGAGGTTGCACGCGATCTCGGCGTTGGATCATGGTCTAAGCCTTTGTTTGAGAGGGTGATTCACGCCCGAGGTTGAAGTCAACCTCAGGCGATCACGCTCTAATGTTCGGAAGCCATCGAAGATGGGGGCGACGGATGGTTCTGGGCCAGTCGGAAAGATGGCGCGTATTTGCTCTGTTGTTGGGCACTGTCATCTTGCCAGGGTGCCAGCCCGCAAATCCCAACTGGGCCAATGAGGCCGCGATGAAGATTGGGGCACCCCGGCCGAACGCAATCGCGGTTCGGGAGCAGCAAACCGTCCGCCTCGACGGCGTCGACGAAAAGGCCGTTTTACTGGAAGCTACCCAAGTCCTTCAGGATCTTGGATCCAATGTCGAGGAAAGCGCGCCCGCATACGGTGTGCTTGCTGGCAGCAAGGAACGCGACGCGACCGGAGCCGGCGAGGTCACGGGCCAAGTGGCACTGACCATCGGGTTGGCGATTCTGGGGGTCCGTTACAACCCCGTCTGGGATACCGATCAGGTCGTGCGCGTGACGCTGACGACACATCCGGTTCAAAAACGAGATACCGCATTGCGCGTTTCGTTCGAGCGAATTGTGACAAATACCCAGCACAAGTCGCGAGTGGAACTACTGACAGAACCAGAATTGGCCAAGGGGTTCTTTGAAAATATCCGCAGCGGCGTAATTCGGGCGGCCGCGAAATGAATCGCTTTTCAATACTTCCCCTCGCCATGGTCCTCGCGCTCGGCGCCTGCGCCGTCGCGCCGACGGTGGCGTTCATTCCCAGCAAGAAAGGTGCGGTGGAGCTGCGCGCGATGCAGACCCGGTTGATGCCGGGCGATGATAATACTGTTATGCGCGGGGTGATCGCCACGCTACACGATCTGGGTTACCGGATCACCCGCGCGGAAGCGGGCACCGTATCCGGCACCCGTATGACCAGCCTGCGTATGGCCGTTGTCGTGCGCGCCGGGACCAGCGGGCAATCCATCGTGCGGGCGAATGCGACCGTTTTGGCCCCGGGACAGGAGGCGCAGGTCGACGATCCCAACTTCTATGGTAACAATTTCTTTACCCCCCTTGCCGCCACAACCGGTCGCCAACTCGCGGACGCGCCGGAAGGGAACGATGTTCCCGAAGCAGTACGGCCAGTGGCGGAGATCAACACCACGATTGAACGGAAGGCGGCGGCGAAAGCAGCGGCAGCGCCGCCCCCACCAGGCAAAACCGATGCGAAACCCTAGAGCGTGATCGCTTGAGGTTGACTTCAACCTCGGGCGTGAATCACCCTCTCAAACAAAGGCATTAGACCATGATCGAACGCCGATATCGCGTACGACCTCAAACGATCATGGTCTAGGCTAACCGACCGGAGCCCGATACCATGAAAATTCCCCTGATTGCCGTCACGGTCCTACTTCTCGCGGGCTGTGTGCCCGCCAGCGAACATGGCCGGGATGTCGCGGCCGGGTCCGCCGCCAACGACCGAGTGACACTCGGGACCGTGCAACGTGAAATTCACATCGGCATGAGCGGTGCCGACGTCGTCGCAGCCCTGGGTTCCCCTAACATGGTCACGAGCGATGAGCGCCGACGGGAAACCTGGGTATATGACAAACTATCGACCCAAACAGTTTATTCGTCCAGCTCGGGCGGCGCGAACGCCTTGTTTCTGGCATTCGTTGTAGGGAAAGCGGGAGCAGTGCAAACGACCCAGAAGACTCTCACGGTCATCGTGAAATTCGACGAATCCAGTCGGGTTCGCGACTTCTCATACCGTTCCAGCAGCTTCTGATCTGCCCCATGCCACGGTGGAGCCTGCTCGTCCTTCTGACCGCACTTATCGGTGGTTGTGCGCCCACCGCGCAACAGCAGGAAGCCGCCATGATGCCGGTCCGAGCGGCGACCGCGGAACGGGCGATGCAAAGCCGACGGTTCGACACCAAAGATCGCTTACTGATGATGCGGGCCGTGATCGGCGTGTTGCAGGATCTCGGTTACACAATTGAGGAGTCTCAGGATCAGTTTGGTATGATCGTCGCGTCCAGACTTGCAGGGGCCCGGATCCGGGTCCAGGTTGTCGCGAGACCCGTTCCGGGTGCCGACGCGATCACCGTGCGGGCGAATTTCCAGCGCGTAGGCTTCGCACTCGGTGCCAATCTCGCCCAGGGCGATACGATCGCCGATCCTGAGATCTACCATGGCTTTTTCGAAAAACTCGCGCATTCCGCCTTCCTCACAGCCCATGAGATTTGATGCCATGACATCGCGAATACCAATGTTTTTGCTGCCAACTCTCTTGCTGGCAGGGTGCCAATTGGACAGCCGGCAACAGGTACTTGCGACAACCAATACACAGGCCGCGCAGCGCGCGATATCGACTCGCGTATTCGATATCAGCGACCAAACCAAGGTGTTTCAGGCTACTATTTCCACCCTGCAGGATTTGGGCTTCATTGTCGAGCGGGCGGACAAGATACTCGGCACCGTCAGTGCGACCCGCGCCGGAACCAGCCTGATTCGCTTCACCGTATCGTTGCGGCCGATGGGCACAACGCGCACCATCGTTCGCGCTTCCGGACAACTGAACCAGCACGAACTATCCGATCCCGCGCCATTCCAGCGGTTTTTTGACTCACTGTCGCAGTCTCTATTCCTACAAGCTAACAACATCGATTGATGGTGGCGGCGGACGGAGCATTGCCGTTTTGTCCCCCTACAACCCAAACTCAATATCCTGAGCCCCCTGCCACAACACCATCTTCCCGAGCGCGGTCAGGTTCTCCAACCCCTCGTCGATCGTGAGAAAATGGTTCCCGGCCAGCTGCCCCGCCTTGCTCGCGAACTGGCAGGCGCCGTAACCCAGCAGGATTTCCGTTTCGCTGATCCCGCCGGGGTACAGCAGGATTTGCCCCGGTGCCGGGTAGCTGGTGGCGTTCTCGAACCCCAGCCCGAAATCGTAATCTCCGAGCGGAATCCAGCACGCCTCCCCGCTCCAGCGCACGTGGATGATTTTTTGCTTGTATGGCAATAATTGCCGGAACGCCGCGCAGCTATACGGGGCATTCAAGTCCTCGAACCGGGCGCTGAACGTATAGGGGCCGGCGACGATGCGGATGCGGTCCATATGTCAAACCTTATTCGAAATCGGTGGGCAAGGACGGTTCGCGCCAATGCTCGAACATGCGCGCGATCTGGTGCGGCAGGGTGCGGCGGACGGACAGGTCGGATGGGATAGCGTCGGGAAAGAACCAGCCGCTGCCGCTGGTTTCCAAACTCACCGTGGGCGAGCCACCCTCCAGCGCGCAAACAAACGCCAGCTTCACAACCGAAGCCGAACCCGCCGGATGCCCCTGCCGCGCTCGGTCCCAGACCGCGGCGAGCTTCACCGGGCGGACGTGGTAGCCGGATTCCTCGAACACCTCCCGCACCACCGACTCGGCGGGGGTTTGGTTCACCTCCGCCCAGCCGCCAGGCAGGGTCCAGCGGCCGTCATCGATCGCCTCCCGCACCAGCAAAATGCGGCCGGCGTCGTCGAACACAGCCCCACGCACGCCCAGTTTCGGGGTGGCGTAGCCAACCTCGGACGCGAACAGGTCGGCGACCACCGCGGCATCCACGCCCGTATGCGCCGCCACGATCCGCACCGACAGCGCCCGCAGCGCCTCGTAGCGTTCGGTGTCGTAGGGGTCTTTGGCGAACGCCAGCCCGGTCTGCGCCGTCGCCTGGATTTCGCGTGCCCAGACCAGCCAGTCCGGGTCTTTCAAGACGCGGTTTCCGGCACCAAAGCTTCCTGATCGACGGGGGAAACATCCGCATCCGTCAACATCCGCCACGCCCCGTGCATCAGCACCTCGCTGGGCTTGAACCGGGCTTTGTACGCCATCTTCCGGCTTTCGGGCACCCAGTAGCCCAGATACACGTAAGGCAGCCCGAGTTGCCGCGCATGCTCGATCAGCCACAGCACGGCGTAGGTGCCCAACGACCGTTTTTCCAGGCCCGGCGCGAAATACGAATAAACGGCGGACAATCCGTCCGCGAGGTGATCGACCAGGCAGGCGCCGATCAGACCCTCGTTCACATCGCGAAACTCAACGATCATGGTCTGAATGGGTGTATCCTCGACCATGGCGCGATAATCGTAATACCCCATGGTGGCCATGTCGCCGTCGCCGTGCCGCACCCGCTGGTAGCGCTGGAACAGCTGGAATTGTTCCGCCGTGGCCCGCGCCGGCACGATGAACGTTTCAAGGTCCGCGTTCATGCGTACGTTCTTGCGCAACGTGCGGTCGGGCTGGAAATCGCGCACGGGGATGCGGATGGGCACGCAGGCTTGGCAGTTGGGGCAGACGGGGGCGTAGGCGATGTTGTGGGACCGGCGGAAACCCGCCCGCGACAGCCGGTCGTGCAATGCGTCGGCGTCGGGACCGGTGATCTCGGTCACCACCTTACGCTCCGTCCGGCCGGCCACGTACGGGCACGGCAGCGGCGCCGTGGTGTAGAAAAACTGCGGGCGGCGGGGCGGCTTATAGCTCATACGGGCCTATCGAAGGATCCATGATACATCGTCCAAGGTTCCGCACGAGGGGTCAATGAGTCCAACGCGCGTCTGCGAACCACCACCAGCCCGCTCAACCAATCGTGCAGCGTCCGGTGCCGTCGGGTGAACAGCGCCACCAGCAGCAGCAGGCCGGATGTGGCCAGCGTCGCGTAATAAAGGGCGGTCGACACGGCCGCCCGCGCGAACGTCGGCGGCCCCAAATCCTCATCCCGCCGCACCGTCAGTCCCATCATCCGCTGCCCAGGCGTCGCGCTGGCGGCGCCGAGGAGCGAGAAAAGATGGTAGCAGACCGGCACGAACGGCACCGTTGCCAGCAGCCCGAACCCGAGGCCCAGGGTCAGCACCCCGAACATCCACAGCACCCAATACAGCAGCGCCATTGTCAGCCCGATCAGGCACAAATCCACCACCCAGGCCACGCAACGCCCGAACATCACGCCGGCGGTGAGGTAATCGTCCTGTTCGTGGATCATGGGGTCAGCTCGATGCTTTCCGTGACGGACGCGGGGGTGCGGCCGAGGGTCAGCGTAGCACCATCCCGCCACCGCCGCAGCAAATCCCTCGCATGCGTGCGCAATGGATTGCCGGACTGTCCGGGCGCCAGCATGAACCGGCTGCGGTCGAGGTCGGACAGGTCGTAAACCCCGCGATAGCTGGCGCCGTGCACGCCCTCCAGCCGCGCATTGGGGGAGCCTCGGTCGAGGGTCGTGTCGTCGCCGGGGCTGGGGACCGACAGGGTGGTCAGACCGCCCAACAGCGGGATGCCGCGCAGCACCGGGTGCGCGAACACCGCCGGATGTGCGGCGCCCCAGGACCCACGCGCGTTGGCGATCGCGGTGTCCAGCGCCTGTTTCACCAGCGGCGCGCAATCGCCGCCGCACCAGTGCGCCCCGGCGGGGGAGAGCACGAAACCCACGAAATCCGCCATGGGACCACCGTAGAAAGGGTCCAGCCCCTGCCGGCGGAACACCAGCCGATGGAACTCCCGCAGCCATAGATTGAACACCAGCGGCTGCGGCGCATCCATGGTCATGTCACCGTTCCACCCGTCGAACACGGGTGCCGCCGCCCGCAGGATCGGCAGTATGTCGGCGGCGAAGGTGCTGCGGACATCGGTCTGCATCCGCGCAAAATCGGCCACCGATGCCTTGGGGATCGCGTCGAGCAACGCAGCGATCCGGCGCGCACGCCAGTCGGCATACCAGTCGCGGCCGAGGAAAACCGGGAAATCCGGTGGCGCGATCCGCTCATTCGCGTTGACCAGCCGCCCGCTGACGGGGGCGACGCTGTGCGGTAACGCCTCCCCCGAGGCCCAACCAACCCAATCGAACGATCCGTCGCCTAGTACCGGCGCGGACCCATCCCCGGCGCGGCGAATGGGGATGCGGCCGGTGGTGAATTGCCCAATGGTGTTGCGATCCGCCACCAGCAGATTCTGCACGGGCGACGCAATCGCCGGCGCCGCCGCCCCCGCCTCCGCCACCGTGCGTGCTCGGTTCAGCGCCAGCAGCCCGGTCGCCGCGGTGTCCCCAGGTTGCAGGTTCGCCATCGAAACGGCCAGCACGATACCGGTGGTCCCGGCGATGTCGCCGATCACCGGCCCATGCCGGCTTTCGCGCACCGTCAGAATCTCATCGGGTTGGCCGCGCACCCGGATACGCTCCTCGCGGGCGGTCAGTGGTTCGATCGATGATTCGATAAAGATGTCCTGCACGTCAGCGTCGGTCGTGGTGAACGTCCAGGCGATATCCCGGTTATGCCCGAGCACCAGGAACGGCACCCCCGGCGCGGTGGCACCCGCGAGCGCTGCGTCCGGCGTATCGATGCGGGCGAGATACCAGATGCCGGGGAACCCGAACGCCAGATGGGGATCCCCCGCCAGGATCGGTGCGCCCGTGGCGCTGTGCGCGCCATCCACCGCCCACTCGTTCGACGCCGATGCCGGTTGCGTCCAGGGATCGGGGAAACGCGGTAACATCGCGGCCAGGCGGGTAGCGGCGTACACAGCCGGAAGGGGTGCGAAGTCCGCCCGCGATCGGGGTGGGTCGGCGCGCCACAGCTCATCGATCATCTTGGGTGGCAGACGGCCTTGTAACGACAAGCGCTGTAGTTCCGCCCGCCAGTTGCCTGACAAATACATGCCCATCGTCTTGGCCCAGAGCAGGCAGTCGGATGGCTCCCACGGTTCCGGCGCGCCTAGGGGCAGAAACTCCGGCGCCGCGAACCGCCCTTTCGCGGCGATCCAGGCGTTCACACCGTTAGTGTAAGCAACAAGGATCGCCTTGGTATCGTCGGGCAATGCGGCGTAATCGGCCCGCGCCGCGCGCGCCAGCCCGAGCGTGCGCATCATCCGGTCGAGCGGTACCGTCGCCGAGCCGGCGACCTCCGACAGCCGCCCCGCCGCCGCCCGGCGCATCATGTCCATCTGGAACATGCGATCGCGCGCATGCACGAAGCCCAAGGCGGCGGCACCATCGCGTTCCGTGGCGGCCTTGATGCGGGGGATGCCATCGGGGTCGAACTCGATATGGACCGGCGCTGACAGGCCAGGGATGTGGGCCGAGTCGCGCGATGACGGCACGGTCGCCCACAAGGCAACGCCGATCGTCGCCGCTATCGCCAGCAGAACGATACATATTCCTAACAATAATCGCTTAAGGAACCGCGCCATCTAAGGCGCCAGCCGCCGAAGCATGCGCAGAAACTCCTCGGCCGCTCGGGCCGCCGGCCAAGGCTCCCACGGCGTCACCGACAGCCATGTGGCCAGCGGATCGGTATCCACTGGACGGTCTATAATGCGCAAGGTCTTGCGGACCTCCTCGCGCGTCCAACCCACGACATGGATGGCTTCCGACGCGGCGGCGATGCGGTCGGCACGCTTATGCGCTTTCTTGTCTTCGGGGACCCAGGGCGGCAGAACGTAGCGGGCGGCAATGGCGGCTTGCAGGCGCGCGGCGAGGGCGGCGTAGCCGGGGCCCAGGAATGGTTTCAGCGGGGAGATGGGGTCGAAACCCAGCAGCCCCTCATCCGCGTCGTGCAATAGCTCGCGACGTGCGGCGGCATCGGACAGACCGGTGGGGCTAAGCTGGCGGCGCAACGCGAACACCAGCAGCGAATGCTGCGCCACGGACAGCGGCAATGGCCATGCGGAATGCCCGCCCCAGCGATAGGTGCGAGCGAGGCCGAGGGCGAGGTCCTCGTCCGTCCAGTCGAACGGCGTGGGATCGAGCAGGTCCAACCGGTGACCGGAGGGGAGGCGGACCCAGGCTCTGGTTGGGGCGGGGAGCATGAGATGGACGGTAGCGGGACACACGCATGATGTCGCCAGCCGATCGTGAGATTTATGATGACACGATCAACTCCCGGTTGAGGTCAACGACCTTCCTATGCACGTGAAGCAGCGCAGCAGGAGCCGCTGTTCGAAGGAACGGTGCTAACCAACGTCGCATGGGCCAACGACGCCGTCTAACGTCTAACCGATCGGCGGCAGGTCCAGCCGCACGATTTCCTTGTTCCCGTTCAATGGCGGGAAGGTCTTGAGAATGAGCGGATCGTGGCCGGGGATGACATGGTTCGGCCCATCGGCGAGGCCGTTCAGAATCTCGAACCCCCTCAACATGCGACCCACATCGTAAACGACCGGGAACGGGTTACGCAGGCGGATGTTCCGCCAGTAATGCGAGGCGTCGCCGGCCAGCACCACCCAGCCGCGTTTGGTCGGCACCCGGATCGACTGGATGCCGCCGGAGTGCCCGCCGATCAAATGCAGCGTGATCCCCGGCGCGATCTCCTGCGTGCCATCGTAGATTTTCAGCCGTTCGGTATAGAGCGCGTCGACCGCGGCCCGCACGTCTTCCACATCGTATGGGCGGCGGAGGAACGGTTCGCACATGCAGGCGCCGGTGCAATAGGACATCTCGGCCGCCTGCACATGGAACGTCGCCTTGGGGAAATACTCCATGCCGCCGGCATGATCCCAGTGCATGTGCGTCAGCACCACGTCCGTCGCCGTGGCCGGGTCGATGCCGGCATCGAGCAGCGCCTGGGCCGGGGTGCGCAGAATCTCCCGCCCGCGGCGGGCACCGGATTCGGGGCTGAACCCGGTGTCCATAACGATGGTGCGGCCGTGGCCGCGAATGGCGAACAGCAGGAAGTCCATCGGGTCCGGGGAGGCATGGTCATCCACCGGGACGATGAAATTCTGAAAATGCTTGCGGTCGTTCATCAGCGCGTAGCGCAGGGCCAGCACTTCGTATGTGGGTTCCATGGGGGTTTCCTCCGGTCGATTGACCAGGAGTGAACCGCTTGTCGCGGCCGGTGGCAATCTCTAGGGTCCCGCCACCTTTCACACCCCGCCAGGAGGCCAAATTGGTCGACGCCCCCAACCGCCCAAAATACCGGAGCGAATTGTTCAGGAGGGGCCTCAAGGTAAGGCGCGACATGCTAGGAGGCAACCATGTCGACGGATCGCTGGCACGCGCCGGCGCCTATTGCGATATCCCCGCGGCCGCGAAAGGTTGAGACACATGACCGATAAACCCACCGTCGGCTTCGTCGGCGTCGGCAACATGGGCTGGCCGATGGCCGCCTGCCTGGTGAAAGCCGGCTTCACCGTCAATATCGCCGATGCCAAACCCGAGGTTGCTAATAATTTCGTGCAACAAATCGGCGGCACCGCGGCCGATACGCTGGCGCAATTGGCCGGCGGATCCGACGTGATCGTAACCATGCTGCCGACCAGCGTAATCGTCGAACGTGTTCTGTCGGGTGGCGACGACAACATCTTCGCCGGAATGAAACCGGGAACGGTTATCATCGACATGAGCTCGGGCGTGCCCTCGCACACCCAGCGCCTGGCCGAACAGGTGGCCGCGATGGGCGGCATCATGATCGATGCCCCGGTGTCGGGCGGCGTGCCGCGCGCCAAGACCGGGCAGCTCGCGATCATGGTCGGCGGCGATGAGGCAACGATCGAGCGCATGAAACCGGTGCTGTCCGCCATGGGCACGTCGATCCTGCGTGCCGGCGATGTGGGCGCCGGTCAGGCGGTAAAAGCACTGAACAACATGGTCAGCACCGGCGGCTTCCTGATCGGGATCGAGGCCCTGCTGGTCGGCCAGCGCTTCGGGTTGGACCCAGGCGTGATGACGGACGTGCTGAACGCCGCCACAGGGATGAACAATTCCACCCAAAAGAAGTTCCGCCAGTTCGTCTTGTCGCGGAAATTCGACGCGGGGTTCACCATGGGCCTGCTGGCGAAGGACCTGTCCATCGCCATGCAGATCGGCCGCGAAACCGGCACCGCGACGCCGCTGAGCGCTTTGGTGCGGGAAATGATCGTATCGGCCGAAACCATGTTCGGTGCGGGCGCGGACCACACCGAAATGGCGAAATGGTGCGAGCGGCTGGCGGGCGATGAGTTGAAGGAAACAAGCCAATGAACGACGCGGTCAGCACCACCGCCAACCTGGACCGCCAGGCCCGCCTGGATCTCGCCGCCGTCTACCGCCTGCTCGCACATCACGGTTGGGGCGTGCCGGCTTACTTGCGCATGCTGGATCGGATCGACCCCGGCTTCCGCGACTGACCGATGAACCCGGCCTGGATTCTGCGCACCGGTCGCCTTGTCATGACGCCTGTGGGGGGTCACGATCTGCCGCATCTCCGCGCCCTCAAATCCGACCCGCAGGTTTTCGCCGTCATGCTCGGCGGCGTGCGCGGACCGGCTGAAACATCGGCGGAACTCGCCCGAGACGTGATGGCGTGGGGGAACAACGGCTTCGGCATATGGACGGTCAAGGAACGCACGGGAAACCGCTTCGTTGGCATTGCGGGTTTGGAGGAACGGCCGGATGGGCGGGGGATCGCGTTGCGCTTTGCGCTCGAACCAGACGCCCAGGGTCGTGGCCTGGCGCGGGAGGCAGCGGGCGCTGCCCTGCGTTTCGGCCACGGTCAGGCAAACCTGTCACGCATCGTCGCTGTCGCCAGGGAGTCAAACGTTGCCTCCCTGCACGTCCTCGGCGCCATCGGAATGATCGCGTGCGATAGTTTTGTCCAGAACGGCTATCGCATGGTCTTGTTCGAGAGTCTTTGGCCTTAATTTTGTGCCAACTGGTCCTTCATCGCCCGAATGAGCTTGTCGATATCGTTGTTATTGTGTGACAGGAATGACGCGTAATCGCTACGTTGCGTAATCCGCAGCGATGTATCTTCGGCGATTACGTCGATCACCTTCGGGTTACTGGTAACATTGCCAACCACCCAATCCACGGTAGTGGGCGGATTATCGGCTCGCTCAATGGTGGTTGAAACAATGTAGATGTCGTCACGCGTCTGGGTGCGGCCGACAGTCAATTTCACTTCCTTGTATTCACCCAGTTTCGACGTGATGTTGCCGATCAACACCTCATGGAACAGCTTGGTATAACGCTGCTGCTGGTCCGGCGTCGCGGTTCGCCAAAATCGGCCGAGGCAGAATTGTGCCACGCCATCGACATCGATCGCCTGGTCGATGATGGGACCCACGATCTTACGCCGCTCCGCGACCGAACCGGTACTGCGCATCGCGGCCAATATCCGCTCGCCAGTGGTCCTGACAAATGCGGCGGCACGATCGCTGGGCGTTTGCGCCAGCGACGGACGCGCGATCGGGGTCACCAATGCACTGCAGCAAAGGAACAAAAACGCGCGTCGGTTGGCCATGGTCATACGTTGCCTCGTTCAGCGTGCTTGGGACGGGGTTGCGTTGGTCCGCGCTTGCGGGAACCAAACCGGGATCGTCGCGCGGTTGTCGTCGCGCAATTCCTTGATCTGCCCCGTACGATGTTGCCTGTACAAGCTGCGGAATGTCGCATAGGGGTCGAGCGCGGTCTTGTTGATCTGATCGAGGGAATCCAAAAACCGCTCCCGCGAGTCAAGCGCGCTTAGGCCGAATTTGGTCCAGTTGAACGCCCGCAAGCCCGGCGTGGCCCCGACCCAGGTGAAGGGGTCCTGAACCATATCGACGCCGAAGCCCACCAAGTCGCGCGGCCCACTCGGACCCAACACCGGAAGGAACAAAAAGGGGCCATCCGAAACGCCCCAGTTGGCAAGGGTCAATCCGAAATCGGTTTCGTGATTGGGATAGCCCCAGTCGGTCGCCACATCGAACACCCCGAGCACACCGAACGTGGAGTTGATCAGGAACCGCATCGAGGTATCGCCGGCGCGCCGCGGCTTGCCCTGCATGACATCGTTCGAAAGCTGAACGGTCGCGCCGAGGTTCGACAGGAAATTGTGAATACCCGTCCGCACGCCGCCTGGGACCGCGAAACGGTACGCCTGCGCCGCGGGCTTCAGCAGAACGGTGTCCAGCCCGTTGTTTACCTCGAAGAAGACGCGGTTGGTCGGTTCGAGTGGATCGTTGGTTTGTTTGAATTCGGCCAGCGCCTCCGGATCGTTCGCGGGTGGCGGTGTGGCGCAACCCGTCAACACGACCGCCAGCAGCCCGGCGAACAACACGACACGCCAAACCCGCGTGAGCAGCACCGCGGTCGGAACGGGGGGAGTGCAAAGATCGGCGTCCATCGGTTCTCTCAGGCCAGGACCGGAGAGAGACCACCAGTGGTCGCGTCCGGACGGTGTGTACCATGCCATAGAGCCGCCCATTCGGGAAGACGCGGAGGCAATCGGTTGCCGCCTTGTAGCACGGCCAGCGCCCGCCGCAATGAAACTGCACGTGAAATTCGCGTTCCCGCTTGCACCGTCGCGCGATTCCGGAGAAGGGGAAGCCATGAACCATCCTCCGACCTTACAGCGGTGGCTAACCGGCCCCCGTTTCTCCGGCCTGCCCATGCGTGCGGCGGATCATCCGCCGCCCCAATTGTCGTTCGAGTTCTTCCCACCGCGTACCGACGAGCTGGAGCAGCAGCTCTGGAGCTGCATTGAGCGTCTGGCACCCCTCGCCCCCAGGTTCGTGTCGGTAACCTACGGTGCCGGCGGCAGCACCCAGGCCCGCACGCACGCCACGGTTGCGCGGCTGGCACGCGAATCCACGCTGATACCGGCAGCCCATCTGACGTGCGTCGGCGCCACACGAGACGAGGTCGATGAGGTCGCCCGCCAATACTGGGCCGCGGGCGTGCGTCACATCGTTGCCCTGCGTGGCGACCCCGCCCCCGGCACGACGTATGCGCCGCATCCCGGCGGCTATGCCTTCGCCGCCGATCTCGTGGCGGGACTGCGCAAGGTCGCGGATTTCGAAATCTCGGTCGCCGCCTATCCCGAGACCCATCCCGCGGCGCTCAACCCCGGTGCGGATCTGGACACTCTGAAGCGCAAACTGGATGCGGGCGCCACCCGCGCGATCACCCAGTTCTTTTTCGATACCGAGACTTATCTCCGGTTTCTCGACCGCTGCCTGGCCGCCGGGATCGCCGCGCCAATCGTGCCGGGCATCTTGCCGGTATCGAACTACACCCAGGCTGTCCGGATCTCCGCCATGTGCGGCACCAGCGTGCCGGCCTGGATGGGGCATTTGTTCGAGGGGATGGAGGGCGATGCCGAAACCCGCCGCATGATCGCGATGGTGGTCGCAGCCGAGCAAGTACGGTTGCTACAGGCGAATGGGGTGGACGAGTTCCATATCTATACGCTCAACCGCCCCGACCTGACCTACGCGATAGCCCATGTGCTGGGCGTTCGACCGGGGCGGTGACCGAAATCTCCGTCAGGCAAGGACCGGCCAAATCGGCGGCCGGCCCTCATCCTAGTGAAGCTTGATAATAATCTTGACGCGGAAGCGCCCGATCACCACAATCAGCACCAGGATCAAACGACGTTTGTGCATCGTTCAGACTCCTGACGTTAAACCGGCCGGGGCCTATTCCCCGGCCGGTTTTGTCATTCTGGCCCCTCAGGGTTAAAGAACCGTTAACGCCAGCGCGTTTTTGGCATGCGCGGGTACTTTATCCTGGGATTGGCGTCGTTCCCGTGATGTTCTATGGTCCGGACCTACGGAGTTACGCCCTATGACCGACTATCTGGCCCGTCTAAACCCCGAACAGCGCGCCGCGGTGGAAACCGTGGACGGGCCGTTGCTGGTGCTCGCCGGCGCCGGCACGGGCAAAACCCGGGTGCTGACGACCCGGTTCGCCCACATCCTGCTGACCCGCCGCGCCTTTCCAAATCAGGTCCTCGCCGTTACCTTCACCAACAAAGCGGCAAAAGAAATGCGCGAGCGCGTCAGCGCCATTCTCGGCCAACCCGCGGAGGGCCTCTGGCTCGGCACCTTCCACGCCCTCTGCGCCCGCATGCTGCGCCGGCACGCCGAGCATGTGGGTTTGCAATCGAATTTCAGCATTCTGGACACCGACGATCAGCTGCGTGTGCTGAAGCAGTTGATGGAAGCCGGGCGCATCGACACCAAACGCTGGGCGCCGCCCGCGCTGATGTCGATTATCCAGCGCTGGAAGGATCGCGGACTGACACCGGCGCGGATCGGGGCGGCGGACGACACGGACTTCCTTAATGGGCGCGCCAAGGAATTCTACGCGGCGTATCAGGACCGGCTGCGGACGCTGAACGCAGCCGATTTCGGCGATCTTTTGCTGCATATGACGGAAATTCTGCGTTCCCAGCCGGACGTCCTCGCCCAATACCACCGCATGTTCCGCTATATCCTGGTGGACGAATACCAAGACACCAACGTCGTGCAATATTTGTGGCTCCGGTTGTTGGCGCAGAGCCACAAGAATATTTGTTGCGTCGGCGACGACGATCAGTCGATCTATTCCTGGCGCGGCGCCGAAGTCGAAAACATCCTGCGTTTCGAGAAAGATTTCGAAGGCGCCAAAATCGTCCGCCTCGAAGCCAATTATCGTTCCACGGCCTCGATCCTCGCGGCAGCGTCGGGCCTGATCGCGCACAATGAGGGGCGGTTGGGCAAAACCTTGCGTCCAGGCCGCGCCGACGCGCAGGGCGGCGAGAAAGTGACGGTCGTCGGGGTGTGGGACTCCGATGAGGAAGCCCGCATGGTTGGAACCCGCATCGAAAGCTTGCGGCGATCGGACGAATCCCTCGCCGAAATGGCGGTTCTGGTGCGGGCCGGCTTTCAAACCCGAGCATTCGAAGAACGTTTGATCGCGCTGGGGATTCCGTATCGTGTCGTTGGCGGCCTGCGCTTTTACGAACGGCAGGAAATCCGCGACTCCATTGCCTATATGCGCGCGATCGTACAGCCATCCGACGACCTGGCGTTCGAGCGTATCGTGAATGTGCCACGGCGCGGCGTCGGCGAGACCGCATTGCGCGGCATGCACGAACTGGCGCGCGCGCAAAGCATCCCACTATCCGCCGCCGCGGCGCGTCTCGTGGAAACCGGCGGCTTCCGCGGCAAAGTGAAGGAAACCATGGCCCAGCTGCTGCGCCACTTCATGGGTTGGCGCGAGCAATTGGACAAAGAAGGCCACGTCGTCACTGTCGCGGCAATGCTCGACGAGAGTGGCTACACGGATATGTGGAAGCAGGACAAATCCCCCGAAGCGCCCGGCCGGCTCGAAAATCTGAAAGAATTGGTGCGCGCGCTGGCGGATTTCGAAACCCTGGGCGGCTTCCTGGAACACGTGTCGCTGGTGATGGATAATGAGGAAAATGCCAGTGACGCGAAAGTCAGCCTGATGACCTTGCATGGCGCGAAAGGTCTCGAATTCGACAACGTGTTTCTGCCGGGCTGGGAAGAAGGCATTTTCCCCAATCAGAGATCGCTGGATGAAAGCGGTGCCAAGGGGTTGGAGGAAGAACGGCGCCTCGCCTATGTCGGCCTGACACGGGCGCGCAAACGCGCCATCGTCAGCCACGCCCAAAATCGGCGCATCTATGCCAACTGGCAAAGTTCCATCCCCAGCCGCTTCATCGAAGAACTGCCGGAAGAACACGTCGCCATTACCGGGTCCGCCGCCATCGCACGCGACGCCCGCATCGCCGCCGCGCCCTCGTTCGGCACCCAATTCCCACTGATGGCAAGCCGCCCAAAAATCATCGAAGCCTGGGAACAACCCACACGCACCGCTCGGAATGAAACCGTACCGATTGGGAGCCGTATCTTTCATCAAAAATTTGGATACGGAACGGTCAAACACGTGGACGACGACAAACTCGATATTGTTTTCGACAAGGCCGGCGAAAAGCGCCTTCTGGACCGGTTCGTGGAGCTCGCATAATGACCAGACGCCGCGCCACACCGTTGGAAACCGTATCGGTCACGGTGCCAGAAAACGCCCTTGAGGCGTACGAAGCCGCGCTGAACAGCGCCTGCGACACGGTCGGCTTCTTCCGCGACGACGTGACCGGCGACTGGCGGGTCGAGGGCGTGAAACCCGTCAACACGAATGATTCCGAACTTGCCGCCGCCTTGCTGGTGGCCGGACTGGTGTCGGGGGTGTCGGTGCCGCTGGAACGTGCATCGACGGAGGCCGAGGGTTGGCTCGCCCGTACCTACACGTCATTCCCGGAACAGCCGATCGGTAAGCGCTTCGCCATACGCGGAACGCATCTGACGGATCGACCGACCACCGGCCGGGTCACCCTGACGGTCGATGCCGGTTTGGCGTTCGGATCGGGGGAACACGGTTCGACCCGTGGCTGCATCGTGGCCCTGGAAACGGTGGCCCGTCGCCATCCGCGCCGCATTCTGGACCTCGGCACCGGCTCCGGCATTCTGGCCATCGCGGCGGCGAAGCTGCTGCGGCGCAAGGTGCTTGGCAGCGATATCGAGCCTTGGTCGGTAAAAGTCGCTCGCCGCAACGCGGTGCAAAATGGCGTAGGCGCGTTCGTGCGGGTGAAGCTGGCAGATGGCTGGCACAGCCCGGCGATTAGCGGAGGCGGCCCGTACGACCTGGTCTTCGGCAATATTCTGGCTCGGCCGCTGTGTTCGATGGCCAAGCACCTGTCCGTGCATCTGGCGCCCGGGGGTACTGCCATACTCGCGGGCCTGCTGGGAACGCAGGCCCGCATGGTATTGGCGGCTCACCGCCGGCGCGGTCTGGTCCTGGAGCGGATGTTGCCGCAGGGACCCTGGACCACGCTGGTGGTGCGTAAAAAAAATTAGCGATTGCCGCGCGCGTGCAGATCGGCGTTCGCCGTGTCGTCGAACATCCGCGCGAAATCACCGCGGTTCAGGCCGACATCCATCAGTTCGCGGTCCGACATCAGCGACAGCTCGCCCATTGCCCGACGTTGCGCGCTCCACGCGCGGAAGGCAGCGACGCGTACGGCCAGCCATTCGCTCAATCCGCCAGCACGCGCGGGGCGCACGTCTTCAACGCGGTTTTGGTCTTCCAGGCTGGTATCGATATAGCTCAGGCTCGGCAGGGTGAACGAGAAATGGTTATCGGCGGTTGAGGTGCTCATGGCTCTCTATCCTTTGGCCCGAGTTCCAACGCGGCGTCGTCATGGCGTAGCGCACTCGGGTTCTGGTGCAGTGCAACATAAACACTCGGCGACCGAACGATTAGTGCGGTTTCGACCGGCCAGCCGTGCGGAAACCGCATAGATGTTTGTATGCGTATGATATGGAGGCATGAATGGACGCCAACCGACTGACCGCCTTGCGCGCGGAACTCGCCCGTCACGGCCTGGACGGCTTCATCGTGCCCCGCGCGGATGAGCATTTGGGGGAATACGTCCCAGACTCGGCGGAACGGCTGGCGTGGCTGACCGGTTTCACCGGCAGCGCCGGCATGGCCGCCGTGTTGGCGGACCGTGCGGCGGTGTTCACCGATGGGCGCTACGTGTTGCAATTGGCGGCGCAGACCGACGCGGCGCAGTGGGAGCGGTTGCATATCACCGAACAACCCCCGCCCAAATGGGTAGCCGAGCACGC
The DNA here is from genome assembly GCA_025352375.1 of Acetobacteraceae bacterium. GTDB lineage: Bacteria > Pseudomonadota > Alphaproteobacteria > Acetobacterales > Acetobacteraceae > Rhodopila. The sequence goes on along the minus strand of JANXTL010000107.1, from coordinate 4,637 downwards.
GGTGTCAGGCGCGAAAATCGGCTACGACCCGCTGCTCATCGCCGAGGAAGGGTTGGCGCGGTACACGGAAGCCGGCCTGACCATGATTCCGACGACGCACAACCCGGTCGACGCGATCTGGACCGAGCGTCCTGCACCGCCCAGCGGTTCGGCCTTGCCGCATGCGCTGTCTCATGCGGGGCGGAGCAGCGAGGACAAGCGGGCTGACATCGCCAAAACTCTCCTGGCCGCCAAACAGGATGCGGCGGTGCTGACCGACCCGGCCTCGGTCGCGTGGCTGCTGAATATCCGAGGCAGCGATGTGCCGTTCACCCCGTTTGCCTTGGGGTTCGCCGTGGTGCACGCGGACGGCGGCAACGAGTTGTTCATGGATCCGGCGAAATTGCCCGAAGCGACCCTGGGATGGCTGGGGAACGGTGTCTCGGTTGCCGGGCGCGATGCTTTGGTGCCAGCGCTGGCGCGTTTGGCCGGGAAGACCGTGCGGGTCGATCCCGCCGGGTCTCCGGTTTGGTTTGCCCAGCAACTGCGCGCGGCCGGCGCCACGGTGGCGGCGGGGCCGGACCCATGCCTGATGCCGAAAGCCCGTAAGAATCCCATCGAGCAACAGGGCATGCGCGACGCCCACGCGCGCGACGCGGTGGCGATGTGTCGCTTCCTGCATTGGGTGGATACGCACGGCACGACCGCGACCGAAATGGCGGCGGCTGACCGATTACTGGCCTTCCGGCGGGACGTGCCGTTGTTTCGGGGCGAGAGTTTCCCGGCCATCTCCGGCGCCGGCGAGCATGGCGCGATCATCCATTATCGTGTCACCCCGGATACGGATCGCCCGATTAAGCCGAATGAGGTGTATCTGATCGATTCCGGCGGCCAGTACCTGGACGGCACCACCGATATTACGCGCACCGTCTGGACCGGACCCGGCGCCGCACCGGCCGAGGTCAAAGCCAGGGTCACCGCGGTGATGAAAGGGCATATCGCGATTGCCTCCGCGGTTTTCCCGTATGGTGTCCAAGGGGCGCACCTCGACAGTTTCGCGCGACGCGCGCTTTGGGCGATGGGGCTGGATTACGACCATGGAACCGGCCATGGCGTTGGCAGTTATTTGTCAGTGCACGAGGGGCCGGTCAGCCTGTCCCGCCTCGCTCGGCCCATTGCCATCGAAGAGGGCATGGTGCTGTCCGACGAACCCGGCTTCTACCTGCCGGACCATTACGGGATCCGGCTGGAAAACCTCCTACTGGTCCGGGACGCCGAATTGCCGGACGCCAACAAGCGGTTCCTGCGGTTCGAGACGCTGTCCCTCGCCCCATTCGACGTCCGGTTGCTGGACCCGGCGCTGCTCGACCCCGGGGAGATTGGATGGCTCAACACCTATCACGCCCGCGTCTTGCAGACGGTCGGCCCGTCGCTGCCACCGGACACGCAGGCTTGGTTGAAGCAAGCCTGCCGGGAGATCGGTTGATGTTCCACCGCTTCAAGATCGGCGCGATGGACGCCACGATTGTGTCGGATGGACCGCTGACATTGCCGGCCGCGCCGCGCATTTTCAAAGGTCCGGACGCCAATGCCCTGAACGCCGCCGTCTCCGCCGCCGGCCAGGACACCGCGCACGTCCGCATCGAGCAGAACTGCCTGCTGCTGGAGACGGAGGGACGGAAAATCCTGTTCGACAACGGACTGGGGTCGGAGCAGCTATACGGCCCCGACAGCGGCCGGCTGCTGACAAGTCTCGGCGAAGCTGGGATCGACCCCGCGGGGATCGACGCTCTGGTGCTGACGCATGGGCACTCCGACCATTGCTGGGGCACGATGGGCGCGGACGGCACGCCCAACTTCCCGAACGCGACAATCTATATGGCACGCGAAGAGCTGGATTTCTGGGAGTCCGACCCACCGGCCGAACGGCTGGAGCGCAGCGTTGCCGGCGTTGCCCGCCATTTATTGCCGCTGCGGGAGCGGATTGTGTTCGTGCGCGACGGGGAGGAATTCCTGCCGGGCGTGCAAGCCTTGCTGACGCCCGGCCATACGCCCGGCCACATGGCTTACCTGTTCGCCGGCAACTGGTGTCTGACCGGGGACGTCGCGTTTCACGATCCCCTGTCGTACGCGTTCCCGGAGGCACGCAGTGCCTTCGACACCGACCGCGAGCAAGGCGTCGAAACCCGGAAGCGCCTGTTAGGTCGCCTCGCCGACGAGCACATAGCGGTGGTCGGCTATCATCATCCATGGCCAGGCTTGGGACGTGTCGAACGGACCGGGAGGACATTCAGGTTCCTGACCGGAGCGTGACGCCGTTGCTGACGGCGGACCGGGTCAGAGCCGCGGCCAATGTCTGGTGCGTCGCTGTCGCTATTTCGCTGGCCTGTTTGTTTTGGTTTCGGCCGGACATGCAGGCGGGGCGCGATTTCGGGGTGTTGTGGATCGCCGGCCGGCTAGCCTGGGAAGGGCAGATCGCCGGTCTATACGGCACAATGGAACAGGATATGGTTGCCGCGATGTTCGGGGCGGTGAGTGCCGGCACATTCTATTATCCACCCGTCGCCTTGCTGTTGTTTCTGCCGTTCGGCTTTCTCCCGTTTCCGCTCGCGGTCATCGCCTGGATCGGCATCACCGGCGCCGGCTTCGCGGCAGCGATCCGGGGAATCGCCGGGCGCGGCACAATCCTGGTGTCCCTCGCGTGGCCTGCCGTGCTCATTTGTGCGCTGTACGGACAGAACGGGTTGTTGTTGGGCGCACTGCTTGGCGCCGCGGCACTGACTTTGGACCGTTTCCCGGTTTTGGCTGGCGTCGCGCTCGGATGCCTCATCTACAAGCCGCATTTGGCGGTGCTGGCGCCGCTGGTCCTCGCGCTGACCGGCAATTGGCGGGCCTTCCTCGCTGCCGGGACCACCGTTGTCCTATTGATCACAGCCTCGATTTTAGCCTTTGGTATCCATAGCTGGGAGGCCTTTGCCGCCGACCTGCCAGCCGCACAGGCGCTTTACGCGAACGGCGTCCCCGGCTTTGCCAAGTTCGCCAGCCCCTACACCGCGCTCCGACTGCTCGGCGCGCCAGCAACGATCGCCTGGATCGGGCAGGCGATCTGCGCGGCGATAGCAGTCGCGTTTCTGATCTGGGCGGCACGGCGCGCGCCCGACGGCAAAGCCGCAATCGCGGCGATGGTTGCGGCAACGGGGCTTTGTGTGCCGTTCCTGGGCGAGTACGATCTGCCGGTCCTGGCCATTCCCGGCGCCTGGATGGTGTCGCAGGCACGGCGTTCGGGCTGGCTGCCGTACGAACAAGCGATCCTGATCGTGCTTTATCTTGCACCATTCGGGATCACGGTGGCCTCGGAGCGCGGCATACCGCTCGCGCCGTTGGCCGTCGGGACATTGCTGTTTTGCATCGCGCGCCGGCTGGCCAGTCGGTATGATCGACAGACCCAATACGAGGAGCCTTCATGCCCGGCCCGCTGCACGGATACCGGATCGTCGACCTGACCTCCATGATCTCTGGCCCTTTGGCCACGATGATCCTGGCCGATCAGGGCGCCGACGTCATCAAAGTCGAAAATCCCGATGGGGGCGACCATACCCGAGCGGCGAACAATCGGCGGAACGGTTTTTCGGCGTCGTTCCTGAACAATAACCGCAATAAGCGGTCGCTGGCGCTGGACCTGAAAGATCCCCAGGCGAAGGAGGCCTTGCTGCGGCTGGTGGCGACCGCCGACGTGTTCGTGCAGAACTTCCGCCCCGGCGTGGCCGATCGCATGGGTTTCGGAGAGGACGCGCTTCGCGCCGTCCAGCCTCGTCTAATATATGTGTCGATTAGCGGTTTTGGAGAAGCCGGCCCCTTCGCCGGCAAGCCCGTCTACGATCCGCTGGTGCAGGCAATGTCTGGCCTCGCGACGATCCAGGCGGGTTCCGATTTGGAACGCCCCCGTCTGGTCCGTACGATTGTGCCGGACAAACTGACCGCCGTCACGGCGTCGCAGGCCATTACCGCCGCGCTGCTGGCACGCGAGCGCACCGGTCAAGGCCAGCACGTCCGGATTTCGATGCTGGAGGCGGTCATCGCCTTCCTGTTTGCGTCCGATATGGGCAGCCAGACCTTTGTCGGCGATGAGTTGCCGCAGCAGGACGCCGCCAGCTTCATCGACCTGATCTACGAAACCGCCACGACATATATCAGCGCCGCGGTGCAGTCGAACAAGGAATGGCTGGCGCTGACGCGCGCGCTGGACAAGCCGGAATGGCTGGAGGATCCGCGCTTCAAGACGCCGGCTTTGCGCCAACGTAATATCGACGATCGCCTGACGATGACGCAGGCGGTTCTGGTGACCCGTCCCGCCGCCGCGTGGCTGGAGCGCCTGACGGCGGCGGGCGTTCCCTGTGCCCCGGTACTGACCCGAAGCGAGATGATCCGCGATCCCCAGGTCCAGGCGACTGGAATCGTCGTCGAATCGGACCACAAGGATGCCGGCCGAATCCGCGGCGCGAGACCGGCCGCTCGTTTTTCTGCGACGCCGGCGAGCATTCGTCACGGTGGCCCAGCGCTAGGCGAGCACAGTCAATCGATCCTGGCTGAACTTGGATACACGGAAACGGACATTGCCAAGCTACGATAGCGCCGATTTTGTTAGGTGATATGTATCA
>JANXTL010000097.1 GCA_025352375.1 Acetobacteraceae bacterium | reverse complement strand
ATGCAGGTCGGCGCCGCCGCGGTCAAGGGTGAACAGCGGCCGTGCCCAATGGGCATGCGCCAAAAGCTCGATCAGGGCCAGTAGGCGGAGGCAGAGCGACATGCCATGACTGGTGCCGATGCCCACCGCCTCGTCAATCGCCGCGACCCAGCAGGCGGCATCTGGGTCGGCGAGTGCCAGGTCGGTGTGCGTCCCGTCCGGACGGTTAAAGCGGAAGCCCCGTATGGCTCCCCAACGCTGGCCGAGCGCGGCGTGGCGGGCGGTGTGCCAGGCGCGTTCGAGGTCGCGTTTGCCCACCGGGGGCAGCGCCTCCGGCGGCACGGCGACCAGATATGTGACCGATCCGTCGGGACTGGTTCCGACACGGATGGATGGGGTCTGCGCACGCGGGTCCATCGCAGAGAAGATGGACCGGGCAGGCGTGGGGCGCCAGGGTCTTGTGCATGGCATTTGCCATCCACACATGCCATTGATCCCCCGAGTCGCCCGCGATTCCGACGCAGCCGCGCCGGCTGGCCTTGGCGGGGGATTTCCGAAACCTGAAAGAATGATCGATGACACCCAAATTCCTCCGCGAGGAGGCCGCGCGCTTTCGCGGTATGGCCGACGAAAACACCCGCGAGGCTTCCAAACTGCGGTTGCTGGGGATGGCTGCGGACTACGAATCCCGCGCGACGAAGGCCGATGGCTTGGTCGTGCCGCCATCGGTGGAAGAGGCCGCGCCCGACGTCAGCGAACCCGACCCCGTTGCGAAGATCGTCCTTACGCCGAAGGACGCCCCCGTGTCGCGTCGGCCGGTCGGTCGCCCGCGGCTGCGGATCAGCCCGTGAAAAAGCGAACGGTCTGACCGCCCTCGTCCGGGCGGCGGTCCAGGATGCATTGCAACCAGCCTGACCCGGCACCTCCGACCGGAGGGCACCCGTGGAAATGTCACGGCTGGCCCCGCGACAGACTTGAAACAATGATGCACACGATAAGCAGGATAAGGATGATATCCAATTATCCTGCTTATCGTGAGCGTCGTTGTTAAATCTTTCCGTCGAAACCGGCCGCGCTCTGGTGTCCCGCCCGCATCGGACTCGTCTTCGCCGCGACACGGTGCATCGCCGCGTCCTGGGCTTCCGCCGCTTTGGCATCCAGGTGGAGACGCTGTCAATCGACGCCGAAAACGGGTCGAATTCTAATCTTGGGCTGACAGCTCTCGTTAGATGCCGACTGCACCAATCTTACCAGGTTTTGGACGTCTCATCGATCAAATCCGAGCGTTTCGTTCATCCTTGGCGATCCTTAACTTGGACACAATTCGGCGCCCGTTCCGCCGCAATAAATGGCTAGACCATGATCGTTTGAGGTTGCATGCGATCTCGGCGTTGGATCATGGTCTAAGCCTTTGTTTGAGAGGGTGATTCACGCCCGAGGTTGAAGTCAACCTCAGGCGATCACGCTCTAGTCAGCCATCCAAGGCCGTCGATTGGATGGCATCTGGGGACTTCGATGCGTCGGTTCTTCAAGGTCTACGGCAGGGTCCTGGGATTCCTCCGCCCGCACTGGCCGGCCGCGGGTGGTTTGTGCGCGGCCAATCTGGGGCTAGCCGTGGTTGGATTCACGGAGCCCATGCTGTTCGGTCACGTCATCCAGGGCCTGGGTGAGTCCGCGCCATCTTCCGCCTACATCCTGGCCTGGGCGGGTTTAGGCATACTGGGCATCGCGGCTGGGATGGCGACGTCACTTGTGGCGGATCGACTGGCGCACCGCTTACGCCTGCGCGTGATGGGCATGGCCCATGCGCATGTACTTCAGCTGCCACCGGCTTACCATGCACGATTTCCCAGCGGCGGCGTGATGAAAACGGTATGGACCGGCACGGACGAGATGTTCGGCTTGTGGCTGAGCCTGTTTCGCGAACATCTCAGTACTGCCCTTTGCCTAGCCGGGCTGCTGCCCGTCGCCCTCGTTCTTAACCCCGCTCTGGGTGCAGTGCTTGTGGCACTGGCGCTGGTGTTTTCCGTAACTGTCTCGATCACAATGCGCCGGACCCGGAAAGGGCAACGCCGGGCCGAGGACGCACACACGGCGCTGTCCTCCCAGGTGGGCGACGTGCTGGGCAATGCGCGCCTGATCCAGGCCTTCGGAGTGGTGCCACTTGAAACCGCCGCGTTTGGCGAAATGGCGCGAGACGTGCTGCGGCACCAGTTCCCGGTGCTGGGCTGGTGGGCCGGCGTCACCGTCATGAGCCGGGCCGCCAGTACCGTCGCGACCGCCGTCGTCGTGGGGCTGGGTGCATGGCTGCATGGTCAGGGCCGCGCCAGCTTGGCAGATGTCGTAACCTTCATGGGCTTCGCCGGCATGATGATCGGGCGGCTGGAAAGCGCGCTCACGGTCCTGTCCCGTTTGGGCTGCACGCTCCCGCGGCTGGAAGACTTCTTCGCCATGCTGGATGCGAGAAGCTCGGTGTCGGACCCCGCAGGTCAGCCAGCGTTGCCCGCCGGTCCAGGGGCGGTAGAATTCCGCGGCGTATGCTTCGCCTACCCGGGCGGTTCCGCGGTGCTGAACGGGGTCGATTTCACTGTGCGGGCGGGAGAAACCGTCGCACTGGTCGGCGCCACAGGCTCCGGCAAAAGTACGGCGATGGCGCTATTGCAGCGCCTGTGGGATCCTGCCGAGGGCGCGGTGATGGTGGACGGGCACGACGTAAGGAATGTGAGCCTGACCTCGCTGCAAGATCGCATAGGCATCGTGCCGCAGGAGACCCTGCTGCTGAACCGCACGATTCGCGAAAACCTCCTTATCGGCCGGCCGGTCGCGACATGGGCGGAAGTCGAGCACGCTGCGCGCCTCGCGGACGTGCATGATTTCATCATGCATCAGCCTCAGGGGTATGACACAGTCGTGGGCGAGCGCGGAGCGGCGCTGTCTGGTGGACAGCGTCAACGTTTGGCCATTGCCCGCGCCCTGCTGCGCGATCCGCGTATACTGATCTTGGACGAGGCGACCAGTGCGCTGGACGGGCTCACGGAAAAGAAGGTGGTGCGCGCGATGAAGGTCGCCTCGGTAAACCGCACGACGTTAGTCATCGCGCACAGGCTGGCGACCATCCGGGACGCCGACCGCATTCTGCTCTTTCGCGACGGCGTGGTGGTGGAGTCTGGATCCTTCGACGAATTGGTCGCCCGCAACGGTCCATTCGCGGAGCTTGCGCGTACGCAATTCCTGGCGCCTGTCGAAACGCCGCGGCGCGACGAGATGAAAACGAGCCTATCGTCGCCCCGCCTAGCGTATAGTCGGATGGAGCATGATGACGCGTCCAATGACGTCGCTCCTCCACATTATTCACCGTGCCTTCCGGGCTTTTAGCTGGTGCGTCCCGCGTTGCCCGCCTATGCCGCCTTCAGTTCACGCGCGGCCAGGTCCAGCGCCTTCGCTGCGACGCCGACGACAGCAACTATGCCGAAGAACTCGTGCGTCGCCTTCACGCCAGCTGCTCGCAGCCTATTGGCCTACAATTTGCCATCGAACGCGAGCGGGTCGTTGTCGGCATTAACGATCGTCGGCGGCAGCCGCGCCCGCGCCAAGACTGCATCCCAATCTGGCGGTGGTCTACCGCCACAAAGCTGCCGATCTCGTCAATGCCCTGAACCACGAAGATTCCGCTGAAGCCCGCGAACTGGTCCGCGGCAATCCTTGGCTTGGCGGGTTCCCCGAACGTCAAAAGCCCCAGCGTTTCGGCTGAGGCTTTGTCATTGCAATTGAAGATGGTTGCGGGGATAGGATTTGAACCTATGACCTTCAGGTTATGAGCCTGACGAGCTACCGGGCTGCTCCACCCCGCGGGGGTAGGGGTGTCGGTGTGGTTTGGAAGACCTGGCGGCGACCT
>JANXTL010000075.1 GCA_025352375.1 Acetobacteraceae bacterium | reverse complement strand
GACGAGGCCTGAAAGGCCGGATCCGATACCTCCGGCTGGGTCGCCTGAAGCGGGGCGATATCGTCACCGTTGCCCTGCAAGGCGCTTACGGCAAACCGAGGCCCGCTTTGGTTGTCCAGTCGGACCTGCTGGATGACGAACGCCTCTCTAGCGCGTGATCGTTTGAGGTTGACTTCAACCTCGGGCGTGAATCACCCTCTCAAACAAAAGCTTAGACCATGATCCAACGCCGAGATTGCATGCAACCTCAAACGATCATGGTCCAGGACATTCCGACACGAGAATCTGCACCTCGAAAACAAATATCTGGCACGCGCCAATCGGTTGCGGCCCGGCGAAACCCGCTCTAGACCGCGTGTCGCTCCACCACCGCCGCCAGCCGGAACGTCGCAGCCGCCAGGCGGCGCAGCATCACCGGCACCGCCGGTTGCGCGGGCAGCGGGCCATTGCGCAGGAAACGCAACCATTGCGGCCACGCTTGCCGGTCGATCAGCAGGATTCGCCGCCGCCTTTCCTCATCCATCGCAAGCTGTGCGCCCACGCTGTCGAGGGTCTGGAACTGATCCCGCAGCAGTATCGCCGCGGGCGATTGTTGAAAATGGTTCATGGCAAGCCTCCATTTGCGAGGATTCCTAACGACCCTTACCCCGTCCGACTGTGAAATGGATCACCCACGCCGAGCATTTTTTCGTGAGCCGGGCGCAATTCGAACGATCGGATCGATGGGCCCGTACGCCGGCGCCGGATCTTTCCCATTTGTAATCTTCGTCAGCGCCTTCGGACGCGCGTGGTGGCGGTCATGATGGCGGCGGGACTTTACCTCGCATGCCCGGAGCACCCGATTATGCCTAAATTATGGTCTTATTGCCCATATATTATACTTTTTCAAACCATGACACCGTCGTCGCACCTGCCTTTTAAACTGGCACGGCGTTTGCGTAGTTCCGCAACACTCCCTCGGCAATCCCGGCGGGGGACAGCCGAGCAGTCGCTCAATCTTGCGTGTCGTAGATGGCGCGCCGACCTGATCATGGTGCCGCTTATGCTTCCAACCTCACGCGAACGCCTCGTCGTTGTCGGCAACGGTATGGCCGGCATGCGAACCGTCGAAGAACTGCTGAAACTCGACCACGCCCGCTACAAGATCACGGTTTTCGGCGCCGAACCCCACCCCAACTACGACCGCATCATGCTGTCGTCGGTGCTGGCGGGGGAGAAGCAAGTCGACGACATCGTCATCAACCCGCGCGCCTGGTACGACGACAACGGTATTGTCCTCAGGGCCGACGACCCCGTCGTCGCGATCGATGCCAAAGCCCGGACCGTCACGTCGCGGTCGGGCCTGACGGTATCCTACGACCGGCTGTTGATCGCCACCGGCTCCCGCCCAATCGTGCCGCCGATTCCCGGCCTGAACCTGCCCGGCGTCTGCGCCTTCCGCGACATCGCCGACGTGGACACGATGATCTCTGCCGCCGAGACCTACAAACGCGCCGTTGTCATCGGCGGCGGGCTGCTGGGCCTGGAAGCCGCCTGGGGCCTGAAGCGCCGGGGGATGGAGGTCGCGGTCGTGCACCTCATGCCCACTTTGATGGAGCGCCAGCTCGACGAGGCTGCCGGCAAGCTGCTGCAGCGCGACCTGACCGAACGCGGCATCGCCTTCTTCACCGACGGTCAGACCGAGGAGGTCACCGGCACGGACCGTGTCACTGGCATCAAGCTGGCCGATGGCCGCGAGGCGCCTGCCGACCTTGTCGTCGTCGCCATAGGCATCCGCCCCGACATCGCGTTGGCTCGGGCCGCGGGTCTGGAAGTCAACCGCGGCATCGTGGTTGGTGACAACCTGGCGACCTCCGACCCCGATATTTTCGCGGTCGGGGAGTGCGCCGAACACCGCGGCGCTGTCGTGGGCCTGGTTGCCCCGATCTGGGACATGGCGAAAGTGTGCGCGCATCGCCTCGCGGGCGGCGAGGACATGATCTATGCCGCACAAGCCACCGCCACCCGACTGAAAATCACCGGTATCGACGTTTACTCGGCCGGGCAACTGGCCGCTGGCGAAGATGAAGACGAGATCGTCCTGCGCGACGCCCGGCGGCGTGCGTACCGGAAACTGGTGCTGCGCGACGGCAAGGTCGTGGGCACCGTGCTGTACGGCGATGTAACCGATGGCGCCTGGTATTTCGACCTGATCCGCCGCAAGACCGATATTTCGGACATTGCCGACCGCATGATCCTGGGACAGTCAGCGACGACCGGCGGCAATGGACCGGCGGAAGTGGACATCGCATCGATGCCCGACGACATGCAGATCTGCGGCTGCAACGGCGTCTGTAAGGGCACGATTGTCGATACGATCAAGGCCAAGGGCCTGGATAACTACGATGCGGTGAAGGCGCACACCAAAGCCTCGGCGTCCTGCGGCAGCTGCGCGCCGTTGGTGCGGCAGTTGCTGGCCGCGACTTTGGGCATCGAAGTGTCCGCGTCGCCGATCCCCACCGCATGCAAGTGCACCGACCATACGCATGAGGACGTGCGTGCCCAGATCGTGAAGCAAAAGCTGAAAACCCAGGACGCCGTGCGCAAAGCGATGGCCTGGAAGACGGTCGATGGTTGCGCCTCCTGCCGCCCGGCCCTGAATTTCTACCTATTATGCGCCTGGCCCGGCGAATACCAGGATGATAGCCGGTCCCGCTTTATCAACGAGCGGGCCCACGCCAACATACAGAAGGACGGCACCTACTCGGTCATTCCCCGTATGTGGGGCGGCACCGCGACCGCCGGCGAACTCGCCGCCATCGCCAACGTCGCTCGGAAATACGACGTCAAGGAAATCAAGATCACCGGCGGTCAGCGCCTGGGCATCTACGGCATCAAAAAACCTGATTTGCCAGCTGTCTGGAGTGAACTAACCGATGCCGGCCTGGTCTCCGGCCACGCCTACGCAAAAGGCCTGCGCACCGTCAAAACCTGTGTCGGTCTGGAATGGTGCCGCTTCGGCACGCAGGATTCCACGTCGCTGGGCAAGCAACTCGAACGCCTGACCTGGGGCAATTGGACGCCGCACAAGTTCAAAATGGGCGTCTCCGGCTGCCCGCGCAATTGCGCCGAGGCATCGATCAAAGACTTTGGCGTGGTCTGCGTGGAATCCGGTTTCGATCTATTGGTGGGCGGCAACGGTGGCATAGAATTGCGCGGCACGGACAAGCTCTGCCATGTCGCGACCGAGGCGGAAGTCCTGGAATACTGCGCCGCTTTCATGCAGCTGTATCGGGAGGAAGCCCGCTACCTCGACCGTACCGCCCCCTGGATCGAGCGGGTCGGCATCGCCTATGTGCGCAGCCGCATCGTCGACGACGCCGCAGGCCGTAAAGCCCTGCACGCAAAATTCCTGCACGCGCAGAGCTTCCTGCAAGACGATCCCTGGGCGCAACGGGCGAACCAGGGCATCGATGCGACGGAATTCAAACCCCTCGCGGCTTTGGTGTGAGATGCCGGATCGGTTGAACAACGTCATGACCTGGGTGAAGGTATGCCACCTGACCGATATTCTGCCCCTCGGCGCCCGCACGATCCCGGCACGCAAAGGCGAAATCGCGGTGTTCCGTTGCGGCGACGACAGCGTGTTCGCAGTCTTGAACCGCTGCCCGCACAAACAAGGCCCATTGTCCGAGGGCATCGTCCACGGGCACCGCGTGGCATGCCCGCTGCATAGCTGGGTCATCGACCTGGAAACCGGGGAGGCCGTGGCCCCCGATATTGGCTGCACCCCGAAAATCCCCACCAAGGTGGAGGACGGCGTGGTTTTTCTGGGCGTCGACGACGCCTGAACCTTAGGAGAGCAAAGTTGTCTTATCTCGTACCGTCCGAATTCGTCACCAAAATGGTCGATGCCGGCGAGTCCAAAATATTCATGTCCGCCCGCGATACGATTATTCGGGCATACATGGCCGGCGCGATCCTGGCTTTGGCAGCGGTGTTCGCGGTCACGATCAACGTGCAGACCGGCGTGCCAATCGTCGGCGCCGCATTGTTCCCGGTCGGGTTCTGCATGCTTTACCTGCTGGGTTTCGACCTGCTGACCGGCGTGTTCGTTCTGTGCCCGCTCGCATTGCTCGATAAACGTCCCGGCGTGACCCTGGGCGGCGTATTGCGAAACTGGGCCTTGGTCTTCTGCGGTAATTTTGCCGGCGCGTTTTCCGTGGCGCTGATGATGTCGATCATTTTCACTTTCGGCTTCACCACCGCGCCCGATAAGGTTGGGGCCGTCATCGGCACAATCGGAGAGGCCCGCACCGTCGGCTACGCGGCCCATGGCGCCGCCGGCATGCTGACATTGTTCATCCGCGGCATGCTCTGCAACTGGATGGTGTCGACCGGCGTCGTTGGCGCCATGATCTCCACCACCGTCAGCGGCAAAGTGATCGCCATGTGGATGCCGATCATGCTGTTCTTCTTCATGACGTTCGAGCATTCCATCGTGAACATGTTCCTGTTCCCGGCGGGCCTGATGCTTGGAGGCCACTTCACTATCGTGGACTATTTGGTGTGGAACGAGATTCCGACGGTCCTCGGCAACCTCGTCGGCGGGCTGGCCTTCACCGGCCTGACCCTGTACGCCACACATGTGAAAACGGCGCCGAAGCGGACCTTCGGCTGATTTGAAACAGGGAACAGGATGGCGCGTGACCTGAAACTTGCGATCGGCCAGTACTCGGACCGAGGCCGCAAGGAGAAAAATCAGGATTTTCACGGCGCCATCCTCCCCGATCCGCCTCTGCTCGGCCTCAAAGGCATTGCCATCGGGCTGGCGGACGGCATCAGCAGCAGCGACGTCGGCGGCGTCGCCGCGGAATCCGCGATCAAAGGGTTTTTGACGGATTACTACTGCACATCGGAGTCCTGGTCCGTCAAAACCTCCGCCCAACGGGTCATCGCCGCGACCAATTCCTGGCTGCACGCACAATCCCGGAGGGGCCAGCATGCCTACGACAAGGACAAAGGCTACGTCTGCACGCTGACGGTCATGGTCGCCAAATCCAGGATCGCCCATATTTTTCATGTCGGGGATGCCAGGGTCTACCGCGTCTCGGGTCATTCCCTGGAACAACTCACCACCGATCATCGGGTTTTCATATCGCCCGAGGAAAACTACCTGGGACGCGCGCTGGGCGTGAATCCGCAGATCGAAATCGATTATCAGGCCGTTCCGCTCGAACAAGGCGATGTCTTCATCCTCGCCACAGACGGCGTTTATGAGCACGTCAGCGCAGGCTTCATGACCGGTGCCATCGCGCAAGACCTCGACGCGGCCGCCAAGGCGATCGCCGAGCAGGCGTACAGCCAGGGGAGCCCGGATAATCTGACGGTGCAAATCGTCCGGGTCGAGGAACTGCCGGACGGGGAGGCGCAAGAAATCCTGGGCCAGGCCACCGAATTACCGTTACCGCCGCTGTTGGAGCCGCGGATGGTGTTCGACTCCTATCTGATCCAGCGGCAAATCCATGCCAGCAGCCGCAGCCATATCTATCTGGCTATCGACACCGATACGAATGACGTTGTAACCGTCAAAATTCCCTCGATCGATTTGCGCGGCAACGCCGATTACCGCCGCCGTTTCATGATGGAGGAGTGGGTCGCTCGCCGAATCGACAGCCCGCATGTGCTGAAGCCCTGCCTGCCATCCCGAAAGCGTAATTTCCTTTACACCGTCATGGAATTTGTCGAAGGCCAGACCCTGACGCAATGGATGACGGACAATCCCAGGCCCGATCTTGAAACCGTCCGAGGCATTATCGAGCAAATCGCCGCTGGGCTGCGCGCATTTCACCGGCTGGAAATGCTGCACCAGGATTTGCGGCCGGACAACATCATGATCGACAAGACCGGGACGGTGAAAATCATCGATTTTGGATCGACCCGGATCGCCGGGGTGGCCGAAGCGGAGCCGTCCGTGAATCATGAAGAAATTCTGGGCACGGTTCAGTATACCGCGCCCGAATATTTGTCCGGCGATGGTGGCTCACCGTGCTCCGACCTGTTTTCCCTGGGCGTCATCGCCTACCAGATGCTGACCGGCCGATTGCCTTACGGCGCCGAGATGGCGAAGGCTCGCACCCAATCGCAACAAAGAAAAATCCCCTACCGCAGCATCGGCCCGACGGTGCCGACCTGGATCGACCGGACGCTCCACAAAGCGGTCCATCCCGACCCGTATCGGCGCTACGGCGAATTGTCGGAGTTGACCTTCGACCTGCGCCATCCCAATCCGGCCTTCCTGAATCAGGCCGCCGCCCCCCTGATCGAGCGCAACCCGCTGTTATTCTGGCAGGTTCTGACCGGCGTTCTGGTCTGCATCATCGTATTGCTTCTCATTTACCCCGCCCGGCCCTAAAGCCCCGGGCATGAACGACGTTCCCCCGCCGCGAGCGATCACCGACACCCACGATTTCGCACCCTATGTCCGGATCTTGGGCCGCGGCCCGGGCAAATCCCGCTCGCTGACGCGCACCGAGGCCCGCCACGCCCTCGGCATGGTGCTGCGCCAGGAGGCCACGCGGGAGCAGATCGGCGCGATGCTGATGCTGCTGCGCTACCGGGGTGAGGCCATCGACGAAATGGCCGGACTGGTCGAAGCAGCCCGCGACCATGCCGGTTTACCCCTGATTTTTCTCCGCCCGGTGGACCTGGATTGGCCCAGCTACGCGGACGGGCGGACGCGGGGGCTGCCGTGGTATCTGCTCTCGGCGCTCCTCCTCGCAGGATCGGGCTTGCGTGTGCTGATGCACGGCCCCCTCCATGGTCCCGGGCGCGTACCCCTCGTCGAGTCGCTCCGCCTGCTCGGCATCGCACCCGGCTTGGAATCGCTGGATACAACCGGCTTCGCCTTCGTTCCGTTGGAGACGCTTAATCCCCCCCTCGCCGATCTGCTCGCGTTGCGCGGTGTGCTGGGACTGCGGTCGCCGCTGAATACCGTCGGCCGGCTGCTCAATCCCGCCGATGCGCGCGGCGGGGTCGATGGCGTCTTCCACCCCAACTACATCGCCGTCCACGTTGGCACCGCCGCGCTGCTGGGGCGCAACGTCTCGGTGCTGAAAGGCGGTGGGGGCGAAGCGGAATGGAGCGGCGCCAAACCGCTGGTCGTCACCACGCCAGACGGAGAGCAGACTTGGCCACCACTCGACATCGCTGGCAAACCGGGCAGCACGACAGCTGCCGAACTGAAAGACGTGTGGGAGCGGAGGCGGGCCGACCCCGGCGGCGAAGCGACGGTCATCGCAACCGCCGCGGTGGCGTTACAGGCCGCGGGCTTGGCGGAGGACTCAACAGCCTGCATCGCCCAGGCAAAGAAGCTCTGGGAGGAGCGTTAATAGGCCGCTGACAGTTCCAACGTGTCATCCCGGTGCCAAGCACCGCGATCACACAACTAAGAGGCTGGAACGCTAGCCGGCGTTGCCGGACAGATACTCGATCGCCGCCTGCACGCTGACAGTTCCAACGTGTCATCCCGGCGCAGGCCGGGATCAGGATCGGCAAGCCTGCCGCGATTGATCCCGGTGACAAGCACCGCGATCACACAACTAGCCCATCTTATTCATCGCATCTACCCGACCTACGTCTGACCTGGCAATAGTCTGACTACGGAATGATATGGATCGCACTTCCTCCCTGCTGGCTGGACCGCGTTTCAGACCGTATCTGTCAGGCGTTCGGGGTTGGTCGGGCGGGACTGTTCCGG
>JANXTL010000072.1 GCA_025352375.1 Acetobacteraceae bacterium | reverse complement strand
ATATCGCCGCCGCCTGCGACATGAAGGCATCCAACCTTTACCCCCACTTCGCTTCCCAGGAAGACTTGGCGGCCAATTTTTTCCGGGAGGGTTAGGCCGAATACGGTGACATTCTGGCTGCTGCCGCGGCCGGCAGCGCGCGCTTCAGAACGAGGCTAGCCGTGTGACGGGCGGCTTGGTGGAACGTGCCGATGAACTGGTCGCGATGGCCTGGAGTGTCTTGTCATGAATGAAGCCAAACCGTTGACGTTGCTGCGATCCCGCCGTCTGTGGCCGCTGGTGCTCGCACAATCCTGCGGGGCGCTGAACGACAATCTGGTGAAGAACGCCATGGTCGTCCTCGCGATCTTCCAGTTGGGTGCCGGCGGGGCCGGGCTGTCGGCGTTGGCCGGGGCGATGTTCATTTTCCCCTACATTCTCATTTCCGCGACAGGCGGCAAGATCGCCGACCGGTTTGCCAAGCCGACGGTCATCCGCGCTTACAAGTTGGCCGAGGTGTTCCTGATGCTCGCGGCGGCGGCGGCGTTCCTGGTCGCAAGCGTGCCGGCGTTGCTGGCCGTGTTGGTCGGTCTCGGCGCCCAGGCGGCGCTGTTTGGGCCGGTCAAATACGGGATGCTGCCGGAGCAGCTCGAGGAGCACGAGCTGGTCGCGGGTAACGGCTTGATCGAGGCGACCACTTTTTTGTCCATCGTCATCGGCACGGTGGCGGGCGGCGCGCTGGTGCTGCTGCCTTTCGGCACCGCGATCGTCGGCGGGGTCGGGGTGGCCTTGTCGCTGGGGGGCTTGTTCGGCGCGCTGCGTATCCTGCCGGCGCCGGCCGCCGACCCGTCGCTGAAGATCGGCTGGAATTTCGTGTCGGCGACCTGGGATGTGGTGCGCCATGCGTCGAAACAGCGCGCGATATGGCTGTCGTTGCTGGCGTTGAGCTGGTTCTGGACCATCGGTGCCACGCTGCTCACCGAATTCCCCATCGTGGCGCGCGACACCTTGGGCTCGGGCGGCAGCGTGCTCACTCTCTTGTTGACGGTCTTCGCGTTGGGCACCGGCGCCGGCTCGATCGGCTGCGCTAAGCTGCTGCATGGGGAGGTTTCGCCGCGGCACGTGCCCTTCGCGGCCTTCGGTATTTCGCTGTTCTGCTGGGATTTCGCCCGGGCAGCGGGGGCGGCGGGGATGCTGCCGGATGCCTGGGCGGTGGTGGAGTCGCTGCATGGCTGGCGGATGCTGGTGGATCTGGCCTTGCTGGCGGCGTGCGGCGGGATTTTCTCAGTGCCGCTCTATGCGATCATTCAGGAGAGCTCGGCGCCGGATGAGCGGTCGCGCATGATCGCGGCGAACAACGTCATGAACGCCTTGTTCATGGTGGCCGGGGCAGGGGCCTCGGCCGGGCTGGCGGCGGCGGGTGTCAGTGCTCCCGGCGTGCTGAAGATCGCCGCGCTGGCGAATTTGGGCGTCGCCTGCTGGATCGTGCGGATTTTGCCTCAGGACGTGTATCGATCCATATTCCGCTGGTATTTCAACTCCTTCCACGGAGTGGAGATCGTCGGCCTCGAGAACTACCGAGCGGCCGGGGATCGTGTGGTGATCGTGTCCAACCACCAATCCTACGCCGATGCCTGCCTGATTGCCGCCTTCCTGCCGGATAGCCCCACCTTCGCGATCAACACCGCGCAGGCCGCCAAATGGTGGGTCAAACCCTTCATTTCGGCGGTCGATGTCTTCCCCGTGGACCTCCTGAAGCCCTATGCCCTGAAACGCATGGTCGAGGCCGTGCGCGACCACGGCCGCAAATTGATGATCTTTCCGGAGGGCCGGATGACCCGCACCGGCGCCCTGATGAAGGTCTACGAAGGCGCCGGGCTTGTCGCCGACAAGGCGCACGCAAAAATCCTGCCGGTGGCAGTCGAAGGTTTGCAGTTCAGCTATATGGGCCGCATGGGCGGGCGGCAGCATCTGCGCTGGTTTCCCCGCCTGAAGCTGGTCATTCTGCCGCCGGTCGACCTCACTCCGCCGGATGCGGAAACGTTGACGCATCGTAAGCGCCGCGAGGCCATCGGCCGCGCCTTGCAGGACGTCATGGTCAACGCGGTATTCCGCAGCAAGAACATCGACCGGCCGCTGTTCGCCGCCCTGCTGGACGCGCGCCACGCGCATGGCGGAAAGACCCCCATCGCCGAGGACATCCAGCGCCAGCCGATCGACTATAATCGCCTGGTGTTGGGTGCGGTCGCCCTCGGCCGCCGCCTGGACCGCGATTATGTCGGCGTGATGTTGCCGAACGCCAATGCAACGGTGGTGACGTTCTTTGGCTTGCAAGCATTCGGCGGCATCCCGTGCATGCTGAATTTCTCCGCTGGCGCCGACTCGATGTTGTCCGCCTGTGCTGCCGCCGGGGTGAAGATCGTCGTTTCCAGCCGCGCCTTCGTGGAGAAGGGGAAACTCGGCGCCGTGGTGGCCCGCATGGAGCAAACCGTGCGCTTCGTGTGGTTGGAGGACGTGCGTGCCTCCATCGGCCTGGGCGCCAAGTTGCGGGCGAAATGGGACACAATGTTCGTTCGCCGCCTGCCGGGGGCGAAAGCCGACCCGAACACCCCCGCCGTGGTGCTGTTCACCAGCGGGTCGGAGGGACGGCCGAAAGGCGTGGTCCTCAGCCACCGGCAGCTGCTTTCCAATGTCGCCCAGCTGTCGTCCGTCATCGACTTCCATGGCGGGGATATTTTGTTCAATGCCATGCCGGTGTTCCACAGCTTCGGCCTCACGGGCGGAACGATCGTGCCGCTGCTATCGGGGGTGCGCACCTTCCACTACCCCAGCCCGCTGCACTACCGCATCGTTCCCGGCCTGATCTACGACACCGACGCCACGATCTGCTTCGGCACCGACACCTTCCTGAACGGCTGGGCTCGGTTTGCGCATCCCTACGACTTTTACGCCATGCGCTACATCTTCGCCGGGGCCGAGAAAGTGCGGGACGAAACCAAGCGCCTGTTCGCCGATCGTTTCGGCGTGCGCATCCTGGAGGGCTACGGCGCCACCGAAACGGCCCCGGCCCTGGCGATGAACACCGCCATGCATTGCCGCGCCGGTTCGGTGGGCCGCTTCCTGCCAGGAATCGAGCACCGGTTGGAGCCAGTCACGGGCGTGGAACACGGCGGCCGCCTGTTCGTGCGCGGTCCGAACGTCATGCTGGGCTACGTTCGCGATGCGGCACCCGGCGTGCTGGAATCGCCGGAAGATGGCTGGTACGACACAGGCGATATCGTCACGGTCGACAATGAAGGGTTCGTATCGATCCAGGGACGCGCCAAGCGCTTCGCCAAAATCGGCGGCGAAATGGTGTCGATGACCGCGGCCGAGGGCCTGGTCGCCGCCGTCTGGCCCGGTGAGCCGGTCGCCGTGGTCGCGGTGCCAGACGCGCGAAAGGGCGAGCAACTGCTGTTGGTTACCGCGCGGGCGGACGCGGATGTGCGTGACTTCCTGGCCTACGCGCGGTCCAAGGGCATTCCGGAGATCATGGTGCCTCGGGCGGTGCTGAAAGTGGACGCCGTGCCACTGCTGGGAACCGGGAAGGTCGATTATCCAGGGGTGGCGGCGTTGGCCGCCATGAAAAGCCCAGCGGAGCAAGGCCGCGATCGCGCGGCTGACGCGGGTATATAATTCCGATATCGTAACAATTAACGCGCGCTTGTTACGCGGGCGCCTGCTGGGATTCGCCGAGCAGGTAACCAAAAATTTGGCGGATGGCGTCCTTCGGGCGGTCGCGCCAGTCGAAGGTCCAGGTTTCCGGGCGCTTATCGCGTTCGTCCTGGAAGGTTTCCCGCCGGCGCTGCTGGGTGGCGAAGAATTGCGCGATATTGGCGCCGAAATGCATCAGCGCCTCGAGGATTTCGCTCCAGGTTTCGCCCGCGCAGAAGCTGGGGGTGACGCCGAGGTCCATGCAAATCTCGGCAATCGTGTGGCCGACGGAACGGCGGCGGACCTGGGATTCGAGTTCCTTCAACGTCGGCATGGCGAAGTGCAGTCAGGACATCTCCGCCCGCTTGCGGTCGGTGATGTCCTGGTGCGCGCCGACCAGGCGCAGGCGTTGGCCCGCCGGATCGCGTTCGATCTCGCCGAAGGCGGCGATCCAGCGGGTTTCGCCGTCCCCGCGCACTATCCGGTATTCGTTCTCGTAGCGCGTTACGCCCGAGGCCAGCGCCTGCCGCAATGTGGCGTCGGCGCGGGCGCGGTCGTCCGGATGCAGGCGGGCCATCCAGGCCTCGTGCGGCTCCCCGCTCAAGCCTGGCACCAGCGCGTGCAGCGCGCGGTACTCCGGGAAACGCCATGCCAAGAAGGCCGGATCGCGCAAATCCACCGTGAAGCCGCCGATGCGCCCGATGCGCTGCACGCGGGCGAGTTCCTCCTCCCGCGCCGCCAGCGCCGCGGGCAGGTCGCGCGTGGCCGCGCCGACGGTTGTGTCCGCCCGAATGTGTCCCGTCCGGTGTTCGGACACGTCCTCGACGAGTGCCACGAAATGGTCCGGCGCCCCGTCGGCGTCCCGCGCCAGCGACACCGTGAGGCGGCCCCACGCCACCGCGCCGTCGCCGCGCAAGTAGCGTTTCTTCAGGGTGTAGGTTTCGGCGCGGCCGGCCAGCAGGTCGTCGACCAGTCCCAGGTCGGCCGCGAGGTCGGCGGGATGGGTGACGTCCTGGAAGCCCAGGCTCAGCAGGACCTCACGCGGGCGGTCCAGGAAGCGGCACAGCCGGTCGTTGACCCGCGTGAAGGCGCCGCTGAGCGAGACGTGCGCCATGCCGATCGGCGCTTGCTCGAACGTTGCGTGCAGCGCTGCCTCGGCTCGCTTCTGCGCGGTGACGAGGCGCGCGACGCCCGCGAGGCGCAGCGGCCGTCCGGCCTAGTCGCGTTCCAGTTGGGCCAGGTCATGCACCCATTCGATCGCGCCGTTGGCGCCGAGCAGGCGGAACTCGAAGTCGTAGGGCGCCTCCCCCCGTGCGGCGGCGGCGACCGCGCGCACCAGCCGGTTGCGGTCGGCCGGATGCACGGCGTCGGGGAGGTCCTCGGCCAGGCGGGTCTTTCCGGCGCGGAGTTCCCATTCCCACGCCACCGCGCCGGCCGCCGCGAGCGCCCGTTCCAGCCGGTGCCGGGTCCTTTCCGACCCCGCGTTGTCTGCCGGCGGGGCGAGCAGCGTCAACCAGTGCTCGCCGTGGGGGAGTCCGGTCATGCAGGCGCGGGTCCGGTTTGCCGCGGGGGAGACCCCGGGACCAGGCGCCGCGTCCGTCCGCGCCTTGGCCGGAGCGGCGGGGCGTTGTCGCGGACGCCCAACCCAGGCTCGCGCCGCGGTTCCGGGAGGTCGAATATCATGCGGATCGCCTTCTACTCGAATACTCAGCCTAGGACGGTGGCGACGGGGGTGTAAGCCCTTCGCCGCGGCGTCCCCCCACCTCTTGGACTTAAGTAGATTTCATTTCGCAGACCAACGGTTGGGCGGTGCAAGCGCATTCGGACGGTTCGGTTTTCGGCAGCCCTTTGTACCTCGGTTGATATTTGTACCTCGGTTGATATTCGCCCGCTTATCGCATGCATCATTGCAAAAAACGCGGGGCTTACGCCCCCGCCAACGATGCCAGTTTGGCAACGGTCGTCAAATCCCGCGTCGTTCCATCGGCGGCAAACGGGATTTTCATTTTGGAGCGTTCCATCCCGTCGGGGTAATGCACGTAAATCTCCCGCCCGATCATCCGCACGTCCTCCGGTCCGCCCAGGTCGAGTTCGGTCAGCAGCCGCTCCGGCAGCGCCTTCGGCAGGAACATCACCCCGACCAGGCGAAACCGCGCGTCGGGGAAGGGATTGGCCGCCACGACGGCCCGCAACGCAGCGCCCGTGCGGATCAGCACCCCGGCCGGCCGGCGCAGCTTGTCGGTCACCGCGCGGTCGAGCGACTGGCACAGGCCCCGTTCGGTTCGGTCGCTGTCGAATACGATATTGCCCGCGGTGCCGTGGATTTGGACGTTGCCCAGACCCAGGGGCGCGCATACCGCCAGCAGGTCTTCCATCGTCAGTTTGCCGCGGCCGCCTTCGTTCACCGCTCGGAGCATCGCTACATAGGTTGTCATGGCGCGGCCATACACGGTTCGGACGACCCTTGCGATAGCGCCGCGGGGCGCCTAGTTTCACAGCTTCGCCAAACCGACGGCTCGGGAGAGAACCATGTTCAAGGGATCGTTTGTCGCGTTGATCACGCCCATGCGCGCGGATGGGTCCTTCGACGAGAAAGCCTATGCCGAGTTTGTGGAATGGCAGATCGGCGAGGGGACCAACGGCATCGTGCCGGTCGGCACCACCGGCGAAAGCCCCACGCTGTCGCACGACGAGCACAAGCGTGTCGTCGAAATCGCCGTCTCGGTTGCCAAGGGCCGTATTCCGGTAATCGCCGGCGCCGGGTCGAACAGCACCGAGGAAGCCATCGCCCTGACGCGCCACGCGAAGGAAGCTGGGGCCGACGCCGCTTTGATCGTGACGCCGTACTACAATAAGCCCACGCAGGAGGGCATGTTCCTGCACTACTCGGCCATCGCGGACTCGGTCGATCTGCCCATTATCATCTACAACATTCCCGGCCGCAGCGTTGTGAACATGAGCGTGGAGACGATGGCGCGGCTGGCGAAGCATAAGAACATCGTCGGCGTGAAGGACTCGACCGCCGATTTGCAGCGCCCGATTTTGCAGCGCCTCGCGATGGGTCCGGGGTTCTGCCAGATGTCGGGCGAAGATCAGACCGCGATCAGTTTCCTGGCGGCTGGCGGGCATGGTTGCATCAGCGTCACCGCCAACATCGCGCCGCGTTTGTGTTCGGAAATGCACGCCGCCTGGGCCGATGGGCGGGTGAAGGATGCCATCGCTATCCAGGACCGGTTGACCCCGCTGCATGACTCGCTGTTCTGCGAAACCAGCCCGGGACCGGTGAAATACGCCGCGTCGCTTCTGGGCAAGACGTCCAACCGTTGCCGCCTGCCGTTGGCCCCCCCCGGCGAAGCGACGCAGGCTCGGGTGCGCGCGGCCATGACCTCGGTCGGGTTGTTGAACTGATCTCCGATGGCTGAGGTTAAAGCGAAGAAGGGCCTGATCTCGCACGGCATCGCCGCGCAGAACCGCAAGGCGCGCTACGACTACACGATCAAGGAAACCGTCGTGGCGGGGCTGGTGCTGAAGGGGCCGGAGGTGAAATCCCTCCGCCTTGGGCGCGCCACATTGACCGAAGCCTGGGCCGGCGAGCGGGACGGGGAGATGTTTCTGTTCAACGTTTACATCCCCGAATACCAGGGCGGCGTGCTGTCGCGGTTCGAACCGCGGGCACCTCGGAAATTGCTGCTGAAGAAGAAGGAAATCGATAAGCTGCTGGGCGAGATCGGCCGGCAGGGCAATTCGATCGTGCCGCTGGATATTCATTTCAATGACGAAGGCCGCGCGAAAGTGCTGCTTGGGGTGGGCGAGGGACGGAAGAAGTCGGACAAGCGCCACGCCGTCGCGGCTCGGGATTGGGCGCGGGACAAGGCGCGGTTGATGAGTTCGCGTCGGCAGTAACGGGATGGTGCTATGGCCGAAGACGACGTCGCACTCACGGGCGCGATCAAAGACAAGCTGATCGAGGCCAAGCAGGGCTGGGCGCGCGATGGCCGGCTGCTGACCGGGGTTGTGGGGGATCGCGAACGCGACCGGCTGCCGCCCGGCCAACGTTTGGTGAAGGATTGGCCGGTGCTGGACCTAGGGATCGAACCCGACGTTACCCCGCAAAAATTCCGTTTGGATCTGGATGGTGCGGTGGAGAACCGTTTGAGTCTGAATCTCGACGAATACAGGGCGCTGCCGATGGCCGAGAGCGTGTCCGACATGCACTGCGTCACGCAATGGTCGAATTACGATAACCATTGGAAGGGTGTATCGGCGCGCACCATTCTGGATATGGTGAAGCCCGCGCGGGAGGCGAAGCACGTCATTTTCCACTCCTTCGACGGTTACACCACCAACATCCGTTTGGATCAGTTCGATCGGGCGGACGTGTTTCTGGTGCACGATTGGAACGGAAAACCAATAAACCGAGCGCATGGGGGGCCGGTGCGGATGCTGGTGCCCAGGCTGTATTTGTGGAAGTCGGCGAAATGGCTGCGACGCATTCAGTTCACGATATCGGACCACGCGGGTTTCTGGGAAACCCGCGGCTATCACAACAACGCCGATCCTTGGTTGGAGGAGCGTTATGGCTGACACTGTTCGGGGGATCGGCGATGGCGGATGAAACACTGGCGTGGGGCTTCGGGTTTCCGTCCATTGAGGGCGGGCGGCTGGATTTTTCTGCCCTGAAGGGCCGGGTGCTGCTGGTCACCAACACCGCCAGCTTCTGCGGCTACACCTACCAATACGATGCCATGGAAAAACTGCATAAGGCGCGCCAGACCGAGGGGCTGACGGTGGTCGGCGTGCCCAGCCAGGACTTCAATCAGGAATCCGCGGAAGACGCGACCGTCAAAACGTTCTGCGAGACCCGGTTCGGCATCGATTTCCCCTTGGCGGGCGTGTCGCACGTGAAAGGCCCACAGGCGGCGCCGTTCTATGCCTGGGTCAAGCAAGTGCGCGGTTGGGAACCGTCGTGGAATTTTAACAAAGTGCTGATCGGCCGCGACGGCCGCATAGCGGGGACGTTCGGATCGGGCGACGAACCCGACGGGCCCGCGATCGGCAAGGCCATCGCGGCGGCGCTGGCGTCATGACCGCCGATAAAGCACGGATGAAGAAGACCCGTTGCTGGACATGGCGCCGGAGTATTTCGCGGTAAGGACAACGCCAGGAGGTACCAGCCCCGGGAAAACCGACCCGGAGGCTGGCCTGATCTTACTTCCGGCCGATGTAGATGTTGACTGTTACCGTCAAACCCACTGCAATCATCAGCTAGAGCCAGGGATGGATCTGACCCATCTGGTTCCTCCTGCGTTGCGGCGGCTGGACTATCCGGCCGCCGCTTTCGTTTATAGGGGCTGGAAGTTAACCAATCGTTAACAGCGGCGCAGATTCTTCCCGATACAACCGGAAAATTTCGCAACCAGCGCCTGCCACAGCGTGATCCATTCCGCCGCCGCCCGATCCACCAAATCTTTCAAGCATACAGCTGTATACACCAACACCAGCCGAGCCGCGGGGTCCACGAATATTGCCTGCCTGTGTATGCCTAGCAGAGCGAATTGCCGGCGCGGACCTACGAGTATCCACCCCTGGCCGCTCCCACGTGTCGTCGCGCGCGATCGGCAGGGCCTCTGGCCTGAGCGGCCATCGTGAAACCCAGCACCGCGAACAAAACCGGAAGGACCGCCTGCATGGTTCCAACCAACCAGCGATGGTGCCAGACTGCCCGGAAACAGGAGGATACAGCAATGCCCGCACGTCCGATTCCACCCGCAATCTCGATGGACGGCAAACGCGTTCTGGTCACCGGCGCCGCCAGCGGTATTGGCAAGGCCACCGCCATTGTTCTGGCCGAACTCGGCGCCGAGCTGGTGCTGTGCGATCTGTCGGCGATGGACGCCACGCGCGATGAGGTGCAGGCCCTCGGCGCCATTTGCACCGTCGCCCAGGGCGATCTGACCGACCAGGCGTTCCTGGCGAGCCTGTTTGCCGGGGACCGCCTGCACGCAATGGCACACTGCGCCGGCATCCTGATGGGTCGCCCCTGGCATGAGGACCCCGGCTGGTACGAGCGCTTCCACCGCATGATGGACGTCAACGTCCGCGTGCCGCTGGAGATTGCCCATGCCGCCACCGAACACATGGCCGCGCATGGCGGTGGGCACATCGTGCTGGTGGGGTCGGTGGCCGGCAAAACCGGTGGCACATCGTTGAGTACACCTCCGGATTATTCCGCGTCCAAAGGGGCGGTGCATGCGCTGGTGAAATGGATGTCGCGCAACGCGGTGGGCCGCGGCGTGATGGTGAACGCGGTCGCGCCGGGACCGGTGCAGACCGCGATGACGCGCAACTCCAACATGGGCCCGACGTTGCCGCTGGGCCGGATGGGGCAGGCCGAGGAACTGGCATGGCCGATCGCGTTTCTTTGTTCGGCTGGCGCCAGCTACATGTCCGGCGCGATACTGGACGTGAACGGGGGCGCTTTCGTGGGCTAGTGAAAATCGAAGAAATGCGGCACGGTCAGGGTGATCGCTGGAAACAGGATCACCACCACCAACCCCAGCACCAACGAAATATTGTAAACTAGGCTGGGCCGCATTGTTGCGTTCGGCGGTGCGTCCCCAATGGCGCAGGCCACATAATACCCGATGCCCACCGGTGGCATGAACACGCCGATCCCGACTGCCATCGTTAAAATAATCCCGTATTGCAGGGGATCGATGCCCATTTTCTCGGCCACTGGCAGCAGGATGGGCGCAGAAATGAGGATTGCGGGAAAACCCTCCAGCACGAAGCCGATCACCACCATCGCCGCCATGCTCAGGAACAGGAACGCCATCGGGCTTTGCAGCGACCCAAAGGACCGAGCCAAGGTGCGTCCGAGCCCGTCGATCACGATGGCTTGCGACAGCACGTTCGACGCGGCCACCATGAACAGCACCATGCCCCCGGTCAGCGCGGCGTCGCGCAGCGCGGTCCACAGGATGCCGAGGCGCATCGACCGGTAAACCAGCGCCGCCACCACCAACCCGTAGATCGTCGCGAAGGACGAGGACTCGGTGGGGGAGGCGACGCCGCCCACGATGCAGCCCACCACGATCACCGGCATCAGCAGGGCGGGGAACGACGGTGGAATACTGACGAGGGCGCGTTTGAGATTGAACCGAGGCCCCCTGGGCAAGCGTCCGCCCCGGCTGCGGATGACGATCGCGACCGCCATCGCCAGTGCGAGGAACGCCGCCGGCACCAGCCCGGCCAGAAACAGGGAACCGACCGATAAATTTGTGATCGAACCCAGGATCAGAAGCGCCAGCGAGGGGGGAATGACCTCCCCCATCGCAGCGGCGGCCGCGAGTACGGCGACGGATTCGGTGGGGGGATAGCCGCGCTGCCGTAACGGCCCCTTCATCACGCTGCCGACGGTCGCGATGTCGGCGGCCTTGGATCCACTGATGCCGGAGAAGATATACATCGCAACGACCTGGGCTTGCAGCAGCCCGCCGGCCCAATGGCCGACCCAGTGTTGCACCATGTCGATCATGCGGGCCGCGAGTCCGCTGACCTCCATCAGCGCGCCCGCCAGCATGAAGAACGGCACCGCCAGAAGAACAAAACTGCCGATGCCCGATTGATACGCGGCGGGGATGGCGACCAAAGGTGCGTCGCCCGTCACGATGAAATAGAAGGCGCCGCCCAGTGCCAGGATTATGGCGATGGGCGCGCCGGTCAGGAATGCGGCGAACATGACTACGGCGATGGGGATCAGCGGGTCGGTGTCGATGGCGCCGGAGTCGAAGAAATAGCGGAAAATCAGCAGCAGGGCCGTTACGGCGGCGACACCGGCCAATCCCATGGCGACACCGGCCAGGCGAAGTCGGGATAATTTCTCCAGCGCGTAGACGATCGTCAGCACCATGCCGATGCCGATCCAAACGGACACCGCGCCCCGGCTGATATCCAGCACGGCCATGGTTTGCGTCATTTGCCCCGCGAAGAACGGGGGGAAAGCGTACAGCGACAGTCCGCACACGCCCAGAACGATCCACAACCCGCTGGATTTCAGCGCGTCGTGCTTCAGGCCGGTCGTCAGATCCAGCAACGCCGAATACGACATCCCGTCGGCTCGGCGGAAATATGCGGCGGACCCGAGGAAGGTGATGATCGAGATCGTCACCATGGACGCGTCTTCCGCCCAATGGATGCCGCTATTGAACCCGTAGCGCGCGATTGAGTTGGCAAACGTCACGAACAAATCGATGACGATCGCCGCGACAACCAGCGTTTCGTTGGCGAGTGCGATACCCCTCAGAACGCGCACGGATCAGGCGGCCCCCAGCGCTTTCGTGGCTTCGGCGATCAGGTCCTTCCCGATCGTCGCCTCGAACTGCGGGTAGATCGCGCGACCGAGTTTGGCGAATTCTTCGCGTTGCGCATCGGTCAGGTGAATGATTTCGATTTGATTCTTCAGCTTGTCCTCGGCGGCGGCGATGTCGTCGTATTGTTGCTTCCACTGCCAGTCGGTCGCGGTTTTCATCGCCTGCGCGATCATCGCCTTTTCTTCGGCGGTCAGGCCGTCGTACAGGGCCTTGTTCATCGACGCTGCGAAGAAGTCGATGACGTGGCTGGTCAGCGTCGCATATTTGATGACCTCGTAATGTTTGCCGCTGATGACATCCGGCAGGCCCAAATCCATCCCGTCCACCGTCTTCTGCTGCAATGCCAGATACAGCTCGGCATAATCCAGCGCCGCCGGGTTGGCGCCGAGTGCCCGGAACGCGGCCATGTAGACCTGGCTGGAGATGATACGCATTTTCAACCCGTTCATATCGGCCACGGTTTTAATCGGATGCACATTGTTCAGCATGTGCCGAGGCCCCGTCAGCCAGTAACCGATAATCTGGAAACCGGAATCGCGGGCATAGCCCTCCATCTTTGCCCCGAACGGCCCTTCCAGTGCGGTGCGCAGCCGCGGGGGGGAAGCAATGATGAACGGCAGCGTGAACACGTCCATTTGCTTGACGAAACTGGAGTACCAGGCGGGAACCGTGATCAGCATCGATTGGGTGCCCAATTGCACCGATGTCAGCATGTCCTTCAACCCGCCGAGCTGGGCGTTGGGGTAGAGCTCGATTTTGAGCTTGCCGCCGGAGAGTTTGCCCATTTCCTCGGCGAAGATTTCCATCGCCTTGTGGTAGCTGGTGCTGGTTGGCATCGGGCTGCCGAAGCGCAGGGCGCGGGCGCGTTGGGCGATGGCGGGGGACGCGAGGGTCGTTGCGCCGGCCAGCGCGACAAAGCCGCGCCGATTGAGGGACAGGGTCATGGCGTTTCCTTTATTCAGCGATAATTTCGTTGACCCAGGCGCACGCCTCATCCATCGCCGCGCCCGATTTGTCGACAATGCCGACGAAGAAGAAGAATCCGTGATTGACACCGTCCCAGCGCTTTATTCGGGTAGGCACGCCGGCCGCTTGCAGGGCTTTGCCGTAGTATTCGCCCTCGTCCCGTAACGGATCGTATTCCGCCGTGGTGACGTAGGCCGGGGGCAGGCCGGCCAAATTATTGGCCCGCAGCGGGGATGCGTGCGGATGCGCTGCGTGGGATGGATCGGCGAGGTAATGGTTCCAGAACCATTCCATGCCGGCGCGGCCCAGCCCGTAGCCCTCGACGTTTTCCTCGTAGGACGGGGTTCCCGGCGTGTGGTAGTCGGTGACGGGATAAATCAGAAGTTGTCCCGCCAGTGCCGGCCCGCCTTCGTCCCGGCAGCGCAACGCCGTCACCGCCGCCAGATTGCCGCCGGCGCTGTCGCCCGCGACCAGAACCCGCGCGGTGTCCCCGTTCAGCAGGCCGGCATTGTCCACCGCCCAGCGCGTCGCGGCTAGGCAGTCGTCGGGTGCGGCCGGGAATTTGTTTTCCGGCGCCAACCGATAGTCAACCGAGACAACAACGCACCCGGTGCCCACACACAGATTGCGGCACATCGCGTCGTGCGTATTCAGATCGCAGATCACGAAGCCGCTGCCATGGAAGAATACCATGATCGGGAAGGGTCCATCGCCCTCCGGCGTATAGATACGCAGCGGCAGCGACCCCGCCGGCCCTTGCATGTCGCGGTTGACGACGGAAGCGACCTCGGGGATGCGCAACCCCGGGATCGCACGCGCCGCCGACTGGACCCGAGCATCCGCGACCGACAATGTGTGGGTCGGCGGCAGTTTGGCGCGGGCATCGATCAGGGTTTGGATTTGCGGATCGACGGGCATGGTTATGCGACCTCGAACAGGCCGGCAGCACCCATGCCGCCGCCGACGCACATGGTGACGACGACCAGTTTGGCGCCGCGGCGCTTGCCCTCGATCAGCGCGTGCCCGACCATGCGGGCGCCCGACATGCCGTAGGGGTGGCCGATGGAGATCGCGCCGCCGTTGACGTTGAGCTTGTCGGGATCGATGCCCAGGCGGTCGCGGCAATACAGCACCTGGCAGGCAAAGGCTTCGTTCAGCTCCCACAGGTCGATGTCGTCAATTTTCAGCCCATGTTTCGCCAGAAGCTTGGGGACGGCGAACACCGGGCCGATTCCCATCTCGTCCGCGTCGCAGCCGGCCACCGCCATGCCGCGATAAATGCCCAGTGGCGAAAGCCCACGGCGGGATGCCTCGCCGGCCTCCATCAGCACGGCGGCGGACGCCCCGTCCGACAGTTGCGACGCGTTGCCGGCGGTGATGAATTTCCCCGCCTTCACGAACATGCCATCGGCGAACACGGGCTTCAGCGACGCAAGCCCTTCCAGGTTGGTATCGGCGCGGTTGCCCTCGTCCTTGGTCAGCGTGATTTTCTTCTGCGAGACTTCGCCCGTCGCGCGATCCGTGACGTTCATGACCGAGGCCATCGGTGCGA
This sequence comes from Acetobacteraceae bacterium, assembly GCA_025352375.1. GTDB lineage: Bacteria > Pseudomonadota > Alphaproteobacteria > Acetobacterales > Acetobacteraceae > Rhodopila. Next base: position 2,316 of record JANXTL010000072.1, on the reverse strand, counting down.
TCTCATCGTCGAACCGGCCGGCCTGCTGCGCCGACGCCGTGCGCTGCTGCGACCGCAGCGCGTATTCGTCCTGCGCATCCCGAGAGATGCCATAACGATCCGCGACCAGTTCCGCCGTTTCCAGCATCGACATATACAGCCCCGGCACACTTTCCAGCAGCGCCGGGTCCTGTGCTCGGTCGCGGCGCATGTCGTTGGTCTGCACCAGCGAGACCGACTCGACCCCGCCGCCGATGACGATCGTCATGTCGTCATGCAGGATCTGCTTAGCGGCAGTGGCGATCGCCATCATGCCGGAGGCGCATTGCCGGTCCACCGACATGCCGGCCACCGACTGCGGCAATCCCGCCCGAAGTGCGGCCTGACGCGCGATGTTGGATCCCTGCGAGCCTTGTTGCAGGGCGGCACCCATGATGACGTCATCGACCTCGGCCGGCGCGATGCCCGCGCGCTTCACGGCTTCCGCGATGGCATGACCGGCCAGCGCCTGTGCCTGGGTGTCGTTGAAGGCGCCACGGTACGCGCGGCCGATGGGGGTGCGGGCGGTGGACACGATGACGGCGCTGCGCATGAGCGTATTCTCCCTGGTGGTTTCCGTATTGATCGCGCGGTTTCATACCAGCGTCCAGCATTGACGCCGAATCTTCTCTCGCGTTGCAGTGCAGCATGGGCTAGACGCGGCCCATGCTGCAAATAGACGATCTGGTGTTCAACGCCTGGGGCCGGCGGTTCTTCGACCATGCCAGCCTCAATCTTCCCCCCACCGCCAAAGCCGGCCTGGTGGGCCGCAATGGCGTGGGCAAATCCACGCTGTTCAAGCTGATCCTCGGGGAATTGACCCCCGATGGCGGCGAGATCTCCTGGCCCAAGGGCATGCGCATCGCCGCCGTCGCGCAGGAGCATCCGGCGACGCCGGTCAGCCTGCTCGACACCATCCTGGAAGCCGACATCGAGCGGCATGCGCTGATGCAGGAGTTGGAAACCGCCGAACCGGACCGCATGGGCGATATTTACACCCGCCTGAGGGAGATCGACGCCGACCGCGCGCCCGCACGCGCCAGCGAAATTCTGGCCGGCTTGGGATTCTCCACCGCCGACCTCAGCCGCGCGATGTCGGAATTCTCCGGCGGCTGGCGCATGCGCGTCGCGCTGGCGGCGGCGCTATTCGCCGAACCCGATCTGCTGCTGCTGGACGAACCGACCAATTATCTGGACCTTGAAGGTGCGCTCTGGCTCGAGGCTCGGCTGCGCAAATTCCCCAAAGCCGCGCTGGTGATTAGCCACGACCGGGAGCTGCTAAATAACTCCGTCGATTCGATCCTGCACATTCAGCAGGGAAAACTGGATTATTACACCGGGGGCTACGATGATTTCGAGCGCCGACGCGCCGAGAAAGCCCGGTTGCAGGCCGCGTTCCGGGTGAAGCAGGATGCCGAACGCGCGCATCTGCAAAGCTTCGTCGACCGTTTCAAAGCCAAAGCCAGCAAGGCCGCGCAGGCGCAATCGCGCATGAAACGTCTGGCGAAGATGGAGCCGGTGTCGGCGTTGGTCGAGGAACGCGTCGCCCCGTTCTTCCTGCCGTCCCCGACCCGCCCGCTGGCGCCGCCGCTGATGCGGCTGGAGCACGCTTCGGTTGGCTACGGTGACGAACCGGTACTTCGGAATTTGAACCTACGCCTGGACCTCGACGATCGCATTGGCCTGCTCGGCGTCAACGGCGCCGGCAAATCCACCTTCGCCAAACTGGCGGCCGGCGCGCTGGGCCTGCAAGCCGGTCTCATGACGCGGGAGAAAAGAATCAAAGTCGGCTGGTTCCACCAGCATCAGATCGAGGCCATGGACCCCCGCGACACCCCCATGGACATCATCCGCGAGGCTCGTCCGCAAGACAGCGAAACATCTTATCGTGCGCGGTTGGCCGGGTTCGGTATCGGTTTTGACAAGCAATCGACCACCGTGGAAAACCTGTCCGGTGGCGAAAGGGCTCGGTTATTGCTGAACATGGTGGCAATGGACGCGCCGCATTTGCTGATCCTAGACGAACCGACGAACCATTTGGATATCGACAGCCGACGGGCACTGCTGGACGCGTTGAACGATTACGAGGGCGCGGTTATTCTGATTACCCACGATCGGTCGCTGATGGAGCTGGTGGCGGATCGACTGTGGCTGGCCGCGGACGGCACGATCGTTCCCTACGATGGCGACATGGAAGATTACGCGGACTTCGTGCTGGATCGCGCCAAGGGCGGCTCGGCGCCGGGGCAGGGCAGGGCGACCAAGCCGAAACGGGAGAAGATGCGCCGGGCGGGGTAG
>JANXTL010000067.1 GCA_025352375.1 Acetobacteraceae bacterium | reverse complement strand
CCGACGATCCCGGTACGTCCCGCATGCCCACGCCCGAGGAATTTGCGGCCGACGTGCGCCGCCGTCCGGTCGGCCGCAGCATCGCCTATATCTGCATGGAGCTCGGCATTGTCCCCGGTCTCTGCGACGGCGCGTTTTGGAACCAGGTGGAAAAGATCCTGCGGCGCTACGGCGGCAGCCTCGGCCGCATTTACCAAGTGCGCGCACAGCGGGGGGATACCTTCCAACGCGAACGCGACAGGCGCCCGGACACCTGGCACATCGACTGGCGAGACCTCCACCCATCGACCGTGCGCCGCGCGCTCGGCTGCCTGATCGGCGAACCGCCGCCCGCCATCGTCCCAAGCTGATGCCCCAACTCCGTCATCGCCGCCACACCGGCCGTGGGCATCTGCCTCACGGGCGGGCGCACGCATGGGAAATCCCGGCCACCCGGTCCAGGGCAATCGCATTTGCGTTTTTTGCGGTCAATTTTTACAGTCGCCCACACCGGATTCGGGTCTTGAGGCCAAATGCGATCACCCTGGGTTCTGCGCGACGAGGCGATCGGGGTCGACGAATTGGTAAAGGCGGACAGGAAGGCACGGTAAAGCACCGCCCCCTCCCCTCATACCGTCGCCGCACTCCCCAAAATGTTCGTCGCCTGCGCCGACAGGACGCCGCCATTGCCATGCACGATCGCGGTATTCGCGCCGGCCACCTGCCGTTCCCCGCATTCGCCGCGGAGCTGGCGCACCGCCTCGATCAGGATGAACAGCCCGTACATGCCGGGGTGGCAGTACGACAGCCCTCCGCCGTTGGTGTTTACCGGCAACGTTCCGCCCGGCCCGATGCGCCCGCCCTCGACAAACCGACCGCCCTCGCCTTTCGGACAGAATCCGAGGTCCTCGAGAAACAATATCGTGTTGATGGTGAACGCATCGTACAGCGCCAGCACGTCGATATCCTTCGCCGCAAGCCCCGCCGCCTTATAAGCCTGCGCCCCCGACGCAATCGCCCCGGTATGCGTCAACACCGGCATCGAGGTGATGGAGGCATGCGTGATCGACTGCCCACTCCCCAACACGTAAACCGGCCGCTGCCTCATCGACCGCGCTCGGTCGGACAGGGTCATGACGATAGCCCCTCCGCCATCGGTCACGAGGCAGATGTCGCGCACGGTGAACGGAAAACTGATCGGCCGCGCCGCCAGCACGTCGGCAACCGACAGCGGCTTCTTCTCCCACGCCAGCGGGTTCAGTTGCGCCCATTGCCGAGCGGCCACGGCGACCTCGGCCATTTGTTCGCGGGTGGTGCCGTATTCGTGCATGTGCCGGCTGGCTGCCATGGCATAGGCGGTGGCGGGCAAAAACGGCCGGAACGGCGTCTCGTACGGGTTGAACTCTCGAGCGGAAGCGGCCCGGCGGCCAACGGTGCGCTGAGTGCTGCCGTAGGCGATGACGGCGACGGTGCACAAACCGGCCTCCAGCGCCGCATGCGCGTGCGCGACGTGGATTTCGAACGAGGATCCGCCGACGATGGTCGAGTCGGTATAGGCGTCCGGCAGCCCCAGATACTCCACCAATGACATGGCGGAGGTGCGGGCCTGGGTGGTGGCGCAGAAAATCCCATCCACATCCTTCAGCTTCAGCCCGGCGTCATCCAGGGCGCGGCCGATACCCTGCGCCATTAGGTCCAATGGGCTCATCAGCGCCGCGACGGCACCGATATCGGATTCCGCCGCGCCGACGATGGCGACGCTTGCACGCTTGACCATTATGCGCCCTCCGCCGGGGTAAAGACGGGATAGGGGTCTTCCTCGCCTTCGGCGGGATGGACCCGGAATTTGACGCGCATGCCGATCTGCACGCCGAACGGGTCGATCTCCTCCACTCGGCTCATCAGCCGGAACCCTTCGTCCATGTCCACCAGGCAGACATTGTACGGATCGCCCTTGGCAGGGTGGGTGACGGTGGTGGCGTGAACGGTGCCCAATCCCGAGCTGACCCGCCATTCCAGGTCGGCCGCACCGGTGCCGGGGGCAATGACCCGAGGATAAAACACGGCTTTGTTACCCGAAGGGCTAAACTGGTAGCCCAGTTCCCCCCGCTCCAGGTGCGCGACATAGGTCGCGAGAGGTGAGGTGGTTGCAGGCGGCATCTGGCGTTTTCCCCCTTGGGACAATGTGGCGTCGGACCACCCTAGCCCCGCACGCAGTACGCGACAAACCGCCGGCACCCGTGTTAGCGTGTCGCTATCGTAATCGCCCTTGGAGCCGCATCATGTCCCTGAAACAAGCCCTACTGGCCACGGTCTTTACATTCGGTCTGACTGCCCAGGGGCACGCCGCCGACGTCACCGCCGAACAGGCCAAAGCCGTGACGGACCAACTGCGCGGGTTCCTCACCGGGATCCTGACCGACCGTGTGAAAATCCCCGCCGATCTGATGACCGTTACCCCGGCCGGGCCGGCCTACAGCATCGTCGTACAGTCGCCGCAGGGGCCGATTGCGCGGGCTGACGAAGCGGGGAAACCCACCACCGCGTGGCTCACCGCGACCGTGCGGCCCGAGGACGGCACGCGCTGGCGCATCGACAACCTGATGTTCCCATCTTCCTACAGCCTGTCACCCGACGGCGCGGCGGCGCTCGCCGCGCTGATGCCGTCAGCCCCCGCGGGCGCCGGCCCGAAGCCCGCCTCGATGGAATGGCGGGTTCGCACGCAATGGGCCTCGGGCATGTTCGATACCGCTCAGGCCAGCGATTCTCGCCTGGACTTTAAGATGGAAGGCATCAATTCCGAATCCCGGAACTTCGGCGCCGGTGTGGATTCACACACGACGATTGAGAAGCTGGAGGGGCGGTACACCATCCACCCCACGGGATCCGGCAGCGTCGATTACCGGGCGGAGGCGACGATGGACGGCTACACCGCCGTGTCCAGCAACCCCGCGATGGGCAACGTCACCTTTAAGATGCACCACGCAACCGTGCGCGCCGAAACCGGGGCGGTGATGAACGCCCAGGTCGCCGACCTCATCCGCACCATGATCGTGCTCGGGCTGGACGCCAATGCCGCCGACGCCAAGGGTGCCGATGCGAAGGCCGACATGGATAAGGCCGGACGCGCCGCGCTGCGCAGCATGATTGGGATGCTCAAGGGCATCATGACAGGTCTGAAGCTGGACGAAACCTTCGAAGGCGTCGACGTCAAGGCCGGCCCAGGATCTGCGACCGCCGACCGTGTCGTGGTGTCCCTCGGCGGAGCAGCGCCGGCTGAAACGCTCAAAGCCTTCATGGAAATCAATATCGGTGGGTTGAAGGTCGTCGGTCTGCCGCCGGATATGGCCGATTTCGTGCCCCGGGCCGTCGTGGTGCGCCCGACAGTATCCAATATCGATGTCAAGGCGCTGACCCGATTGGCCACCGACGCCGCGGCCGACGGCGCCGACCCCGACATGGCCACGGCCCAGCTCATGGCATTATTCACCGGCGGCGGGGTGAAGGTCGGGTTCGAGCATTTCGACGCCGACCTCGGCTACGCCAGCATGACCGGAACAGGGGAGGCGACGATCGTCGGGCCAAGCGCCGTTCAGGGCACGGCGGATATCGTGGTGAAGGGCTTCGATGCGCTGCTGGTGCACGCGGCCAAGCTGCCCAATGCGGCACAATCCATGGCGATGCTGGCCCTGGCGAAAGGGTTCGGCAAGACGGATGGCGACCGCACCGTCTGGCACATCGCGATTTCCCCGGACAACAAGATCCTGGTCAACGGTGTGGACGTGACCGGGGGCGGAAAGCGTTAGCCCCCGTTCAATCCAGCAGCCAAGGCGCGGCGGACGCCTGCGCGATCTGCCGCACCTGCTGCAACAAGCCGGGGCCGACCGGAATACCCTCCGCCATGCGTTTGCGGGCGTATTCCCATTGCGGGTCGCCGGCCACCATCACCGGTTTGGCCGGATCGATGGGCGTGGTGGCACGCAGATCGCCGCAGAACTGGGCGACGTCTTTCTCGAAATCGTCCTTGTCGCGGAAGATGCCGGGATCGATCGCCATGAAGAAGTGGCCGATGTCCATGCCCAGCGGCTTCTTGCAGTGCATGGGGTCGGTGATCAGCGTCGCCCCTGACAGGCAGGACCCCAGGATGTTCACCATCGCGGACAGTCCGTAACCCTTGTAGGACGAATTCTCCGGCGATCCGCCCAACGACGTCAGGAACCCGCCCTTTTCCTTGGCCACCAGCGGATCGTTGGAAGGGTTGCCCTCCTTGTCGAGCACCCAGCCATCGGGGGTCGGCAGCTTCTCATTCGCCTTGTTGCGGATACGCCCGGCCGCGACGGTCGTCGTCGCCATGTCCAGAAGGAACGGGATGCCATCGGCGGACGGCGCGGCGAACGACCATGGGTCGGTCCCCAGCCGCGCCTGCTTGCCGCCGGTCGGCGCCACCTGAATGCCGGACGCGGACGTGCACGCCATCCCGATCAGACCCGCCTTCGCCGCCATGAACGTGTAGAACCCGGTCGCCCCGAAATGGGCGGAGTTATGCACCGCCGCGATCGCCATCCCGACCTTCTTGGCCTTCTCGATCGCCACGCCCATCGCGTAATGCGCCGGCACGTGCCCCAGCCCGCCGCCGCCATCCACCAGCGCCGACACCGGACTTTCGCGTACGATGGTAGGCCGAGCCTCCATGTTGGCGCGGCCGGTCCGCCTCAGGTTGTCGTATCCCGGCAGCATCGACATGCCGTGGCTGTCCACGCCGTGCAGATCGGCCCATGACAGGATTTCCGAGGTCGGTTCGGCATTGACCTCGGGCATGCCCCAGGACATCAGGATGGCTTTGATCTGGGCGCGATGGGTCGCGTACGAAGCGGGCATGAAAGTCTCCTGATTGGTTGCCCCTAACCTTGCGCGAAGGCGGCGATCCGGCAAGTGTGGCGCCCGCTTGCGAGCCAGGAGGAAACGATGGACGGGTCAGAATTACTGCGTGCGCGCTACGGGATCGACATCCCGGGGGCCGAGGTGCCGGACGCCATCGCGCCACTACTCGATCGCCGGGTGACCCGACGCTATACTGAGCAACCCATCCCAGACTCCCTGCTGGATGCCCTGCTGGCGGCGGCCCAATCGGCGCCCGTCAAATCCGACCTCCAGCAATATTCCGTGGTCGTCATGCGCGACAAACCGCGCATCAAACAGATCGCCGACTGGATCGGCACCATGGACTGGATCGCCACCGCGCCCGTCTTCCTGGTCTGGTGCGGCGACATGCGGCGCGGCCAGCGCCTGTGCGACATCCACAACATGCCGCATGCCAACAACAACCTGGACACGTTCCTCAACACCGCCGTCGACTGTTCGCTCGCCATGGGCCAATTCATGGCGGCGGCGGAGGCCGTGGGCCTCGGCTCCTGCCCTATCTCCTACGTTCGCTCGCACATCGAGCGCGTTTCCCCCCTGCTCGGCCTGCCCGCCGGTGTCTACCCCGTCGCCGGTTTGTCGATCGGATGGCCGCAGTTCCGCCGCCCTGTCGCGATGCGCCTGCCGCCATCTGTCGTGATCCACCGCGAACGCTACGACGACTCCCAAATGCCGGAGCAAGTCGCCGCCTACGACGAACGCCGCCGCGCCCGCGATCCTGTCGCTGCCTCCGGCCTGAAGAACAACGACGTCTACCCCCAGCGCGACGGCGTGGGATGGAGCGAGAACGCCGCCCGCCAGTTATCCGTGCCGGAACGCTTCGGCTTTGCCGCCTACCTCAAGACCAAGGGCTTCGATCTTGCCTGACTCTCACGCCACGCTGGTCGACCAGACCGAACCCCCACGCCCCCGCGCCGTGCGCGCCCGCCACGCCGCCAGCCTGCTCGTGCTTCGCTACGCCAAGGGCGAACCCGAGGTGCTGATGGGCATGCGCGGCCACAAGCACCGCTTCATGCCCAATCGACTGGTCTTCCCCGGCGGCGCGGTGGACCGAACGGACCTGACCGCGCCTTGCGCTAGCCGGTTGTCAGTCCACACCGAACGCCTGCTGCGGAAGAACGCCAACGCCCACCTCGCCCACGGCATCGGCGCCGCCGCCGCGCGCGAACTGTTGGAGGAAACCGGCCTCACCCTCGGCACACCGCCGTCGCTGGGCGGGCTGGAATTCCTCGCCCGCGCCGTGACGCCGCCCTCCAATCCGATCCGGTTCAACGCCCGCTTCCTGGTGGTCAGCGCCGACTACGTATCCGGGACGCTGGGCGGTGATGGGGAGTTGGACAATCTCCGCTTCTACGGCCTGCACGAGGCGATGGCCCTGGACCTCGCGCTGCCGACGCGGCGGGTGATGGAACGGCTGCGGATGTGGCTTGCGCTGTCGGAGGCGGAGCGGCTCGCCCAGACCCATACGGCGGTGCTGAAGCGGGACCGCGGGTGGGTGATGGAGTAGCACACGCCTCCCCGGCGCTCTCTGGGGCTTGCGTCGCCAGTCAGCCCCCGAGCGGCGACCAACGGATAAGCGGTTTTATGATAAATTGTATACGGGGCCATTATTCATAGAGTTTTTCCCCGGCCGCTATGTCAGACCGAGCGCAGCCCGGATTTTCTCGCGCTCTGCTGCATTCACTAACCTACCGTCCAATTCCTCTCCGAGATGCTTCTTGCTGTAGCCGTTCGGCGGCTTCACGGCAAATGATACGAACGATTTAAGTAAGCGCCTTACAAAGGAACGTAGCTCCTCGACTTTTTCGAGGTAGCTTTGTTGTGCCGCCTTCAGCTGCCCGCCGTGAACGATCTTGCTTCGCGTGTCGTAAAAACCTTTCATTAATTTGAGCATTTCGCCGCGATCCGCGTCGCTAGAGGCGAGGAGGCTGGCCACGCGATACGCGAGCCGGAATGAGAGCTCAGTGGCAAGACCAAAGAGGGCCTCAAGGGAGGTTATCGCGTCAAGTAATTGCGTGTCTGGTCGTGATGGCCAGCGATCATAGCTGCTCATAAAAACGCGGAGAGCAACCTCTAGATTTCCTGGTGCCTTTCCATAGCCATCCTTTTCAAGTTGAGCCAGCTCTTGATAAACTACAGATTGGGCGCAGCCTATGTCTTTAGTCCAGATGTAATCTGTGCCCGTTGTCGGAATAGAAAAACCCGATTGGGAGACACCGCCAAGCCCGACGTTAAAGCGCCCGGCACGGATCATCCACATAGCCCCGATACTTATTGATCCCGCGCCACACAAGCGCAAGGCTTGCAACGCTCTAAGTGCTTTGTCTGAGACGGTAAAACTCTCCATCCGAATCAGGTTGACAGGACTTTTCGGAGCCCGGTGCTCGCTCACAAGAACATAGGAGCTGGGCCCAAACGGTATTCTCCAGTCCTCTTCGATCCGCTCCCAGATTAGATCATCGAAGCCAAGAGACTTGAGGTCGGCAGGACATCGGCCACGGATACTAATTCCATCTCCCAATTCGATCTGAGTGGCTGTAGGGGCATCGTCCTCAAGACGGAAATACCGCAAATTCGCAACGCCGCAGTATATCCAATGTGCTTCGGCTAATTCTGCTAAAAAATCGATCCATAAGCTCTCAAATGCAGCCTCATGGAATTGCAGATTATCAACTCGTTCGAAATATTGATAAAGAAACTGTAGAAGGATTGGATTGCGACTATCGTTTCCATAGCGCTCTCCGAAATTGGGTAGGGTCGTAAGGGCCTGCGTCGTCGGTTCAAATGAGGTGAGGGAAGTGAACTGTTCGTCGCGAGTGCCATCATACAAGGCAACACCTCGAATCACCTCGAGTCGTAACCCGGCGTTCGAAGCCTTCGATAAACAGTTATTGAGAAATTCGCGAATCGCAGCTTTGATCGTATCCTGGGTCACATCCTTTTCCCTAAAAATCCGTCGTCCTCGTGGTCAAGCGCAGAACCGTTACGACTCCAGCCTCTACATGCGGGCGGACGCGTAAAAGCGCAAAGTCAGTTTCGCTGCGCCTCCGGCCGGAACCGAACGCCGGGGCGGGCCAGCCCGCCGCCAATGCCGATAGGCGTGCCGTCGGCGCGCCAGCAGGCCGCACCCTCCAACATGCCGTCGTCATGGAAGCGGATCGCGCTCATGCCGCCGGCGACGTTGCCGACGCTGGCCACATCGTGGCCGCGCGCCCGCATCGCATCGAACACAGCGGGAGAAAATCCGGTTTCGATTTCCAGCGCATGGCCCTGCGTCCAGACTCGCGGAGCTTCCACTGCTTCCTGCACAGTCATACCGTGATCGATCAGGTTGGACAGTGCCTGCATCACGCTCGGGAAAATCCGCAGGCCACCGGGCAGCCCCAGTGCGAACACGGGTTTTCCATCCTTCAGCACGATGACGGGGGACATCGACGACGTCACCCGCTTGCCCGCCGCGACCGAACTCGCTCGGCCCGGACGCGGATCGAACACGAACATGTAATTGTTCGGGATCATACCGGTGCCCGGCACCATGACCCGCGCGCCGAACAGCGAGTTGATGGTTTGGGTCGAGGCGACAACGTTACCCATCCCGTCGGCCACCGTCAGGTGGGTGGTGTGGGACGACAAGTCCCCGGGTTCGACCTCGGCGGTCCAGGCCTGGGCGCGCTCCATTTCGATCTGGGCACGGCGTTCGGCGGCATATTGTTTCGACAGCAATTTCTCGACCGGTACCTGCACGAACGCCGGATCGGCCGTCGCCGCCGCGCGGTCGGCAAAGGCAATCTTCAGCACCTCGGCCAGCAGATGTACCGTGGCCGGGGCGCCGAAGCCCTGCCCGCCGATGTCGTATCCTTCCAGGATATTTAACATCTGAACGATATGCAGCGGCCCCGACGTCGGCGGCGGCGGGCCGACGATTTCGAACCCGCGATAGGTGCCGCGCAGGGCCTCGCGCGTGATGGTGCGATAGCCCGACAGGTCGGCCTTGGCGATGAACCCACCGTTCTGCCCCATCCACTGCGCGTAATGCGAGCCGAGGCTACCGTGATAAAGGCAGTCGGGGCCTTGCTTCACAACGGTACGTAGCGTCTCGGCGTAATCGCCGGTCACCAGCCGCGTGCCGGCGCGGATCGGCGCACCGTCGGGCAGGTAAACGCGCGCGATCTCGACGTCCAACGCCATGTCGGCGGCGCAGTCGTTCACGCACTCGTGCAGATACGGCGTAACCCGGAACCCTCGGGAGGCATGCCGGATCGCTGGCTCCATCACGTCGGCGAGGGGAAAGGTGCCGAACCGGGCCAGCGCCTCGCACCAACCCATCAGGTTCCCCGGCACGCCAACCGAACTAGGACCCAGCGCGTTCTTGCGGCCGAGTGTCTCCATGGTGCCGGGTGGGGCGTTGGGGTCCGGGGTATAGGTGGTGGGCCCGGTCGCGGCCGGCGCGGTGCTCTGCCCGTCGATCACGGTGTGGGTGCCGTCGGCGAGGCGGATATGCGCCATGCCGCCGCCGAGGATGCCGACCATCATCGGCTCCACCACCGTCAGGGTAAAAAACGCGGCGATGGCGGCATCGATGGCATTGCCGCCGGCCGCCAGCATCTCAGCCCCGGCGGCCGAGGCAAGCGGGTGGTTGGTGACGACCATGCCCTTGGCGCCCATGACAGGGCGCTTTTCGCACCGGAATGCGGTGTTCATACCGCTTCGGCCGCCAGACGGCGCGGCGCCGCGCAGCACGCACAGCCCCCGGCATGCGAGGACCACGACCCGGTCGAGGGCGCGTTTTCCTGCGCCCCACCGGACAGCGCCGGCAGCGTCAAGGCGCGTGGCGAAAGCGCTTCACAATTTGGGCAGGGCTGCGGATCGGCAAAAGCCAACATCGGGTAGGAGTCGCGGAACGGGCCGCAGGTCGCGCATTGGTAGTCGTAGGTGGGCATGGGGGCCTCATGGACGCGATGGGGTCGTCTGGCCCCGATCCTGCCCCTGTCAGACACCCGATGCAATCGCGATCCACGCCAGAACCGCGCTCGGCACCAGCCACGCCAGCCCGGCGCGCAACGGCCGGAGCGGCCCCACCCCCAACATCTTTCCGTTCATCCACATCGAATACGGACTGACGAACAGCTGCCCGCCGCACCACACCAGCACCGCGTGCCAGGGGTCCGCCGGGCGGGCGATCAGCACCAGCACCGAAGTCGCGACCAGCCCGGCGAGATTGGCATACAGCGCCTGCCGCGCGCCACCAGCCGCCACCAATGCCACGCCCGACGGAAACATCAGGCCCAGCAAAGCCATCAGCCCCACCAACGGCAACGCCGCGTGCCCCGCCGCAGCCCAGCTCGGCCCCAGGACCACCGAGACCACCGGCACCAGACTCACCGCGAGAACCGCGCACAACGGCAGTAACAGCCGGCTCGACAGCCGCAATAGCCGGTCAACCGTCGCCAGCAGCGCCGTGCGGTCGTGCTGCTGCTCCGACAGGATCGGGAGCATCAGCCGCCAAAGCGCGGTGAACGCGAGTTCCCGCACCGTATCGACCAGGCGGAACGCAACATGCACCTGCCCAAGCGCCGCCGCGCCCGCGGTGCCGCCGATAAGAATGGCGAACAGCCGGTAACGGCCGAGCTGCACCAGCGTGCTGGCGGTGAGCGGCAATCCCACGGTCAGCAAGCCCCGCACCGCGTGCGCCGAAAAGACCAATCGCGGCCGCCAACCCGCCGCCGCCAATAAGGTCGCCGCACCGGCAAACGACGAAACGGCGAGTTGCACTACCGTCGCCCATGCCCCAGCGCCATTCGACGCCAGCACGATGCCGACCGCCGCCCCAGCCCCCTGGCCCACGATCGTTCGCACCGCCAGCGCCCTATATCCCCGTGCGCGGGTCAACACCCCCTGCATCGCGCCGCCTGCCCCAACCAACGGCAAAGGAAGCGCCAGGAGCAGGGCCATCGGCACCAACCGGTCGTCGTGCAGCAAGCCGGCCAACACCCAGCCGGACCCGATCTGCACCGGCATCGCCAGCACACCGACGCCGACCGAGGCCCAGAACGCGCTGGACGCCACAGTATCGTCGACCCCAGCACGCTGCACCAAGGCATCGGCGAACAGCGCGTTGACGGCGACCCACAACAGCACATGCACGGCGGCGGCCGCCGCACCTACTCCCAGCTCCCCAGGTCCGATCAGGCGCGCGATGGCGAAGGCGGAGATCACCGACAGCATGGCGCCGCCCGCGGCTTCGAGGCCCGACCAGAAGATGTGCCGCTTCATGCGGGACGCCGGTACATCGAGACCAAGGAAAGCGCCGCGACGAAGGGTGGCAACCACATGATCCGGCTTTGATAACGATCGTGCGGCGTGGACAAACCGCCGGTGATAAGCGCGCTGGCAGGCAGCGCCACCAAAACGACCAAAAGGATTTTCCCGGGTTCATAGCGCCGCCAGATCGCAAAAGGCAGCAGCGCGAGGCAGGCCAGGACACCCGTTCGCGCGACCCAGGCGTGCAAGGCCGCCAGCCCGGGCGGCAGCACCAACAGCCCGCGCGCTTGCAGCCCGTTCGCATACCGCGCCTGCTCGGCGGCCGGGAAGTCGCGTTCGATCCAGGGGGTGACCTCGGCCGGCCACGGCTCCAGCCCGTCGCCCGAGGCATAGCGCGTCAGTTGGTCCATCCCATTGCGCAGCGTAGCGCGCAGTTGCCGGCCCGGTTCGGCACGCAACGCGGCGGCGATGATGGCGTCGGCTTCGGCGGATACGGCCTTGTGCCCGCCCGCCAGCACGATCGGACTGTCCGGTCGCCACAGGAACTCATCGGATGTCGGGGGGAACCGGTCGAGATACGCGCATAACCGCCATCCAGACTCCGGACAGTCCTGCCGCAACACATCCATCCCCGGACCGTCGTAGACGACACGGGCCAGCAGGAAAACGTTGCCATAGGGGGAGATGGCGAGGCGGTGATGTCCGAGGAAATTGACGGTCAGGAGAGCGGCGATGGCGAGGAGTGGGGCGACAAACAGCCGCCGCCTCGTCAGGGCGGTCAGTGGCAGAATCGCCGCCGACAGGAGCAAGCTCGATTGCTGCGCGGCGATGGCGAATGCGGCGAACGCGACCCAGCGCCACTTCGTCGTTCCGGCACACAAAAGGAGCACCAATAGCGGCGTGAACACATCGGGCATCAGTTGGCACACCAGGAACGGCAGCCACGTGCCCACCGCGAGCGGCGCCACCACCACCGGCAGCCAGCGCCAGCGCACCCCGCACACCAGCCGCAGCACCCAGACCGTCAGCAGTCCCTGCGCCAGGATCACCGGCCAGGTCGTTACCGTCATGTGCAGCGGCAGCATGAACAGCGAGTAGAACGGTGGCCGGTCCCACCCGAGGTAGCGGTCGATCGCCTGCGACAAATACGTTCCCGTATCGGCGAACACGATCGGGTACCCGTTCCAGACCGCTGGCCACAGCAGAATCCCGGCCGCCAGCGGCGCCGCCCAAATCGCATCGCGATCGCGCCTGGCAACGATCTCGGTCATCGGTAATACGCGCGGTAGCGGCGGTGGTACACCTCGGCATCCGCCGCGCCCGAGCGCACATGGGCTTTTGGATCGACGCGGGTCAGTACCGTTCCGATGACGTTGGCATGCGTCTCCCGCAACAGGTCGAACGCGTGCCGCAGCACAGCCCGCGGCGTGTGGCGCCAGCGGACGCACAGCAGCACCGCATCCGCGATTGCCGCCGCGACCCGTGCCTCGCTCATTGCTTGCACCGGGGGGGTGTCCAGCAGGACCAGGTCGTAATGGTCCCGGACCGTGTTCACCAGCCGAGCCATCGCGTCGGACAGGAACAGCGACAGCATATCTCCGCCGGGCTTTCCGGCCGGTATATAGGCCAGGCCGGTGATCGGATCCTCCCGCGCGATGTCCGCCAAGGGCACCGCCCCGCGCAGATAATCCGACAGGCCGGGCTCCGCGTCCGCGCCGAAAATGCGGGCGAATCTCGGTTGTCGCAGATCGCATTCGATCAGCAGCACTTTCTCCCCCGCCAGCTTCGCGGAACGCCCGAGGGACAGCGTCAGCACGGTCTTGCCTTCCCCAGGACGGGCGGCGGTGATGGCGACGACGCGCGGCCGGTGGGCACCCAGCCAAAGCCCGGCGCGCAGGCCGCGAATTTGCTCCGCGAAGGCGGTCAACGGGCGGCGTGCGACGTAATCCTCGACCCGCCGATGGCCCAATGCGCGCCTTCCGACCGCTGGCAGCAGGGCGAAACACGGCAGGCCGGTGGCGTTTCTGATGTCCTCTCCACTGCTCACCACGGCGTCGAAAAGATGCAGCAGGTAGACCGTCAGAAGCCCGAGGAACACGCCCGCCCCGACCGCCGCCGCGGTGAACGGCCCGGACGGCGGCCAACTCGGGTGCTGCGGTGGCAACGCCTGGGAAATTTCGTGCGCCTCGGCCGTTTCGATCGATGCCTTCTGCGCGGTGTCCTGGATTTGCAGTAGCACCGCCTGCAATTCCGCGCGGGCTGCATCGGCGTCGCGCTGCAACGCGTTCAGGGGGATTTGCGCCCGAGCGGTGCGGTCGGCTTCATCCCGGGCGTTACGAAGGTTGGCTTCCAACGCTTCGACCCGGTCCTTGGCGGCGCGGCGTTCCGCCTCGATTGAGGCCACGACATGGGCGATCTCCGCCAGGACGGCGCGCTGCGCGGCTTCCGCTTGGCGGCGCAGTCCCTCGGATTCGGGGTGGCTCGCACCGAGCCGTGCCTGTCGGGCCTGTGCCTGGGCGGCGAGTTGGTCCTGTTGGGCCCGCAATTGCACGACCGATGGCGCGATGGCAGCCTGTGCCGCGGCACCGGCCTTGCCTCTGGCGGCATCGAGGCGAGCATCGGCGTTCGCCAGTTCGGCGCGAGCGCGCACCAGGCCTTCGGTCATGTGGGTGACCTGCTCCGCGTCGAACCCGGCGTGCATGCCTTGCAACATGCCCAGCCGGGACCGATAGGCGGCTATGCCATCTTCGTTCTGGCGGGTTTCCTGACGCAGCGCATCGGCCCGCAGGCGCAATTGTTCGGTCGCCCGATGCACCGCCCGAGCCTTCTTGCCGTACTGATCCTTGATGTAGACATCCATCGCGTTGTTCACTGCCGCGGCGGCGACGACGGGGTCCCGGGCGGTGAACGTGACCTCCAGCACACGGGAGAAACGAACCGGCTTGGCGTGCAGCGCGGCTTGCACCGCCAGCAGCATCGCGTCACGGTTTTGATTCAGGACGGGGCCTTGAGGGTCCGGCGGCGGATCGCGCGGCATCCAGGCGAGCAGCCGCTTTGTCCAAGATGGCGGCCGGCGCGCGGGATTGAATTCCGGGTTGTTTTCCAGGCCGCCGCGTTCGGCGAGCTTCTGCGCGATGTGCAGGCTTTGCAGCAGCTCCGCCTGGCTCGCCATCGTCGCTTCGGTGGCGGGATCCTGCCGCAGCACGCTTTGCATCGCCTGGGCTTTGTACTCGTTCGGCTCGTAAATCAGCATGCCTGAGGCGGTGTAGACCGGGGAGAGCCGGTGCACCGCGACAATGCCGGCGATGGGGACCAACAGCGTTACCGCCAGCCAGGCGAACAGATGACGCCGCAGGATGCCCAGCATCGCGCTTGCGCTGAGAACCTCCGGTCCGCGATGGGGCGTGCCCACCAGGGACGTCGCGGCGGGCGCGGGAAGCGCCGCTCCGGGAGGATAGTCCGGCATGGGCGGTTGGGGCCTCGTAACGCTGCTGCCGGGCGGGATGCCCGGGCACGAGGCAAGGTGTTACAAGGAAATGGTTAATATTCCGTTAACGCGGGGGCGGAAAAATGGACATGGCGGTTTATTTTTGCGCGGCCGCATCAACGCGCGCGTGTGCTGCCATGGCTTAGACCATGATCGTTTGAGGTTGCATGCGATCTCGGCGTTGGATCATGGTCTAAGCCTTTGTTTGAGAGGGTGATTCACGCCCGAGGTTGAAGTCAACCTCAGGCGATCACGCTCTAGTGCCGCAGCGCTTCTCGGCTTGCGCGGTGCCGCGACATCTGGTTCGATACGGTGCTGTGTCCTCGCCTGCGGAGGCTTAAGGCCATGCTACAGGTCAACTGGAAGATGCTGACGCCGCTTCGCAGGTGCGCCCGACGCCCAGGCCTGGGAGGGATGATTCTTGCGAACGCTCTTTAAAATCTGCGCGAACCCGCGGCAATCCGCCTGCATCTGCGTTTGAAATTCTTTACCCCGACCGCGCCGCCGTTGGTTGTCGATCTCGAACCGATTCAGGCGATTGCACTGGACAAATCCCCATAGGGCTTGCGCCAAACCTCCGGTTCCGCCATATGCCGGCCCACTGGGGCACGGTGCCCCGGTAAATTCGCACGCGGGGCGCCTTTCTGCCTGGATCACCATCCAGGCCGGATTCCGGTGCCGCCAGGCCGCAAGGCCGGACGGCAAACCCTCGCGGAGGCTCAACCGGACCACAATGAAAGGAGCACGCCCCATGGCGATGCCCGATTTCACGATGCGCCAGCTGCTCGAAGCCGGCGTTCACTTTGGACACCACACCCGCCGCTGGAACCCGCGGATGGCCTCGTATCTTTTCGGCATCCGCAACCAGGTCCACATCATCGACCTGCAGCAGACCGTGCCGATGCTGGATCGCGCCCTCCGCGCCGTGCGCGACGTGACCGCCGCCGGTGGGCGCGTGCTGTTCGTCGGCACCAAGCGCGCCGCCGCGGAACATGTCGCCGACGCCGCCAAGCGCTGCGGCCAGTACTATATCAACCACCGCTGGCTCGGCGGCACGCTGACCAACTGGAAGACCATCACCGGATCGATCAAGCGCCTGCGCCAGATCGAGGAGCAGCTGGCCAACCAGAACCAGGGCCTGTCCAAGAAGGAAATCCTCGAGATCACCCGTGACCAGGTGAAGCTGGAGCGTTCGCTGGGCGGCATCAAGGAAATGGGAGGCCTGCCGGACATCCTGTTCATCATCGACACCAACAAGGAAAAGCTGGCGGTCGAGGAAGCGAACAAGCTGCATATCCCGGTTGTCGCGATCCTGGACAGCAACTCCGACCCAACCGGCGTGACCTTCCCGATCCCCGGCAACGACGACGCGATCCGCGCTATCACGCTGTACTGCGACCTGATCGCGGGTTCGGTGCTGGATGGCATCAGCGCCGAGATGGCGTCCTCGGGCGTCGATATCGGCGCCGGTGAGGAACTGCCGATCGAAGCGATGCCGGAAGCCGAACACGCCCCCGAAGCAGCGACTGCGTAAACCCTGGGGGTGCGCCTGGCGCACCCCCAGACAACCAGGAGAAAGAACATGGCCGCGATTTCCGCTGCCCTGGTGAAGGACCTGCGCGAACAGACCGGCGCGGGCATGATGGACTGCAAGAAGGCGCTGATCGACACCGACGGCGACATAGAGCAGGCCATCGACTGGCTACGCAAGAAGGGCCTCGCCGCCGCGGCGAAAAAGTCCGGCCGCGTGGCTGCCGAAGGTCTGGTCGCCGTTGCCTCCGCCCCCGGTAAAGCCGCCGTGGTTGAAGTGAACGCCGAAACCGACTTCGTATCGCGCAACGAGACGTTCCAAGCGTTCGTCCAGCAAGTGGCGCAGACAGCGCTGAATGTCGGCGACGACCTCGCGACCATTAGCGCCCAGCCCTACCCCGGCACCGGCCGCACAATCGCGGAGGAGCTGACTCATCTGGTCGCAACAATCGGCGAGAACATGAACATCCGCCGCGCCAAGGTACTGACCGTGCCGCAGGGCGTGGTCGCTACCTACATGCACGCCGCGGTCAAGCCGGGTCTCGGCAAGATCGGCGTGCTCGCAGCACTCGAAGGCCCTGGCGAATCCGCCGTGCTGGAAACGCTCGGCCGTCAGGTCGGCATGCACGTCGCCGCCACTCGTCCGGAAGCGCTGGATGTCGATTATGTCGACCCCGCCGCGCTGGAACGCGAGAAAGCCGTGCTCACCGAACAGGCGCGCGCGTCAGGCAAACCCGAAGCCATTATCGAGAAGATGGTCGAAGGCCGCATCCGCAAGTACTATGAGGAAGTGGTGCTGCTGGAGCAGGTGTGGGTGCACGACGGCGAGAGCCGGGTTAAGGCCGTCGCTAAAAAGGCCGGCGTCAAGCTGACCGGGTTCGCTCGCTTCCAGCTCGGCGAGGGCATCGAGAAGCCGAAGGAAGATTTCGCCGCCGAGGTCGCCGCGACGGCTGGCGTCTAGATGTAGTTGCTTTGGCCGCTCTCCCTCCGGGGCTAAAGGTGGAGGCTGTGGTTACCACGCTAACAAACCGCGCGAGCGGCGCGTAGGTAACGCAAGCCGCACATCTTTAGCTTCCTTGGGTTCCCGCATATCTGCACGCGCTTGCGGCAGGGCAAATTCCTGCTGTCCCGGCACACGCGACCCGAACGTAAAATGGCGAAACGCCTGGGAATCGCGGAAAACCTCCGGCAACGCTGGCACCAGGACGTTGCCGAACAGTGCCGTTGACTCGGGACGGTCGTGCGAGGTTACTTCACCTACCAACACACTTACGATTGGGGCGTTCCGTCGCCGGTTGTCGACCTCCGGCAGCGCAACCAGAGGGACCGAAAGACATGGTTGGACATGGACAGACTGGCCGATCGCTGGCTGCCCAACCCCCCGGATAACGAACCCCTGCATATCCCCCCTGACCGGCTCAGCGCTGCCGCGTCAAACATCCAAGGTGGGAGCCGTATGCAGGAATGCCGCCCGTACCGTTCTGTGCGGGCGCACGCGGTAATGCGGGTCGCTACCACGATTAATACCAATTGACGAAACCAACGACGTACCGGCCTCGCCGACCTGACGATGGATCACCTGACAATGAGTCATTGGTTCAGGCCGTTGTTGAGAGGTGGCCGGGTTTCTCTGGACAGCATTTCGCTTTCGATAAGTGGAACACCTGCCGGTTGATGTTACGATGCCGTTATCGGGGTGTCGCTCCGGTCGGGCGGAGACGCACTGACGATCTTCACCAAGCCGTTCTGGCCGCCTAGAATGGGAGC
>JANXTL010000062.1 GCA_025352375.1 Acetobacteraceae bacterium | reverse complement strand
CTTCGCACAGACCGGGATTTCCTTGCCTGGGGTCGGACGACTGGGGGCACGGTTCCATACCACTCAGGCAAGTTCGGGGTACTCGACGGGAATGATGGTGTCGGTAACTTACAAGGGGGGAGCTCATCGGGAGATTCTGGGCTGACGAAGCGAATGGTTGAAAGCGAAGAGGGGGTAGGAAAAAAAACGTATAGACCTTGACGCGGGATCGGTTTTGCGTTAGGGATATCCGAGTAATTTCACATTGGATTTCACATTGGATTTCACATATAGGGTGTATCCAACGAATGGAGGACATTATGGCGGACCAGATCGAGATGCCGTTGCGCGGCGTGCCCCCAAAGGAGATCGCCCTCCGCGCGGCTCCCCTGATCAGTGTTATCGCGCAGGTCCGCTTTCCGGCTTTGCTGGCCGTCCAGAATCAGGACAGGGTGGCTGTCTTTCAGGAGGTCATACGGAAAACCTATCCGCATCTTACGCGGGAGGAGATCCCGACAGCACTGATCGTTGATCCGGCCCGACAACTCAGTCCTTTCGGCGGCATGGCGGTGCACTGGCGCTTTGCTGATGGGATGGGCGCCGCGTGGAAGTGGAGGATAAGCCTTACACAGGACTTCATATCCCTGGAGTCGCGCGCCTATCAAAGCCGCAAGGATTTCCTGGAGCGGCTTCAGGTTATCCTCCATGCCTTGGAGGCCACGCTAGCCCCTTCGCACGTGACGCGGCTTGGTATGCGCTATATTGATCAGATCATAGGTGAGCCCGTTTCCCGAATTGGGTCGCTACTGCGGACAGAGGTTATGGGGATCGCAGGCTCCCTGGGAGAGAATGCCAAGCAATTTTTCACCGAGATCCACGTGAAAGCTGAACCAGGTGATTTGGTGGCCCGATGGGGAAAAATTCCTGCTGGAATGACTATTGACCCAAATCTAATCCCCCCTTTGGGCGAGGATTCTTGGTTGATCGACCTTGACGTGTCTCGGACCGAGGAAGATGCCGCGTTTAACACCGCGACAGTCATCGACACGGCCAGACTCGCGGCTGAACGCGTTTATGCAGTTTTCCGCTGGATGGTGACTCCGGAATTTTTGCAAACCTATAGCGGGAAGGTATGAACATGCAGTGTGCCCCCGCAATGGTAAACCCTTACAAAAGCGCCCCCTCACCCGGTCCGGCTCTGTGGGCCTTACCGATGTCAGTCCTCCTGTTGACCCTTAACACCACGGGAGCCCCTCGCCCCTATGACGAGCCAGAAAGGGTCCACAGTCCCGGTTGGGGGAAGGCTGAAAGCACCTCGAATACGATCCCGATGGTTACGGAGCGGCCGCCCCAGGTACGTCGCGCGTTCTCCGCTGTAAGTCCTAATCAGTCTGTCCCTTTGGTTGTTCAGGAAGGCTTTGAAGTGCGCCGCGCGCTGCATGAATTGCGGCGTTTGTCGGGGTTGACGTGGGAGAGTCTGGCCGACGTTCTCGGCGTGACACGCCGGAGCGTTCACCTTTGGGCTAACGGCGGACCAATCAATAGCCCCAATGAGAAGCAAGTGCGGGATTTGCTGGTAGCTTTGCGGATTGTGGATCGCGGAACCGCGACTGAGAACCGTCAATTGCTGCTGACACCTTTGGAGGACGGGCGTACGATCAGCGATCTCTTGCGCGATCATGCGTTCGACGAAGCTGTAGCATTCGCCGGCCGCGGGCGTGGACGGAGGCCTTCTGCCCAGTCAGACGTGCCTAGCTCAACGGCGCGGGCAGAGCGGATTTCAGTAGCTGATATGCTCGGAACAAACCCCGAGCGTATTCGAGGCGGCGCGGGCACATTCTTGCCAGCGCGTCTCCACACGAAGCGGGTGTGACAGTCTAATGATCGGCTCGATGGACGAGGCCGAGATCGAACGTATCGACCAAGCCCTTCAAGACTGGAGGCAAGGCGATGTGGCCCTTGGCGTTGATATGTTTATGGTTCATCTCGCTGACCGTAGGAGTCCACTGACGAAAGCCTCACGGGACGCTGCCGAGGGTGTCTCTGACAAATACGATACATTCGAAGTTTTAACTCCTGTAGAAGGTCTAGTTGTGGTTACGCAGACCTGCGATATTATCAAAAAGTGCACACACTGCGAATTTGTTGAGGTGTCGCCGCTTATTCCGGTATCGGACGAAAGAACTCTGGAAGACGTCCGGAAGGGGCGGCGGCCGAGTTATGCCTATCTGCCACAGTTGGCCGGAAAAAGGCTTGTGGCTGACCTTGATCGCACGATGACGATCGAAAAGTCCGTTCTTGCGGGGTGGTCGCGCGTTGAGGGCTGCGGGACAGACATGGAGCGCGTAACCTTCGCCAATGCTTTGGCACGGAAGCGGCAGCGATTCGCATTCCCCGATGGATTTAATGCCGCATTGCGGAAATTCCGGAATAACATCAAGGATAAAAACGGAAAAAACAGCTCTGAAGGTAAACTCGTTGCTACGCTCAGAGAAGTACGAGTCCAACCAACCCCAAACTGGGATGCTCCAGAAATCGAGGTATTTTTTTGGTTTCTGTTGGAGCCTAGTGTGTTTAACACCGAGGAAATCGGTGTGGCCCGCAATAATATTGAGAAATGGATGAAAAGAATTGAGTTTTCCGGCACGTTTGTGTTGAAGCATGGCGCGTTTTCCATTGTTGAACCGCGCGACATGAGCGTTGAGGATTATTTTGGCAGCTATGCGATAGATTACGACGACGTATCTCTGTAATCCAAATCAGATCGACATCGCCGCTCTGGCCGACCGCTTGACCGGACATCCAGCCATCCAGTGGGAGCGGTGGTCTCTCCCCGCTTACCTCACCCCGAACACCCGCTCGAAAATCCGGTCCACCGACCGCAAATGAATCGCCGGGTCCATCGCGGCGTCGAGCACATCGGACGGCACGCGGGCGGCAACCTCCGGGTCGGCTTCGAGGTTTGCGCGGAAGTTCTTCCCCTCGGGCGTGCCGAGTTTGGTCCAGGTTTCCATCGCGCAGGCCTGGACAATACGGTAAGCGTCTTCGCGGGAAATGCCCGACCGGGTGAGCGCCAGCAGCACTTCGCCGGAATGCACGACCCCGCCCAGGCTATCCAGGTTGGCCAGCATCCGTTCCGGATAAATTACCAATTTTTCCATCATCCCCGCCAGCCGCATCAGCGCGAAATCCAGTGCCAGCGTGGCGTCCGGTCCGATGACGCGTTCAACGGACGAGTGACTGATATCGCGTTCATGCCAGAGTGCGACGTTCTCCAGCGCGGGCACGACGGCGGCGCGCACGACACGGGCCAAGCCGGTGATGTTCTCGCTCAGCACCGGGTTCCGTTTGTGCGGCATCGCCGAGGAACCCTTTTGCCCCGGGTGGAAGAATTCCTCGGCTTCCCGGAGTTCGCTGCGCTGCAAATGCCGCACTTCGGTGGCCAGACGCTCGATCCCGCTGGCGATCACGCCCAGCGTGCAGAAGAACGCGGCGTGGCGGTCGCGCGGAATGACCTGGGTGGACACGGTTTCCGCGGTCAGGCCGAGGCGGAGCGCCACGTATTCTTCGACCTCGGGATCGAGGTGAGCAAACGTGCCCACGGCGCCGGAGATCGCGGCGGTGGCGATCTCGGCGCGCGCGTGGACCAACCTGTCGCGGTTGCGGGCGAATTCGGCGTAGTGGCCGGCGAGCTTGATCCCGAACGTGGTCGGTTCGGCATGGATGCCGTGGCTGCGGCCGATGGTCAGGGTGTTCTTGTGCTCGATCGCTCGGCGCTTCAGCGCCGCTAACACGGCATCGATGTCCTTTAGCAGCAAATCCGCCGCCTGGGTCAGCTGCACTGCCAGGCAGGTGTCCAGCACGTCGGAGCTGGTCATGCCCTGATGCACGAAGCGGCTGTCGGGGCCGATGCCCTCGGCCAGCCAGGTCAGGAAGGCGATGATGTCGTGCCGGGTGACCGCTTCGATCTCATCGATGCGATCGAGATCGGCCTGGGTAATATGGGCGACCTTGGCGTTACCCTTCTCACGAATGTTGCGAGCGGCTTCCTCGGGGATCGCGCCCATGCGAGCCATGCCCTCGGCGGCCAGGGCCTCGATCTCGAACCAAATCCGGAAGCGGTTCTCGGGCGCCCAGATGGCAGCCATTTCGGGACGGGTGTAACGCGGGACCATGGCGGCTTTTCCTATGCAACGGCGGGCTTCTGGACCCGCCCGGCGATGCTGGCAAGCCGATTCAGGAACCCAACACCGCCGCGCGCAACATGTCGTTGGCCCGCGTTTGCCAGCCGGGCCCGGAGGCGCGAAGGCGATCCAGCACGTCCCGTTCGATCCGCAGGGACACAAGTTCCTTGGTTGGCTTCTTCTGCGGGCCGCGCGACCGGCGCCAGGCGGCGACCAGATCGGGTGCGACCTCGGCGGCCGGGCGGGCGCGCGCGAAGTCTTCCGCGGTCCATTCGGGATTGTCCGGGTCCTGTGCGATGCCGGCCTGGATGGCGGCTTCGGTTTCAGGGGAATGCGGTTTCATAAAACGCTCTTTCCTTGTTGCTCGCCAATCTGGCGCCGATGATCCGCGTCGCTTCGTCCCGATCGGTGTAAGCGACCACCGCGACAACCAGCGTCCGCCCCATGACCCCAATCGGCTTACAGCGGCGTTCGCCGTAGTTTCTGCGGAGGTCCTCCTGGATCAGCGCCTTGTCCCAGTCGAACGATCTGACTTCCTCGAAATCGATGCCGTGCTTGGCCAAGTTGGTGGCCCGCTTGGCTTCGTCCCATTCGTAGATCACCGGCTGACCTCCAGAACATAGATACAATTTGAATGCATGGCAAGCGCAATTCGCGCACCGCCGGACAATCATGCCGACGAAGTGTTGACGAACCGTTAACGCGGACAGAAATTATTCGCGGCCCTTGATTACCGGCCGGCCGGTCATTAACTGCGATGTATGTTGCCACCACAACCCGCTCGGCGCCGCCGCAAGGACGCCCGCCCCACTGAAATCGCCGATGCGGCTTTGGCGTTGTTCAGCGAGCGCGGGTTCGCCGCCACCCGGCTGGAGGATGTCGCGACCCGAGCGGGGGTGAGCAAAGGAACGCTGTATTTGTATTTCCCGACAAAGGAGGATCTTTTCCGGGCAGTGCTTCGCCAGGGCTTGCTGCCTAACCTGGAAGCCATGGAGCATGCCGTCGCCGCCGACCAGGCACCGGCACCGGTCTTGCTGCGTCAGATCGCTGGCCGTCTGCTTCAGGTGCTGGATACCAATCTAACCGCCATTCCGAAGCTCGTCCTGGCAGAGTCCGGCAATTTCCCCGCGATCGCCAGGATGTATGCCGATGAGGTGGTGATGCGCGCTATGGCGCTTCTCACCAGCATTTTGAACCGCGGCATCGAACGGGGCGAGCTGCGTCGCGTCGATCCGCAGTCGGCCATCCCCACATTCATCGCGCCATTTCTGATGATGGCTTTGTGGAAGCACTCGCTTGGGCAGCACACGCAAATCGCCATCGACCCCAAGGCGGTGATGGAGACGCACATGGATATATTGCTGCGCGGCCTGGAACCCCGGTCATGAAGACCAGAGCGGCCTTGCTTCTCGTGGTTTTGGCGGCGGCGGCGGGGGGGTTGTGGTGGTGGTTCCCGCGGGCGGGCGACGCGAATGTCTGGCAAGGTTACGTGGATGCCGCGTTCGTGCGCATCGGCCCTCCTCTCCAGGGCAGGCTGACACAGGTTCCGGTGAAAGCTGGCGATACCGTTACGGCAGGCCAGTTGCTGTTCGCCCAGGATGACGTCAACGACGCTGCCTCCCGCGACGAAATTGCCGCCCGTGTGCGGGAGGCGGAGGCTCGGCTTGCCAACCTGCAAGCCGCCGGGCGCGATGCCGAGATCGCCCAGGCCGAAGCGACGCTTGCAGACAGCAACGCAATATTGCAGCGTACCGCCACCGATTTCGCGCGGGCGGAAACGCTGGTCAAAACCCAATCCATGAGCGTGCAGCGCCGCGATCAGGCTCGGGCGGACATGCTGTCGGCGGCCGCCAAGGTGCAGGCGGCCGAGGCGATTTTGGCGCTGAAGCGATCGCCAACAGGCCGAGCGCAGGAGATCGGGGCGCAAATCGCCGTATTGGCGGAAAACCGGGCGCAATTGGCGCAGGCGGCGTGGCGGCTGGCACAACGGCAGATGGTGGCGCCGACGGCGGGCCTCATTTCGGATGTATACGCGCGCCTGGGTGAGACGCCCAATGCCGGCGTGCCGGTGGTGTCGTTACTACCGCCGGAGAATTTGCTAATCCGCTTCTTCGCGCCGGAAACCGTGCTGCCTTTGTTGCATAGCGGCGTTCGGATCGGTGTCACCTGCGATGCCTGCCCCTCCGGCCTGACGGCTGTGATTTCCTTTGTGTCGCCGCGCGCGGAATACACCCCGCCGGTGATCTACAGCGAGGCCACGCGCACCAAGCTGGTTTATTTGATCGAGGCGCGCCCGACTCCGCCGGACATTTCGGTGTTAAAACCGGGCCAGCCGGTGACCGTGCGTATCCTGCCATGAGCGCCCTCGCCATCGACGTGCATGGCCTGTGCAAGAAGTTTGGCACGCGGCAGGTCGTGTCGGGTTTGGATCTGCAAGTGCCGGAGGGCGAAATTTGCGGCTTCCTCGGCGGCAATGGCAGCGGCAAGACCACCACCATCCGCATGCTGTGCGGGCTGCTGAAGCCCGATGCCGGGGGTGGAACGTGCCTGGGTCTGGACGTCATAACGCAAAGTGCGGAGATTCGTTTGCAGGTCGGCTACATGACCCAACGCTTCAGCTTCTATGGGGAGCTGACGGTCGAGGAAAACCTCGATTTCGTGGCGCGGCTGTATCAGTTGCCCAACCGAACGAAGGTCGTCGCCGATACCATGGAGCGGATGGAGTTGGCGAACCGGGCAGATCAGTTCGCCCGCGATTTATCCGGCGGGTGGAAGCAGCGCATGGCGCTCGCCGCATGCGTCATGCACCGGCCGAAGCTGCTGCTGTTGGACGAACCCACCGCCGGGGTCGACGCCAAAGCCCGCCGCGAATTCTGGGACTTGATCAACGACATGGCGGCGGACGGGATGACGGTCCTGGTCTCCACCCACTATATGGACGAGGCCGAACGCTGCAAACGCGTGGTGTATCTGTCCGGCGGCAAGCTGATCGTGCAGGGCACCGCCGAGGACGTGGTGCGCGATGCCAAATTGATCGTGTTCGAACTGACCGGCGATGGGATCGACAAGATATCGAAAAAACTGCGCGGCACCCCGGGTGTCGAAAGCGCGACGATCTTCGGTCAGGCGTTGCGTGTCGTCGGGCTGGACCGAGCGGCGCTGGAGGGCTCGATCGGGGCGCAGGGGAAACAGCCGGGCATTGTGACCGAGGAAGTGCCAGCCCGTTTGGACGACGTGTTTATCCATTTTTTGCATGATCGGAAGGTGGCGTGATGAAAGGATTCTCCTTCCGCCGCTTTTTGGCTGTCTTGCACAAAGAAACGCTGGAGATGCGGCGGGACAAGGCAACCATCGGGCTGACGGTGATGCTGCCGCTTATCCAGCTTTTCCTGTTTGGTTACGCATTGAATGCCAACCCGAGGCACCTGCCGACTGGCGTGCTGGCGGCCGAGGAGTCCCGCTACACCCGCGATCTGGAAGCGGCGCTGAACAATACCGGCTATTTCGACTTGCGTCGCTTCACCAGCGAACAACAAGCCGACAACGCCCTGAAACGCGGGGAGGTGTTGTTTGTCGTGAACATCCCCCCCGGCTTCACGCGCGACGTCGACACCGGGCAGCATCCCTCCATCCTGATGGATGCCGACGCCACCGACCCCACCGCCATCGCGCAGGCCAGCGCGGCGGTGAACGCGCTGAACGGAACCGCGTTTCAGCGCGATTTGCCGGTGGCTTTGCAAAACCTCGCGATGTCGGTGCCGTTTCAGGTGATGGTACACGCCCGCTACAACCCGGAAGCGATCACCGCCCTGAACGTGGTCCCCGCCCTGATCGGCGTGATCCTGAGCTTCTCCACCGTGGTCATCACCGCCCTGTCGATGACGCGGGAGCGGGAGGCGGGGACGATGGAGAACCTGCTATCCATGCCGGTTCGCCCGCTCGAGGTCATGATGGGCAAGATCATGCCCTATGTCGGCCTTGGTTACGTGCAGGTGTTCCTGATCCTGGCTGTCGCCGTCGCTGTGTTCGGTGTCCCGGTGCACGGATCGATCCCTTTGCTGCTCGCGGTGCTCGGCCTGTTCATCGCCTGCAACCTTGCATTGGGGTTCACGTTTTCCACCATTGCGCGCACCCAGATGC
Source organism: Acetobacteraceae bacterium (assembly GCA_025352375.1). Classification (GTDB taxonomy): domain Bacteria; phylum Pseudomonadota; class Alphaproteobacteria; order Acetobacterales; family Acetobacteraceae; genus Rhodopila. Next base: position 10,023 of record JANXTL010000062.1, on the reverse strand, counting down.
AAGCGCAGCAAATGGCACAATTCGTGCTGCTGCCGTCGATGATGCTGTCGGGCTTTATCTATCCGTTCGCCGGCATGCCGCTCTGGGCGCGGGTGATTGGGGAAATGCTGCCCTTGACTCATATTATTCGCATCTGCAGGGGCATTCTGCTAAAGGGCAATGGTTTTGCCGATATCGCCGCGGACGTCTGGCCGATGGCAGTGTTCGCCGCGATCGCTACTGGCGTCGCGGTCTACTCGTATCGCGAAACTCTGGATTGAATGCCCATCCACGCCTATCATCCCGGCCAGGAGGATCTCGCCATGTTGAACACCGTCTCCGCGCTGAATTTGACCGATCCCACGCTTTTCCGTCAGGCCAACTACCTCGACGGCAAATGGGTGCAGGCCGATAACGGTAAAACCCTGGTCGTGAAAAATCCGGCGACCGGGGAAGCCATCGGCGAGGTCCCAGCCATGGGCACCGCCGAAACCCGCCGCGCGATCGAGGCAGCTTCCCGGGCCTGGCCGGCGTGGCGGGGGAAGCTGGCGAAGGAACGCGGCGCGATCCTGCGCAAGCTGTCGGACCTGATGCTGGCGAACACCGACGATCTCGGCGCCATCATGACCGCCGAACAGGGCAAACCGCTGGCGGAGTCGAAAGGCGAGATCGCCTACGCCGCCAGCTTCATCGAATGGTTCGCCGAGGAAGGGCGTCGCGTTTACGGCGACACCATTCCTCAGAATGCCCGGGGGCGCCGCATTTTGGTGACCAAGGAACCAATCGGGGTGTTTGCCGCCATCACGCCGTGGAATTTTCCGGCTGCGATGATCACCCGTAAAGCCGGTCCCGGCTGGGCCGCCGGCTGCACCGGGGTGATCCGGCCGGCGAGCCAGACTCCTTTTTCGGCGCTGGCCATTGCGGTTCTCGCGGAACGCGCCGGTATGCCGGCGGGCGTGTGCAACGTTCTGACGGGGCCGTCGGGCCCGATGGGCGAGGAACTGACCGGCAATCCGTTGGTCCGCAAATTGTCGTTCACCGGGTCGACCGAGGTTGGCTCCAAGCTGTTGGCGATGTGTGCGCCGACCGTGAAGAAGACCAGCATGGAGCTGGGTGGCAACGCGCCGTTTATCGTGTTCGACGACGCGGACCTGGATCAGGCCGTGCTTGGCGCCATGGCGTCCAAGTATCGCAATACCGGGCAAACCTGCGTTTGTGCCAACCGCCTGTTGGTGCAGGAAGGGGTCTACGACGCTTTCGTCGCTAAGCTGAAAGTGGCCGTCGAGGCGATGAAGGTTGGCAACGGCATGGAACCGGGCGTCAGCCAGGGGCCGCTGATCAACGCCGATGCCGTGGCGAAGGTCGAAGAACACATCGCGGACGCGTTGGCTCGAGGGGCATCCGTCGTTACCGGTGGCCATCGCCATGCCCTGGGCGGCACGTTCTTCGAACCCACCGTGCTCGCGAATGTCCCACGCGAGGCTTTGATCTTCCGGGAGGAAACTTTCGGCCCGGTCGCGCCCTTGTTCCGGTTTACAACGGAAGCAGAGGCGATCCAGATGGCCAACGACACCGAGTTCGGTCTGGCGTCGTATTTCTACAGCCGCGATGTCGGCCGCATCTTCCGCGTCGCCGAGGCGCTGGAATACGGCATCGTCGGGGTGAACGAGGGCATCATCTCCACCGATGTCGCGCCGTTCGGGGGGATGAAGTCCTCGGGCCTGGGGCGCGAGGGTTCCAAGTACGGCATCGAAGATTATTTGGAGATCAAGTATATCGCACTGGGTGGTATTGGGACGTAATGTTCGCCATTGCGCGGGCAACGGAAGCCGACCTGCCATTCATCATGGAAACCGAACGGCTGCCAGGCTACGAAGCCTTTATCGGCCGTTCGGATGACGCCCAGCATCGCGCCAGGATGGCTAACGGTCACGCTGCCCACTTCGTCGCACGCGATGGCGATCAGGCGGTGGGCTTCGCAATTCTGCGGGACTGGAATTCAGCAGACGGCATCACGTTGCTGATGCGCATCGCAATAGCAAAGCCGGGACAGGGTCACGGCAAGAAGTTCCTGCGCGCCCTCATAGACAAGGTCTTCACGGAAACCCCGTGCCACCGTTTCTGGCTTGGGCAATTTCCGGACAACCATCGCGCCCGTCACGTTTATGAATCGGTCGGCTTCATCGCCGAAGGTGTCGCACGCGGCAATGTCTATCTGTTCGGGCGCCACCACGACGAATTGATCATGTCGATCCTTCGCCCCGAATGGGCGGCGTTATCGCCGAGCGTCCCGTGAACGGGTGGCCGACAAATGCATACAGGCGAGGCAAATAGCTTTCGGGACCTCGTATTTGCCGGACGCATAGTATTTCAGCATGCGCGGGCTGGTGCCAAGCGCCTCGGCGGCGCGTTCGTAGGTGAATTCTATCGCGCGCAGCCAGCCGGCGAAGTCCTGCGCCGACATCCAGTCCGCGGCGGGTTTGGCCGGGGGATGCACATCCTCCCACAGGCCATCCGCGCTGAACGCGAGATCGGTGCCCGGCCAGACGATCTGCCAGCCGTCGTCTTCGATGACGGCGGACCGAAACAAAGCGGTATCGGCCAGCGGCGCCGCCCATTTCTTGCTGGCGATCGCTGGCGACAGGTCATGGCGGGACTGCGTCCCGTCCTGCCAGACGACCATCAGCGCGCACGGCATGTCGAAGCCGAGTTTGGCGATCCGGGGCGATGTGTCGGACGCGATCGTCACGAGTGATAAATGTCCCATTGTTTGATGGCCTTGTCCTGGTTCGCCAAAAGCCAATCCTGTGCGTCCCGCAGCACCCGAACCGGAAATTCCCGATTCGGGTCCATCGACGCCGCGTCCACGATGCGCAACCGGACCGCTTTGCCCTGGTAGCGCACATGGATATGCGGCGGTGGATGGTCGTTGGGAAACACGAAGAGGGTGGCTCCGGCGATATCGGTTATCTTTGGCATGGCTCTTATGGGGCAATGGTTGCACGGCGTCAAGCCGCAATTCACCAAGCCTGCCGGAAAAAGGTAAAGGAAAGGTTAACGCGGATCAGCTTCCGACGACGTCATGCGACTCCTCGAAGAACATGGGCTGCCAACGGGCCGCCGTGCGCTTGATGCGGCCCACCTTCTTCATGAATGCGGCGAATGCCATCGTCTGTAGAGGTACATTGGTATTTTCGACGTCGGGTTCGGCCACCCATCGGCGCCTCCGCTCGGACGGACCGGATGAGCGAGAGAAGGGTAAGCAGACTGAATCCCCGGTCGCGGCGCCGCATTGTTTAGTTCCTTATGCTCAAATTGAAATGGCCGGGACATGGTCCCGGCCATTCGCATCCGTTGCCCGGCTGCTACTCCGCCGGAACGATGGACAGATCGGCGACAAGCACTTTGCCCTTGGTCTCGGGCCCGAGCAACACGGCGCAGATGACGCAGACCAGGAATACGGTTGTGCTGATCATCATCGGCATGGCGAAGCCCAGTTTCATGTCGATCGCCAGATAGGTGAGTGCCGGGGCGATCAACCCGCCGAAGATGGCGCCTTGGTGGTAGACGAAGCCAGACGCCGTCGCCCGGAATTCGGTTGGGAACCGTTCTGAGAGGTAGCTGGGATTCTGCCCGTAGATCGAGCCGCCGAACATCCCCTGGACAATAAACCCGCCAATGATCATCATCGGGATAGTCGACCACAAATACAGGGGCGTGATCGCGATGGCGATGATCGCGGGAATGATGATTGCCCATCGGCGTCCCATCTTATCCGCCACGATGCCCCAGAACCCGCTGCCCACGAACACAACGATATTCGCCCAGAACAGCGGCGTCGCCACCATCAGTGGCGTCCAGCCCAGCTCCTTTTGCAGGTAGGTCGAGAACAGCGCCCAGATGGAGTAGTAGACGCAGAACGCGCTCGCCATCCACCAGCATGCGGTCAGGGTGTTGAAGATCATGTCCTTACGGAAGATCGCGAACAGCGGCATTTTGACTTCCGTCTTGTTCTCCTTCTGGAGGCGTTTATTCTCCGCCCATACTTCCGGTTCCTTCACATAGATGCGCACCCAAATGCAGACGAAGGCGGGCAAAATGCCCATCCACAGCAGGCCGCGCCAGCCGTACCCCTTGCCTAGCGCTTCGAGGGGCCCGTACAGGAAACCGTAGGCAAGCGCGGATAGCGCGAAGCCAATTCCCCACGATCCCTGTAGTATGCCGGACATGAACCCGCGGGAGCGGGCGGGCCAGGATTCCATCGCCAAGGCGGCGCCAGCCGGCCATTCCGCCCCCATGCCGATACCCAGCAGGGCCCGGAACACGAACAGGAACATGAAAGTGGGTGAGAACCCGGCGATGAAATTGCACACCGAATACCAAATGATCGAAATCATCAGCGGCGTCTTGCGCCCCATCCGATCCGCCATCCAGCCCGCGGCGGTGGCGCCGATCAATCGCATCCACAATGTGATCGTGAACACGAATGTCACGGCAACCATCGAGACCCCGAACTCCTCGGAGATCGGTTTCATGATCAGCAGGAAGATGGTGAAATCGAAGGCGTCGAGGGTCCAGCCGAGCCAAGCGGCTGTATAGGCGTACCATTGGTCTTTGGTGGGTTCTTTCCACCAGGGTCCCGTTGCTCGGGACTGGGCCGATGCGGACATGAAGTTTCTCCCGTGTTTATTTGTTGTCATAACGCAACATTAAACAGACGATTCGGGGCTGCCTGTTCACGTTATTCTGTCAGTCATACGGGGGCGCGTCAACCGAATCTGGCGGCGATCTTGCCATGCTGGGTCCGCGGCCACAGATTGGACCCACCAAGAGAGGGATAGCGCAGATGGACTTCGACCTGTTCGTGATCGGCGGCGGCTCCGGCGGCGTGCGGTGTGCCCGCATCGCATCCGGCCATGGCGCGCGCGTGGGCGTGGCGGAGGAGCGGTTCTGGGGCGGCACCTGCGTCAATGTAGGCTGCGTGCCCAAGAAGCTGCTGGTGCAGGCCGGCGAGTATGGCGCCTGGGCGGACGATGCCGCTGGTTTTGGCTGGACGATCAAGAAGGGCCCGCACGACTGGGCGAAGCTGATCGCGGCCAAGGACAAGGAAATCGACCGCCTGAACGGTATCTATCGCCGCCTGTTGGACGGCGCGGGTTGCAAAATCTTCGATGCCCGGGCGACGTTTATCGACGCGCACACGCTGGATGTTGGCGGACAGCGCATCACCGCAGAACATATCGTCATAGCAACGGGTGGGCATCCGGAGCGGGTGCCGATTCCCGGCGCCGAACTGGCTATCGTTTCGGACGACACCTTCTATCTGCCGGTCATGCCGAAGAAGATCGCGATCGTCGGCTCTGGCTTCATCGCGGTGGAATTCGCCGGCATCTTCCGGGCGCTTGGCGCCGAGGTGCATCTTATTTACCGCCAGCCGCTGCCGTTGCGCGGGTTCGACCAGGACCTGCGCGAAGGCCTCGCCGAGGCCTTGGCCGGGCAGGGCGCGATCCTGCATCCGGGGAGTGTGCCGGAAAAAATCGAATCGAACGGCGAGGGGCGCATCCTGACCTATAGCGGCGGGCAAAAGCTTGCGGTGGACACGGTGTTCTTCGCCACCGGCCGACGGGCCGCGACCGAACGCATGGGGCTGGAGAATGCCGGCGTCACCGTGAACAAGAACGGCGCGGTGGTTATCGATGCGAAACTGCGGACCGCGACACCCAATATTTACGCCATCGGCGACGTAACCGATCGCATCAATCTCACGCCCTTCGCCATCGCTGAGGGGCATGCGCTGGCCGACAGCCTGTTCGGCAAGAACCCGCGCTCGGTGTCGCTGGACAACGTCCCCGCGGCGGTTTTCTCCACCCCGCCGATTGGCACCGTAGGGCTGACCGAGGAGCAAGCGGCGGCGGACGGTCCGGTGGATGTTTACGTCGCGAAATTTACCCCGATGCGGCACACCCTGTCCGGACGCGCGCGTAAGACGATGATGAAGCTGGTGGTCGATCAGGCCTCGCAAAAAATCGTCGGCGCCCACATGCTTGGCGAAGATGCGCCGGAGCTGATCCAGGGCATCGCCATCGCTGTCGTCATGGGCGCCACCAAAGCCGATTTCGACCGCACGATCGGGATCCACCCGACGGCTGCCGAAGAATTCGTCACGATGCGTACCCGCACGCGTGTCGCGGGAGTCGCGCAAGCCGCCGAATAGAGCGGTTATTGTAATGGGAGGAAAACCGATGAAAAGACGTACATTCCTCGCGACCGCGGGTGCCGCCGCTTTGGCGCACCCGGCCATCGGCGCGAACACCAAAACGCTGATCTTCGTTCCGCAGACCAACCTTACCAGCCTCGACCCGGTTTGGACCACGGCCACCGTCACCCGCAATTTCGCGCTGATGGTCTACGAGGGCCTGTATGGCCGCGACCAGGCGTTCAATCCCAAGCCGCAAATGGTGGAGGGGCATGTCATCGACAATGACGGCCTGCGCTGGACCATGAAGCTGCGCGACGGGCTGCTATGGCACGACGGCACGCCGGTGCTGGCGCGCGATTGCCTCGCGTCGCTGCAACGTTGGCTGAAGCGCGACCCCACCAGCGTCATCATCGACGCCCGGGTGGCGGAGATTACCGCGCCGGACGACCGCACTTTGGTGTGGAAGATGAAGAAGCCGTTTCCGCTACTGGCACATTTCCTGTCCAAGGTGCAGCCGCAGCCGGTGATGATGCCCGAGCGGCTGGCGGCGACGGACCCGTTCAAGCAGATCACCGAGATCGTGGGCTGCGGTCCGTTCCGCTTTCTGAAGGACGAATTCGTCTCCGGCGCTCGTGCCAGCTTCGCTCGGTTCGACAAATATACGCCCCGGCAGGAGCCGCCATCCTATACCGCCGGCGGGCATAAGGTGAATGTGGACAAGGTGGAATGGCGGGTGATTCCGGACGCCGCCACCGCCGCCAATGCGCTGACGGTGGGGGAGGTGGATTGGGTGGAGCTGCCGCAACCCGATCTCATTCCGATGCTGAAGAAGGCGCAGGGCGTGAGCACCGGCCTGATCGACCTCTACGGCACCGTCTCGCTGCTGCGCCCCAACCATCTGCACGCGCCAACCAACAACCCCGGGGTGCGCCGAGCGATGCTGGCGGCGATCGACCAGCGGGAGACGATGACGGCGGCGATGGGGGATGTACCGGGCACCTGGAACGCGCCGATGGGCTACGTCGTGCCGGGTTCTCCCTCGGCGTCGGAAGCCGGGATGGACAACGTGCGGGTCCGCAAGAGCATCGACGACATCAAACGGATGTTGGACGCTGCGAAATACGGCGGGGAGACCCTGGTGTTCATGCATCCGACCGATCAGCTGATCTACAATCAGGTCGCGACGGTAGCGGTGGATGCATTTCGGAAAATCGGGATGACGGTGGACGATCAGTTGATCGACTGGGGCACCGTCGTGCAACGGCGCCCGTCGAAGGAACCGCCGACCAAGGGCGGCTGGTCCATGTTCCCTGCCGGTGCGCCGGGGCCGGAGTTCGCCGACCCGCTGCTGTCCAACCCGATGCGCTCCAACGGGGCGAAGGCTTGGTTCGGCTGGCCGGACGATCCCCGGATCGAGGCGGCGTACGAGGCCTGGATCGATTCGACCTCCGACGCGGAACGGCGAAAATTGGAGGCGGATTATCAGCGCGCGGCGTTCGATAGCGTGCCGATCATTCCCTGCGGGCAATATCTGCCGCATGCCGCGTGGCGGTCGAATCTGACCGGGTTGGTAAAGGGATCCGCACCCGTCTTTTGGGGCATTGAGAAAGGTTAGGCCGGTGCACGCGGACTACATCATCGTCGGTGCCGGTTCGGCGGGCTGCGTGCTCGCGAACCGGCTGACCGAGGACCCGCGTACCACCGTCATCCTGATCGAAGCTGGGGGCCGCGACACCAATCCGCTGATCCACATCCCCGCCGGCTACATGAAGCTGCTCGACCACCCCAAGCTGACCTGGGGATTCCGAACCGCGCCCGATGGAGGCATAAACGGCCGCAGCATCGCCTATCCGCGCGGCCGGGTGCTCGGCGGGTCCAGCTCGATCAACGGCATGATCTACATCCGCAGCCAGCCCGAGGATTACGACTACTGGTCCCAACTCGGCAATCGCGGGTGGTCCTGGGACGATGTGCGGCCGTATTTCGACAAAGCGGAGAACTGGAGCGGTCCCACCACCGACTCGCACGGCAAAGGCGGGCCGCTGAATACCTCGGAGATCGCCGATAGGCCGCCGCTGTGCCAGGCCGCGATCGATGCCGCTGGGGAGATCGGTGTGCCTTACCGACCGGATTTGAACGATCTGCCGCACGGGCTGGGCGACCACATCGGCTGGATCCAGCAAACCCGGCGTGGCCGGCGGCGGTTCAGCGCGGCGGTGTCCTATCTGCATCCGGTGATGAAGCGCCCGAACCTGCTCGTTATCACGGATGCGCTGGTGCATCGTGTAGTGTTCGAGGGCAACAAGGCCACCGGGGTCGAGTTTTCGCGCGGTGGCACGATCGAACGGGCCGGTGCGGCTGGGGAGGTCGTGTTGTCGGCTGGGGCCATTGGCTCCCCGCACATTCTGCAACTGTCCGGCGTCGGCGATCCCGATCACCTGCAACGCGTCGGCATCCCCGTGCATCGCGCGTTGCGGGGGGTCGGCAAGAATTTCCAGGATCACTTCATCGTCCGCGTTGCCGCGCGGGTGGCGGGGGCGCGTTCGTTGAATGAACGGTCGCGCGGGCTGGGGTTGGCCGGGGAGGTGTTGCGCTATGTCCTGACCGGGAAAGGCATGCTGACCTATGGTGCATCGCTGCTCGCGGCATCGGTGAAGGTGCTCGGGGAGTCGGCGACGCCCGACATCCAGGCGATGTTCGCCCCCGGCAGTTATGGGCCGGGCCCGGTGCGGGAGCTCGACCGCACGCCTGGCATGACCGGCGGCATATGGCAGATGCGGCCGGAAAGCCGCGGTTACGTGGAAGCCCGCACGAACGACCCGCGGGACCAACCGGCGATCAATCCCCGCTTCCTCGACGATGAGCGGGACCGCCGTTCGGTGGTTGGCGGGTTGCGCTTCCTGCGGCGTTTGTTCGCCGCGCCCGCACTTGCGAAGTATGTCGTCGCCGAAACCGAACCGGGCGCTGGCGTCCAGTCCGACGACGAGCTGCTGGAATATGCCCGCCAATCCGGCACGACCGTGTTCCACGCGAGCTGCTCCTGCCGTATGGGACCGGACCCGATGTCGGTGGTGGACGATCGGTTGCGGGTCCACGGCTTACAGGGCTTGCGGGTCATCGACGCGTCTGTGATGCCGGCGGTGACGTCGACCAACACCAACGCGCCGACGATCATGATCGCTGAAAAAGGCGCCGCCATGGTCAGGCAGGCCGCACGTTCCATGGATACGGCCCGATCCCCTGCAATATCCCCGTGATGCTGCCGCGGTAAGCCGTTTTCAGGAAGAACTGGCCCAACGGTACGGTCGCGACCCGGTCCAACGCCAGATCGTCTATCACGGTATCGATACGTTTCTGCGCGGCAAAGTCGGGCGTTGCGAGCCAGTCCTGAACCATCGCTTCGACGATCGCTTTCGTGGGATCGTTGCGTGCCATTTGTTGGGGCACGATGAACGGTAGCGCGGCCCACTGTTCCGCCACGGAGTCGAATAGTTGCCCAAGCGGATCGCGTTCGCACCAACGTCGAATGCTACGGACGGACGGCTCGGATTTTCATGGCCCGACGCCATTTGTGGTTGCGGCTGTAATATGGTGGCGGCGCGCGCGGCTGTCAGAGAAGGTGCGGGGTTGCTTCTTGTGTGTCTCATACAATCGCTGGACGATTGCAGGGACCGTTTTCCTTCCCGTCATGGGGTTCCTCGACGGGAAGGAAAGGCGGGGCCTTAGACCATGATCGTTTGAGGTTGCATGCGATCTCGGCGTTGGATCATGGTCTAAGCCTTTGTTTGAGAGGGTGATTCACGCCCGAGGTTGAAGTCAACCTCAGGCGATCACGCTCTAGCCGG
>JANXTL010000041.1 GCA_025352375.1 Acetobacteraceae bacterium | reverse complement strand
CACCCGATCCGCCACCTGATGCGGATAGATCGGCACCAGATAAAACTCCCGCTTCCCCCGCTTGTTCGCCTTCGCGAACACATCCACCCGCGCCATATTCCCTCGGCCCGCCGTGCCCCCGCGCACCGTCACCGCGACCTTGCCCTTCGTCTCCACCCGTACCTTTCGGATCGCATCTCCCTTCGGCGACAGCGGCGGATCGTTCTTCGGCTTCCCGGCTTCGATCCAGGCCCGCAGCGTCTCCACCAGCTCATCCCGCAGTTTCCCAGGATCGCCGATCTTCCCGTAAGGCTTCGGCACCGGGATCCGCTTCAAATCCTCAAGAGATAACTTCTCCACCGCCTTGCGCTCGGACACCACCGGCGGCTTCCCATCCACCTCCCGAATTCGCTTGATCGTCGCCGCATGCGCCTCCCCTCGCGCACGATGCCGTTCGGCGCGGGAGACGAACACCTTGTCCACCACGTCGCGCACGACCTCCCGGAACCCGAGCGCCGGGGGCGGCAAGTTCTCGAAATCGAAGCCGCGGCCTTTGCCCAGGCGGATCGCCTCCTGCGCGGCCGTCGTCAGGCGTTGCAGCATCGACTGGGTGGTCGCGGCCACCACGATGGCGTCCAGCGCGTGGTGCCGGTCGTCGTCCAGCCGCTTGCCGTTGGCGTCTTTCTTCAGGCCGTCCAGGCCCCAGGCGCGGCGGAGTTTCGCGGTCAGTTGGCCCGGCCGCGCCCGCACCTCGACCTTGGGGTAGCACTGCTTCAACAACCCGAGGAGCAGACTGGTTGCGTAGCGGGTGTCGTTCAAATTGCGCTTGCGGAAGGCGTCCTCCACCTCCTTGGCGTTTTTGCGGAGGTAGAAGGCGCCTTTCTTGCGGTCGCGCATTTTCTTGCAGCGTTCCACCTGTTCGACGTAGCGGTCCCAGTTCAGACCTTCCTCGGTGAACCATTCGAACGGGGTGCGGCCCTTCTTCGCCTGGTTGGCATGGGCGAAACAAAGCGTCTTGTTCCAGAAACTGTCGTCGCCGAACCGGTGCCAGGGCAGGATGTGATCCACCTGGAGCTGGTTGTCGCGGGCGGCGAACACGTCGCACGGAATCGGGTCGCCGGTATAGAGGCAGAAGCAGTTCTGCTCCTTCCACAGCTCGTAGCGGATCATGTCGTCCAGGTTCGGCTCCCGCAGCAGCAACTCCTGGAGCTCGGCGCGCAATTTGTCGCGCTGCTTGTTGCGGTCTTCGATACCCTTGGAGATTTTATCGCGCTCTTCCACGCCCTTACCGATGTCGCGGGCGAGTTCGACGTGGATAAAGTCCGGCATGCCGTATGCCTTGATCATCGCTCGGACTTGCTTGAGATACTCCGTCACCGCCTTGCGGGCGGTGGGGTTGCGCACATCCTCCAGCTTCACTTCGGCCTCCTTGTAGCCGACAATCTTCCAGGCGGCGGAGTAGACTTTCCCCAGTGCCAGCACCGGCAGCAACCGCCGGGCTGCCTTGGCCGAGATATGGCCGGCCTTGGTAAATTGCGCGAAGGCGTCGGTGTCTACGCCATGCATCAGCGCCTCCAGGATCGGCGGTTCCACCCCTGCCTCGATCAGCCCGAGCCGGATGCGTTCGGGGTCTTCGCGGAAGGTCAACACCTCGGCGACGCGATCCCGCATGACCGGGTTGTGCATCAGCACCCGCCATCCGGCGTCGCCGAGCAGCTCACGGAGTGTGTAGGTGCCCTCTGCCGCGTTGCCGGATCGGGCGACGAAGTCGTTGGATTCGTCTTTGTCGGTTGTGCCCGCGAAGCGCACGGACGGGTCGAGGTCGAGCGTTTTGCGCAGCCACTTCCAGGTCAACTTCTTCTGTTTGCCGAAATCGTTGGATGCGAGCGCGACTTCTTCCGCGTTCAACGGCCGGTCTTCCTGTCCGCGCGCCGTCAGCTTCAGTGCGGCGAGGCGTGACAGTAACCGGAACATCTCGAAGGCGTAGGATCGGCGGGCGGTGCATTTCTCCCCGGCTTCGAACAGGCAGCGGCCGACCATGTGCTCGCTGTCCTGGAGCGGGCGTTGAAAGAAGGCGATGCGGGCAACTTCGGTTTCCAGTGCTTCGGTCGCGGCGTCGTTGCCCAGGCGGCGCTGGGCGGCGAAGAGGGTGCGGACCTCGTGTTCCTGGTCGCCGCGTAGAATGGAGCGATCGAAGTTCAAGCCGCGGTTGTGCTTGCGGTCCGGAAAGTCCTTGGCGAACATCTCGCCGATTGACCGGTGGCCGGCCATGCGTTCCTGGATGGCGGCGATGCCCTTTTTCATCTTCGACGTTTCATCGGCGGCGTTGGCCCCGGCCTCCCGCTTGGCGTTGGAGCGGAAGCCGCGATGCCGCGCGATATGGCCGAGCGCGATGGCCAGTTCGGGGCCGGTTAGCAGGCGGTCGAGGCCTTGGGCGCGCAGGTGCCATGGATCGATGCGCGGCTGCCCCATTTTCGGTGCCAGCGCGTCGCGGCTCGCATCCGGCAGCAGCGCATTGGCGAGAAAAAGCCGCCGCAGTTCGTTCATGCGCAGCCGGCGGCGGCGGATGACCCGGCGCTGGCCCCGGTGCAGGCGGCGCACCGCATTGGTCGGGGTGCGTTCCTTGTCGGTTTCCGGTGCGTCGAAAGTACGGGTTCCCGCCGCTACTATGGCGGCGTCGTTTTCGTCCCAGTCCAGAACAGCCCAGCCGATCGTGGCAATCCCGCCGTCGATGCCAAAGATACGCATAAGTCTATTTTCCCCGTGAATGAGCCCTTGACAGGGTGGCGGCAGCACGACAACGTGGCAATGGGAAATCGGTAGGAAAGCCACGGCAAGGTGGTTTTTCGAAACCATCGAAGGATAACCCCAGGATTTGGTAACAAGTCCTGGGGGATTCTGCTTGGTGATGGGACATGGCGGTTTGGTCTAACCTGCGACCCATGCCTTATTGGGGGCAGCGCACCGCACCAAAACCCGCTATACCCCGCCCATGACAGTCACAACCCAAGCCGTATCCCAGGACGAAGCCGACATCCGGCTGGATCGCTGGTTCCGCCGGCATTTTCCGACCTTGCAGCAATCCATGATCCAGAAACTGTGCCGCACCGGCCAAATCCGGGTGGATGGCAAGCGTGCGGAGACCAACACCCGACTCGAACCCGGGCAGATGCTTCGCATTCCGCCAATGCCGCCGGCGCCAGAGGCGAAGCCCATCGCGTTCGTGGATCCCGGGCTGTCGCGGGATCTGGTGAAGATGATCCTGTACCAGGACGAGCATCTGTTCGTCCTGAACAAGCCGCATGGGATACCGGTTCAGGGGGGGCCGGGCATTACCAGGCACCTCGACGGGGCGCTGGACGCGCTGCGCTTCGGATCCCCGCACCGGCCCCGGTTGGTGCACCGGCTGGATAAGGACACGTCCGGCGTGTTGCTGATCGCCCGCACGCCCGGTTCGGCCGCCAAGCTGGCCGCATCCTTCCGCGGCCGCGATATGGAGAAGACCTATTGGGCGGTGGTCGCCGGCCGCCCGGTGCCTGTCGAGGGCCGCATCGACATGCCGCTTAAGCGCATCGGCGGCGACCGGGGGGAGCGTACCGCTCCGGCCGATCGCGACGACCCCGAGGGCGCGCGCGCGGTAACCGATTACCGCACGCTGGATCACGCTGCTCGCAAGCTGGCGTGGCTGGAACTGCAACCCATCACCGGCCGCACGCACCAGTTGCGGGTGCATTGCGTGGCGATCAAGGCACCCATTCTGGGCGACATCAAATATCAGGAACCGGACCAGAACGACGCCTTCCTTGCCACCATCGAAGGCCTGTCCCGCGATCTTCACTTGCACGCAAGACGGCTGGTGTTGCCGCATCCCGATGGCGGCACGCTGACCGTCGAGGCCGACCTGCCGCCGCATATGGCAGAAACATTCGAGACGCTGGGGTTCCATGCGCCGCCCGCGCGCCCGGCGCAGCGGGAAAGGGGCTAATCATGCGAAGCGTGGGCCGGATCGTTCTCGGGCTGCTGGTGCTGGTCGTGGCCGTCACCGGCTATTTCGTCCTGACTTTCGATCCGGAGACGTACAAACCCCAGATCGTCGCCGCTGTGAAACAGGCCACCGGCCGCGACCTGGAAATCAAGGGGAAGATCGGTCTGGCGTGGTCGCTCAGCCCGACGATCGAGGCTTCGGACGTCACGTTGTCGAATCCGTCAGGCTTTTCCCGCTCGGACATGGCGGCGATCGGAAAAGTGGACCTGCAACTCGCGCTGATCCCGCTGCTCGGCAAGCGTATCGAGATCGTCCGGCTGATCCTGAGTAAGCCGGACGTTCGGTTGGAAACCGATGCCAAGGGGCGACCCAACTGGATCTTCACGCCACAGACCGCCCCGGCACCGGCGACCCAATCGGGGGCAGCGCCGACCGGCGGCGGCGCGTCCGGCGCGATGGCGGTGGCCATCAAGGACATCCGGATCGAAAACGGCGTGTTCACCTATCGCAACGGCAAAACGGGGGAGACAAACACGCTGACCGCGAAGCAGATCGTGTTGCAGGAGGCGTCCCTCGAAGCACCGCTGCACGCGACCGCCACGATCGCCGTGGATGGCACCGATGTCGCGATCGTAGCCGACACAGGCTCCCTCGGTCATCTGACCGGGGCGATCGGAGGCCTATGGACGGTTAAGCTGGGTGTTACAGTGGCGGGTGCGAAGATCGGGATCGACGGTGGGATCGCCGATCCGTTGACCAGGGCGGGGCTGGATTTGAGCGTGACCGCCATCGTGCCCGACCTCGCGGTCTTGGGGGTCGCGCTCAAGCAGGATTTGCCGCCGCTTAAGGCGTTGACCTTCGCCGGCAAACTGTCCGGCGATCCGAGAAAATTTTCATTCCATGACGTGAAGATGACCAGTTCGGCCGGGGATCTCGCCGGGGATCTGGCGGTGACGATGGGATTGCCGATCGGGCTGACCGGCACCTTGAAATCGGAAAAGCTGGACCTCGACATCCTGTCGGCGCCCGCGACCCCACCGGGCGCGAAACCAGCATCGGGTCCGGGGGCGCCCGCCGCACCCGCCGCACCCGCCGCACCCGCCGCACCGAAATCCAACTGGCTGATCTCGGACCAGAAGCTGCCGTTTGGGCAATTGCAGACGGTCAACACCGATCTCTGGATCGCGATGAGCGCCCTGCATGTCGGGGGTTTGGATTACAAGGCCATCCAGGCGCATGTGCTGCTGAAGGATGGGATGCTGACCCTCGACCCCGCCAGCGCCGACCTGCCGCAGGGCCACCTGGCGCTGACGCTGTCGGCCGACGCCGGCAAGACCGCGCCCCCGGTGCATCTGACATTGCGGGCACCCGGCCTCGCATTGGCCCCCTTGCTGGCGTCATTGCATGAGCCTGCCTACATCGCCGGCAATCTGGAGGTGATCGCCGACCTGCGCGGTGCCGGCGAGTCGCTCCATGCCATTGCCGCCTCCCTGGATGGCACGCTCACTTTGGTTGTCCCGGGCGGGACCATCGATACCAAGCGCATCGGCGGGTCCGCGGCAGGCGTGATGCAGGTGTTGAACCCGAAAGCCGGGTCTGGGCCGAGTGCGTTGCGCTGCCTCGTGGTGCGGTTCGATTTTGCCCAGGGTGTCGGCACCGCGCGGGCGCTGACGCTGGGTTCGGCCGTGTTGAATGTCGAAGGCGGCGGGACGGTCAATTTGGCGGATGAGACGCTGGCACTGCTGCTGCGATCCCGCGCTTCGGTGGTTGGCACGACGGTTTCGGTGCCAGTGAACGTGTTTGGCTCCCTCGCCGCACCGCAAACCAAGGTGGATGAAGTGACCATCGGTCAGAGGGCGGCGCCCGGCGATTCCTGCCCGGGAGCATTGATCTTGGCGCACGGACAGGCGGAGCCGGCGGCTCCATCCGGCGCGGCCCCGCCACCTGCGCCGGCGAAACCGCCCATTGGCGGGCAACTGCTGAAGAAACCGATCCAATGACCCGAGGTAAGGCTGCGTGAAACGCTTTTGGGATACGGTGAGCCTATCGCACGCCGACGCCGGCTACACCGTTCTGCTGGACGGCAAACCGATGAACCTGCCAACCGGCACCCGCCTGTCGATCGGCCCGCATGCACTGGCGGAGGCCGTCGCCACCGAATGGCGCGACGCCGGGGGCGGCAAGGGCGGTACGATGTCGTTCGCCGATACCCCCCTGACCCGACTGGCCGGCACCGCGCAGGAACGCATTGCCCCCGATCCGTTACCCACCGCCGATGCCATCGCCCGGTACGGGGAGACCGATCTGCTGTGCTACCGAGCGCCGTCCCCGCAACCCCTGTTGGAGCGGCAGACGCGCGATTGGCAGCCCTGGCTGGACTGGGCGGATTCGACGTACGGCGCGAAGTTGCGGGTCGGCGAGGGGATCGGCTACGTCCGCCAGCACAAGGATGCCATCGCGGCACTGCGGCGGGTGGTGTTGGGTATGGACGCATACGCGCTGGCGGGCTTGGGCATCGCCGTGCCCTCCCTTGGCAGCTTGGTGCTCGGTCTTGCCTTGGCCGAGGGCGCACTGGACGCTGCCCGCGCCCACGAATTGGGAGCATTGGAAGAATTATTCGAAGTGGAACAATGGGGCGAGGACCATGAGGGCCTCGACCGCCGCAATTCGGTTGGCCGCGACATCGTGGTGGCGGAGCGGTTTATGCGGTTGAGCAGATAGGGGCGGCGGCTGCGGCCCCGAATACCTCGTCCCACGCCTGTTTGAGGGCGACGTCGGCGTCATGCATCGTGGCGGGAATGCCGAGTTCCGCCAGGCTGGTGACCCCGTATTCGCTGATGCCGCAGGGGACGATGCCGCCGAAATGGCTCAGGTTGGGGGCCACGTTCAGGGCGATGCCGTGCCAGCTCACCCAACGGCTCACGCGCACGCCGATGGCGCCGATTTTGGATTCGGTACCCCTGGCGGGATCGGCGACCCAGATGCCGACGCGGCCCTGCCGGCGCTCGCCCTTGACGTTGAAGCGGTCGAGGGTGCGGATCATCCATTCCTCCAACCCATTGACGTAGCACCGGATATCTTGTGCAGGGACGCTGCCGTGGGGTTTTTGTAGGTCCAGCATGACGTAGATCGTGCGCTGGCCCGGCCCGTGGTAGGTCCAGTGGCCGCCGCGGCCGGCTTTGTAAGTGGGGAAGCGGTCGGGGTCGGTCAGTTCCTCGGGCAATGCCGAGGTGCCGGCGGTGTAGAGGGGCGGGTGTTCGACCAGCCAGACCAGCTCCTGGGTCGTACCGGCGCGGATGTCGGCCACCCGTTGTGTCATGCGGGCGAGGGCGTCCGGATAGAGCGTCAGGCCCTCTGCGATCTCCCATATCGGAGCAGTTGATAGCGGTGCGGTCATCGGCTATACCCCCGCGCCTGACGGACCGGTGCGGTCGTGGCGGAATGGTAGACGCGCAAGCTTGAGGTGCTTGTGGGGGAAACCTCGTGGAAGTTCGAGTCTTCTCGACCGCACCAATCTACCCCCTTGAAATTGCAATTTCTCATGCTGAGCTTGCATCTGTGCCTCGGTTCGTGATTCAGTTTGGAAAACACATTCAAGGCAGGCGCCGATTTCCGCCTCTCCAAACCAGCGCATCATAAGCAGCTGAGTTTACTATTTTCAACGGCGTGTCCCCCCGAACCCGAGGCGTGGTGGAGGCCGCTGGAGGGTTGAAAGCACTCCACGCGGGTACCGTGGGCAATACCCGCGTCCCCGGCACGGCGCGAGAGCGAACTCGTTTTTTGAGCACCCCCGAGTAGACCATTGCCGGTAATGGCGGGAGGGTGCCGTCCGACGTGCTTCAGCGTCGGGCTATCGCTTAAAAAAAGAATTAGAGCATGATTGTTTTAGGTTGCGTATCCTGCCTCGCTGAAATAATTGGCGCATTCTTTGGGTGTGACGTGGTCGAGCAGCTTACCGATGCAGGCTGAGGTCTGTTCCATTGTGCGGGCGTTTTCCTTGCGTAGGAGGG
>JANXTL010000027.1 GCA_025352375.1 Acetobacteraceae bacterium | reverse complement strand
CCGACCGGCGCTTCACCGTCGCGATGGCACGGCACGCTGATGGAACAGCGGTCCAGGAAATTGCCCAGTGCCGTATTCCGCAGAATGAGCATGTTGAACCGATTGTAAGCCCGCTGGTCGCTCAATTCGGCGATCCGAGGTGCCACGATTGGAACCGTCGGCATGAGCACGCAATCGAAATCGCGGGTACGCACGTCGAAACTGGCGATCGACCGCGCCCGCGCCGCCACCACATCGAGATAATCGGCCGCGCTCATCCCCTCCCCCCGCGCGATGCGGACGCGGATGTTGGGGTCGTAGCCAGCGCCCTGGGAGGTCAGCAACGAGCGGTGCCAGGCATAGGCCTCCGACGCCGCGAAGCCGCCTTTGGCGTTGACGGCGGCGATTTCGTCGAATTCCCCGAAGCGCAGCAGGGTCACCACCGCGCCCGCAGCCGACAAAGCCCCCAGTGCCCGGTCGAACGCGGCGGACACGACCGCGTCCATCCCGTCCAGCACCATGTTCTCCGGCACCACGAACCGCAGGCCTTTCAGCTCGACCGGGGCCGGCACATGAGGCCCCTCCCCCGCCAAAATTCCATCGATCGCCGCGCAGCACGCCACGCTCGGCGCCAGCGGCCCGACCGAATCCAACGACGGCGCCAGCGGCAATACGCCGGTAATGGGCACCCGCCGAGCGGTGGGCTTGTAGCCGACGATGCCGCAGAAGGCGGCGGGGATGCGGCAGGACCCGCCGGTGTCGGTGCCCAGCCCCGCTGCCGCCATGCCGTCCGCCACCGCCACTGCCGTACCCGACGAAGACCCGCCTGGAATGCGCCCGGACGCGCGATCCCACGGCGACAAAGGCGTGCCGTAATGCGGGTTGATGCCCAGGCCGGAGAACGCAAACTCCGTCATGTTCACCCGGCCCATCGGAATCAATCCGGCCGCCAGCATGCGTGCCACCACGGGCGCGTTGGCGGCGGCCGGCGGCGCATCGGCCAGCACCACCGACCCGGCCGGCGTCGGCTCCCCCGCGATATCGAACAGATCTTTCAATGCGATCGGAATCCCGGCGTAGCGCCCCGACGACCGCCCCACCCGCCGCAGCGCATCCGCCGCGTCCGCCATCGCCCGAGCCTGCTCGGCATGCACTTTGATAAACGTTCGGGAACCCTCGCCAGCCGGGTCGGCAATGCGGCTGAGGGAAAGTTCGACCAGTGCACGGCTGGAGGTCCGCCCTGCATCCAAGGCCTGGGCGAGTTGGTCGATTGTGCGCATGATGGGCCTCCTGTCTGTCGCTCCGGAGCATGCCATGACCGCCGTCCCAACCAAACCCGTCTTTCTGACCGGCGCGTCCGGCGCGCTCGGCCGCGTGCTGGCGAAATGGCTGGGCGACGCCGGCTGGACCCTGGTCATGACCGACATCGCGCCATTCCCCGACCCTCTGCCGCCGCGCGCGACATTCACCAAGGCCGACCTGAGCGACGGCGTCACCATCCTGCGCCTGGCCGAGGGCTGCGGCGCCATCGTGCACCTCGGCGGCGTGTCCGTCGAACGCCCGTTCGACGAGGTGATCGGACCCAATATTCGCGGCCTGTACCACATCTACGAGGCCGCCCGGCGCGAAAAATCCCGTGTGATCTTCGCGTCGTCCAACCACGCCATCGGCTTTCATGAGCGCACCGAAAGCCTGCCCGCTGACACGCAATTCTTGCCCGACGGCTTCTACGGTTTATCGAAAGCCTACGGCGAACTGATGGGCCGCATGTACTGGTTCAAGCACGGCGTGGAGAACGTGAATTTGCGGATCGGCTCCGCCTGCCCTGAACCGGTCAACGCCCGCATGCTGGCGAGCTATTTATCCTACGACGATTTTTCGCGACTCGTCGTTGCGTGCGTGACGGCCGACAAAACCGGCAGCTGCGTGGTCTGGGGTGCGTCGAACAACAGCCGCATGACCTGGTGGCGCGACGATGCGCGCGCCGATATCGGCTGGGCACCGGCGGACAGCGCCGATCCCTATGCCGGGCAACTGGCCGGCAAGGTCAGCGGCGATCCGGTGGAGGAACGTTACATGGGCGGGGCATTCTGCTCCAGCGGCTATTCCCGGGCGGCGTTCGCCCCGGCCGGCCTGTTCGATAACACGGGAGATTGAAACGATGTCCGACGGAACCCTGTGTATCGGCAACAAGCGCTACTCGTCCTGGTCGATGCGCGGCTGGCTCGCGGTGCGGCTGGCGAAGCTGGACGTGGCGGAAATCCTCATTCGCTTCGTCCGCCCCGGTCCCACGCCGGCCATTGCAGATCGTTCGCCTACCGGGTTGGTTCCATATCTGGAACACAAAGGCGCGAAAATCTGGGAGTCGCTGGCGATCTGCGACTACTGCGCCGAAATCGATTCTTCCCTCTGGCCCGCCGACCGCATCGCCCGCGCCCATGCCCGATCCATATCCGCCGAGATGCACGCTGGATTCCGCGATCTTCGCATGGCCATGTGGATGAACCTCGGCCGCGATTTCTCCCCGCACGGGCGCACACCCGGCGCGCTGGCCGATATCGCTCGGATCGAAACATTATGGGCCGAAACGCGCTCTCGTTTCGGGGCCGGCGGGCCGTTCCTGTTCGGTGCGACGTTCGGCGCGGCGGATGCGATGTATGCCCCCGTTGTGGCGCGCTTCCTTGGCTGGAAGCCCGAACTCACCGCGGCATCGAAGGCCTATTGCGACGCCGTGCGAGCGCATCCCTTGGTCGCCGAATGGTACGAACAAGCCATGGCTGAGCCGGAGTCCATGCTGATCGAGGACTACGAAACCTTGAAATGAACCAGGCAACCGGACTGGATCATGTCGGCATCGTCGGCCACGATATGGCGACACTGGCCGCGGCATTCGAGGCCGCCGGATTCAACTTAACCCCCCTCGCCCGCCACGCCGGCGGGCGCACCGGCAATCGTTGCGCGATGTTTTCCGAGGGCGGCTACCTGGAGCCGATGGCCACGGTTGGCAGCGGCTCCAGCGCCACCCTCGACCGTTTCCTGGCACGCTTTGCCGGCGCCCATATTCTGGCACTCGGCATCGACGATGAAACCGCGGTCGCCGCCCGACTGACATTGGCGTGGGGAGCGGCACCGGAGATTACCCGCACCGAACGAGAAGTTGACGATCCGGGCACGCCTCGCGCGCGGTTTTCGTTAATCGCACCGGCCGATCGCCCAGAGGGACGCGTGCACCTCATCCGGCACGAAACACCGGAGGCCTTGTGGCAGCCTCGATACTTGCGGCACCCCAACAACGTCGTCGCACTGGAAGAAGTTCTGCTGGTTGTACCCAAACCCGCCGTAACGGCGGCTTGGTATTCGCAACTGACCGGCAGACCCGTGGTGCCGGATTCCTCCGGGGGCTATGCGCTCCCGCTGCCGCGCGGACGGGTTCGCATTCTGCCACCGGGTGCATTCGATACGCCCATTCTGCCCTGTATAGCGGCTATCACGCTGCGCACGCGCGACGGCGCCTCTGCCATCCGGCTTCTATTGGGTGCGACAGACGATACTGTGCAGGTGAAGATCGGCGGCGTGACGATCCGCTTCCACTGAATCTAATTTGACAGGGCCGAAGCGTCTTTATGCGTCTGCCTTCAAAATTTCTCCGGCCAGGTAAAGGCTGCCGCAGATAAGCACCCGAACCGGCCCACGGCCCCGCGGAAGTTGCCGCAACGCGTCCGCGAGCGTCGGCCCCGACCGGGCAATTCCGCCGGAGGCCGCGATGACCTGCTCCACCGGCATGGCCGCGTGCTGATCGGGTTCGGCGATGGCCCAGACTGTTGTCGCGTGGGGGATCAAAGGACGCAGAAAGCCGGCACCGTCCTTCGCCTGATTCAACCCGACGATCAGATGCACCGGCCGATCGGCCCAACCGCGAAGTTGTTCCGACAAAGCCGCCCCGGCGCCGGGATTGTGGCCACCGTCGAGCCAGAGCTCCCAGTCCGGCGGCAGCTTCGCCGCCAGGCGCCCGCGCAGGCGTTGCAGGCGGGCGGGCCATTCTGCCCGAGCGACGCCGGCGGCGAACGCGGTGTCGGGAACCGGCAGACCGGTCGCCCGCATCGCCGCGATGGCGATTCCCGCGTTGTCCCATTGATGCGGGCCCGCCAGACCCAGTGCCGGCAGCGCCAGGGATCCCCGCGAATCGCTGAACCGGAAGGGTTCGATCGACCATTCCCTGCCCCGCAGAACCACGGGCGCCCCGACCTGAGCGGCATGGGCCAGCAGCACCGCCTCGACCTCCGGCGGCTGGGCGCCGATCGCCACCGGCACATTCGGCTTCATGATCCCGGCCTTTTCCGCCGCGATCAGAACCAGCGTGTCGCCAAGCAGTTCCTTGTGGTCCATCGAGATGGATGCGATCGCCGTCGCGGCCGGCGGGGGGATGACGTTGGTGGCGTCGCCGCGCCCGCCCAAGCCGACCTCCAGCACACACAAATCGGCTGGTTCGGCGGCGAACAGGTGGAAGGCGGCGGCGGTTATCACCTCGAACAGGGTAATCGGCTCCCCGGCGTTCACCGCCTCGATATGGGCGATCGCGGCGTTCAGAACGTCATCCGAAACGATATCCCCGGCCACGCGGAACCGCTCGTTGAACCGGACAAGATGCGGGGAGGTGAAGACATGCACCCGCATGCCCGCCGCCTCCCCAATCGCACGCAAGAACGCGCAGGTGCTGCCCTTGCCGTTG
This sequence comes from Acetobacteraceae bacterium, assembly GCA_025352375.1. GTDB lineage: Bacteria > Pseudomonadota > Alphaproteobacteria > Acetobacterales > Acetobacteraceae > Rhodopila. The sequence continues at coordinate 7,546 of JANXTL010000027.1, read as the reverse complement.
GTGCCGGCTACATGGATCACCGGGGGCAGGCGACGCTCCGGGTTCCCCAGCTTTGCCAGAAGCCCCAGCAACCGGTCGAGGCTGAGGTCCATAAGCCTCGGGTGCAGTGAGGTAAGCCGGGCAAGAACGGGATTCGTATTGTCGCTCACGCCGCCGCCGGAAGATCCCGGACACGCAACAGGCCGATGATCCGAGCGAGCGTGGATTGAAGCTCGGTGCGCTTGACGACCATGTCGATGATGCCGTGTTCGAGCAGGTACTCGGCCCGCTGGAAGCCCTCCGGCAGTTTTTCGCGCACGGTCTGTTCGATCACCCGGGCCCCGGCGAAACCGATGAGCGCACCGGGTTCGGCGATCTGGATGTCGCCCAGCATGGCGAAGCTGGCGGTGACGCCGCCGGTGGTGGGGTCGGTCAGCACCACGATGTAGGGCAGCCCGGCGTCCTTCACCAACCGCGTGGCGATGATGGAGCGGGGCATTTGCATCAGGCTGATGGCACCTTCCTGCATGCGGGCGCCACCGGATGCGGTGAACACGATCAACGGCGCATCTTGCAGCACCGCCAGGCGCGCCGCGGCCACCAATCCGTTGCCCACCGCGGCGCCCATGGAGCCGCCGATGAAATCGAACTCCATCGCTGCGACGATGGCCTTGTGCCCTCCGATGAGGCCATGCGCGACGACCAGGGCGTCGTCCAGATGCGTCTTGTCGCGCGCTTCCTTCAGCCGATCAGTGTAGCGCTTGGTGTCGCGAAATTTCAGCGGGTCGACGACGGCCTTGGGCAACTCGATGCGGGTGAATGTGCCCTCATCGAACGTCCAGCTCAGCCGTTCGGTGGCGTTCCCGCGCATGTGGTGGCCGCAATGGGTGCAGACCTTGAGGTTGGTGTGCATGTCGCGATGGAAGATCATCTGCTGACACGCGGGACATTGGTGCCACAGGTTGTCCGGCACCTCCCGCTTGGCGAACAGGGTGCGGATTTTTGGGCGGACGAATTCGGTGAGCCAGCTCATGCCGCCGCTCCTTTGCCCCGCACCCCATCCGCCAACGCCCTCACCTGCGCAAGGATTTTCTCCACGGTCCCCGGCTTCGCCTTCCCGTCGGCGTCCAAATTCCCCGCCATAGTCTCGATCAACGCCGAGGCCACCACCGCCGCGTCGGCCACCCGCGATGCCTCCGCTGCCTGAGCCGGCGTCCGCACGCCGAACCCAATCGCGATCGGCAGGTCGGTCACCTTCCGCACGCGGGGAATCGCCGCCGCCAGGTCCGACGACGACGCGCTTCGTGTACCGGTGATGCCGGTGATGCTGACGTAGTAGACGAACCCCGAGCTGCCGTTGAGGACGTGCGGCAAGCGCTGGTCATCGGTGGTCGGGGCGATCAGGCGGATGAAGTCCAGGCCGTTAGCGTTGGTGTGGGGCAGCATCAGATCGGCTTCCTCGGTCGGGAGGTCGACGATGATGAAGCCGTCCACCCCGGCCTTGGCCGAGTCCTCGCAGAATTTCTGCACGCCGTAGGACAGGATCGGATTCAGGTAGCCCATCAGGATGATGGGGGTATCGGCATCTTCCAACCGGAACGCCCGGACCATATCCAGCACAAAGCGCAGTTTCACCCCGGCCAGCAGCGCGCGGCGGGCGGCGGCCTGGATGATGGGGCCGTCGGCCATGGGGTCGGTGAACGGAATGCCGATCTCGATCAGATCGGCCCCAGCGGCGGGCATGCCGCGCAGCAGCGCCATCGAGGTGGGGCCGTCCGGGTCCCAGGCCTCGACGAAGGGAATGAGCGCGCCGCGCCCCTCGGCGCGCAGCTTGGCGAAGCGAGCTGAAATACGGCTCACAGCTTCATCCCCAGATGGGCGGCGACAGTCGCGATGTCTTTGTCTCCACGTCCGCACAGATTCATCAGGATGATTTTGTCCTTATCCATCGTCGGCGCCAGTTTGGTCACGTAAGCCAGGGCATGCGCGGGTTCCAGCGCGGGAATGATTCCTTCCGTTTGCGTGCAGAGCTGGAACGCAGCCAACGCCTCGTTGTCGGTCGCCGAAACGTATTCCACCCGCCCAATATCGTGCAGCCAAGAATGTTCCGGCCCGATACCGGGGTAATCCAGCCCGGCGCTGATCGAGTGCGCCTCGATGATCTGTCCGTCGTCGTCCTGTAGCAGATAGGTCCGGTTGCCATGCAGCACACCGGGACGACCGCCGGTCAGCGAGGCCGCGTGCTGGCCGGTCTCGATGCCGTGTCCGCCGGCTTCGACGCCGATCAGACGGACGGAAGAATCATCCAGAAACGGGTGAAACAGCCCCATGGCATTGGAGCCACCGCCGATACAGGCCACGCAGACATCGGGCAGCCTTCCCTCGGCCTCGCGCATCTGCACCTTGGCTTCTTCGCCGATGACAGACTGGAAGTCGCGCACCATCATCGGATACGGATGAGGCCCGGCGACCGTGCCAATGATGTAGAACGTGTCTTCAACGTTCGCAACCCAGTCGCGCATTGCCTCGTTCATCGCATCCTTCAGCGTGCCGGCGCCGGAGGTCACCGCTTTCACCTCGGCCCCCAGCAGCTTCATGCGGAACACGTTCGGCGCCTGCCGCTCGACGTCGGTTGCACCCATGTAAACAGTGCAAGGCAGCCCGAACAACGCGCACATCGTGGCGGTGGCGACGCCGTGCTGCCCGGCGCCGGTTTCGGCGATGATGCGGGTCTTGCCCATCCGCCGAGCCAGCAAAATCTGCCCCATGCAGTTGTTGGCCTTGTGGGAGCCGGTGTGGTTCAGTTCGTCCCGCTTGAAGTAAACCTTCGCCCCACCCAACCGCTCGGTCAGCCGCTTGGCGAACCACAATGGGCTCGGGCGCCCGACGTAATGGGTCAAATGGCTTTTCAGATCGGCCTGAAATTCGGGATCGACCTTGGCTTCGGCGTAGGCCTGCTCGACCGCGAGGACCAGCGGCATCAGCGTCTCTGCCACGAAACGCCCGCCATACGCGCCGAAGCGGCCACGGTCGGTCGGACCACTGCGAAGACTGTTCAAGGCGGCGGGGGGAAGCGATTGGTTCACGCGGTGGGTCTCCATGGGAGGCGATGGTCGCGCGCTTGTAACGTAGGGGGCCGGATTGGTCACGCCCCGGGAGAGGCGATTGACTTCGTATAGTGAATGCGCAATATGACACACAGGACAACCCACGGGGCGATCATCGCCAGACAACCGCACGTCGCCGAGCCCGCTCGGTTTTCGGCGATCCAGAGCATCTTCATACAGCGGGCGTCCCACGCCATCGAGCATTTCGCTCTGCGGGCGGACAAGGCGACTTTGGCCGACGCCGTCGGCGCGCCCACGGACACAGGAATGCTGATCCGGGTCCTTCGCGATGTCGCGGTGCTTGGGCCGTCGGTCGCCGACCTCGATCCCGAGGCTATCGATCTCGCCAAGGAAATCGAACACTGCGACGCCCTTCTGCGCCGCGCGGGCAGAACGTACTCGGTCACGGAGGTGGCCCAGTTGCTGGGGATCAGCCGGCAGGCAGTCGACAAGCGGCGCCAGAACGGCGCGCTTCTGGCCATGCGCCAAAGCAGCGACTGGCACTACCCGCGTGCCCAGTTTCATGAGCGGGAAACGTTGCCCAACCTGCCCGAAGTGGTGAAAGGGATGGCCGAAACCGGCCCGTGGGTGACGCTGGAGTTCCTGGTGACGCCGGACACCGTGTTGCTGGGTCTGACGCCGCGCGAGGCGCTGCTGAAAGGCGGTGCGGCCCGGGATCAGGCGATGATGTCGGTGCGGGGATAGGCATACGATGGGTTTTCCTGAGTATGCCCATTGGTTGATGGACCGATGCGACCGGCCGGTTGAAGCCGCTCGCTGAAACATCGAAACCCAACAAGAGTTCGATCGCCGAGAGCAAAGAACGGACATGCCACCCGCTGGACAGCGTAGCACGAGCGGCCCTTCGGGGGAAGCACCGACATCGCCAGATTGTCTGGCATCACAGTCGTTGCCGACGGCGACATTGCTATCAGGCACCAAGAGTGTTCGGGTTCAGCCCACCACTCCCGCCACGATCCCAGGCAAATCTGCTACGCGATGTTCGAGCCGGCGGAACCGCTGTTCGATGCCGCCGATCCGACACCCTTCGCCACGATAATGCCACGAATCCGCGCGATCCTGACCAGCTACGGCAAGATGTTCCTGACCCACTAGCGGGTCGGCTCATGTTGCACCGCACACCTAGTCCCTTGCGGATTCTCCCGAAATCGGGCTCCTACTCTCCAGTAGCAGCCGATGCTGGCTGAGCCGCCCGCAGAGGCGACGCCTACCCGCCAGGAGCCTCCAAGTGACCGCTGCCGCCATCAGCTTCCATGCCAATCACCAGCCAACGAAATCCGAAGCGCTGGCCGGCACGGGCGTGCGCGCTTCTCGCGCGGTGCACGCCAACCTGCTGCCGCCGGCTTTGGTCGCCGAGTCGCTGCGCCGCCACGAAGGGCATCTGTCGGCGGACGGCTCGCTGATGGTTCGGACCGGGGAACACACGGGACGGTCCATGAAGGACAAGTTCGTCGTCGATGAACCCAGCGTGACCGCCGACATCTGGTGGGGCGACATCAACCAGCGCATGGCGCCGGAAAAATTCGACGGCCTGAAATCCCGCGTGCAGGCCTATTTGCAGGGCCAGGAACTGTTCACCCAGGACCTGTATGCCGGCGCAGACCCGGCGCATCGCGTGCGCGTCCGCCTGGTTACCACTCAGGCCTGGAATGCCCTGTTCGCCCGCAACATGTTCATCCGCCCGCCGGCCGAGGATCTGCCGGGGTTCGAGCCGGACTACGTTATTCTCCATGCCCCAATGTTCCATACCGACCCAAAGGTCGATGGCGTCCGCTCCACCACGACCATCGCTCTGTCGTTCGAGCAGAAATTCATCATTATCGCCGGCAGCGAGTACGCCGGGGAGATGAAGAAATCGATCTTCACCGTCATGAACTGGCTGCTGCCCGCCAAGGGTGTGCTGCCGATGCATTGCAGCGCCAATATCGGCGATAAGGGCGACGTCGCGCTGTTCTTCGGCCTGTCCGGCACCGGCAAGACCACGCTGTCCTCCGATCCCAACCGCCAGCTGATCGGCGACGATGAACACGGCTGGGGCGAAAACGGCGTCTTCAACGTCGAGGGCGGATGCTACGCCAAGGTCATCAACCTGTCGAAAGAAGCCGAACCCGACATCTACGCCGCGTCCAACCGCTTCGGCACGGTACTGGAGAATGTGGTCGCCGATGCGCACGGGAAGATAAACCTCGACGACGGCTCCCTGACGGAGAACACCCGATCCTGCTACCCGGTCGACTTCATCCCGCGTGTCAAAATGTCGGGCCAGGGCGGTCAGCCGAAGAATGTATTCATGCTGACCTGCGACGCGTTCGGCGTGCTGCCGCCGATCTCCAAGCTGACCTCGGCGCAGGCGATGTATCACTTCATGTCCGGCTACACCGCGATCGTCGCGGGCACGGTGAAGGGCCATACCGGCGATCCGACCGCGACGTTCAGCACCTGCTTCGGCCACCCGTTCATCCCTCGCCCACCGCACATCTACGGCCAGCTTTTCGCCGATCTGATCGCCCAGCACGCCGCCGATTGCTGGCTGGTGAACACCGGCTGGAGCGGCGGTAAATACGGCATCGGCAAGCGCATGAGCATCCGCCACACCCGAGCATTGCTGACCGGCGCGCTGGATGGCAGCCTGGCCAAGGTGTCGTTCCGTACCGAACCCTTCTTCGGCCTGTCGATCCCCGAACAGGTCCCCGGTATTCCGGACGAAGTGCTGGATCCCCGCCAAGCCTGGGCCGACAAAATCGCTTACGACAATACCGCGAAGGACCTGCTCGCCCGCTTCGAGAAAAACTTCTCCAAGTTCGAGGCCGAGGTCGGCGCCGACGTCAAAGCGGTGGCCTTGCGCGCCGCGGCCTGATTGGTCTGCCCCTCCGTCCTCCCCGGGCCGTCATCCCCGGGCTTGTCCCGGGAACCAGTACCAGCGACGATGCCGCGATTGGTCCCCGGGACGAGCCCGGGGATGACGCATTGAGGCCCGATCCATGTACATCCCGCCGCATTTCCTCGAGGACCGGGTCGAGGTTCTGCATGACGCCGTCCGGAACGGCGGCCTCGCCACGTTGGTGACGATGACTGCGGACGGGATGATCGCCAGCCATCTGCCGTTGCTGCTGGACCCCGACCCGGCGCCCTACGGCACGCTGGTCGGGCACCTCGCGCGCGCCAACCCGCAAACCAAGACCACGGACATCGCTGTGCAGGCCGTGGTCGTGTTCCACGGCCCCGACGGCTACGTCAGCCCGTCGCTCTACGCGACGAAGCGGGAAACCGAAAAAGTCGTCCCCACCTGGAACTACGTCGCCATCCACGCCTACGGCACGATCGCGTTCTTCGACGACCCGGAGCGCCTGCTGGGCGTGGTCACCCGCCTGACCGAGAAGCACGAGACCCCGCGCGCCCAGCCCTGGGCCGTCACCGACGCCCCGGCCGACTTCGTGCAAGGCATGCTCCGCGCCATCGTCGGCGTGTCCATCCCCATCGCGCGCCTGGAGGGGAAATACAAACTCAGCCAGAACCGCCCCACGGCCGACCACGCCGGCATTGTCAGCGGTCTGGAGGCAGACGGAAAGACCGACCTGGCGGCCCAGGTTGCGCACGCGCTCCCAACAGTTGCGCAGGCGCTCCCAACAGTTGCGCACACGCTCGGGGACAAGGCATAAGCGGCGCTCCCCAGTCACGGTTCCGCGCCCCATCATGAACTCGATCTTCCGAGGCGACCTCACCACCGCTGGCGGGCGCGCCCTGGCGTGGTTGGATTCCATCTGCATCGACCACGGCATGGCGAGGCTGTTCTGGACTAACTCGGCCACCGTCATGCCCGGGCGCCTGTATCGTTGCAGCCACCCCAACCCGTGGCGGCTGGCCAGGCTGACCCGGCGCTACGGACTGAAAACGCTGATCAATCTGCGCGGCGCCACACAAAGCGGCTCCTACGCCCTTTCGAAGGAAGCTGCGCAGAACCTTGGCCTCGATTTCCACGACCTCTCGCTCGAAAGCCGCGGCGCCCCGCATAAGGACCGCATCGCTCGGCTATTCGAAATCTATGCGTCGATGCGGGAACCGGGGCTGATCCACTGCAAGTCCGGGGCAGACCGAGCGGGCCTCGCGGCCGGGCTGTTCGTGCTGTTCCATGGCGGGACGGCGGCGGCAGCGCTGCGGCAGCTATCGTTCCGGTTCGGGCATATAAAGCAGTCCAAGACGGGCATCCTGGACGCGTTTTTCCTGCGCTACCAGCGGGACGGCGAGGCGCGCGGGAAATCGTTCCTCGACTGGCTACGCGACGACTACGATGAGGACGCGTTGAAGCGCGACTTCCACGCCAATGGCCTGGCCAGCTTCATCAACGACTGGGTGCTGGCACACGAGTAGCGGGGACCGTGCTATCGTCGGCAACCGCAGGAACCACCCGATTCGATGCCGCTTTCGCTGAACGAGATCAG
>JANXTL010000014.1 GCA_025352375.1 Acetobacteraceae bacterium | reverse complement strand
AAAACCAGCCGATCAATGCGGAGTGGGCGGATCGGCTGGCGCAAATGTCGGACAAGTTCCGCACGTTCGTCTACGGCGTTCGGACGGCGTAGGCCGGCATTGTGGTCGTGGATTGGTTTCGAGGACAGGATACGACTAGAGCGTGATCGCCTGAGGTTGACTTCAACCTCGGGCGTGAATCACCCTCTCAAACAAAGGCTTAGACCATGATCCAACGCCGAGATCGCGTGCAACCTCAAACGATCATGGTCTAAAGGGCAAAGTGGCGCTGCTGACCGGTGCGGCGGCGGCGATCAAGGGGGAGCTAATGGGCTTCGGCGGCGCGGCAGCGCACCTCTTCGTGCGCGAGGGCGCCAAGGTGGTCCTGACCGACATTCGCGACGATCTGGGTGAACGCTCGGCGGCGGCGCTTCGCGCTGATGGCCACGACGCGCGCTACATGCGCCTGGACGTGACCTCCGAGAAGAACTGGGTCCAAGTCGTTGACGCGGTCATGGCCGCGCACGGCCGGTTCGATATCCTGTTCAACAATGCCGGTATCTCCTTTCCGATGAAGGTGGAGGATATGACGGTCGAGATCTGGGATCGTGAGCTCGCCGTGCACGCCAAAGGCGTTTTCCTCGGCACAAAGACGGCGATCCCGGCCATGCGCAAGGGCGGCGGGGGCTCGATCGTCAACACCTCCTCGGTAATGGGTCTCGTTGGCAGTCCGACCTCACCGGCCTACTCGGCGGCCAAGGGCGCTATCGCCATTTTCACCAAATCGGCGGCGCTGCAATACGCCAAGGAAAATATCCGCATCGACTCGGTGCATCCGGGCTACGCCGATACGCCGCTGACCTCGCAACGCTTCAACGATCCCACGGTGCGCCAGGTTCTGCTCGATCGTACGCCGATGGGTCGCCTCGGCACCGCCAAGGACATTGCCAACGGCGTCTTGTTCCTGGCTTCCGACGAATCGTCCTGGGTCACCGGCTCGGAACTGGTGATTGACGGCGGCATGACGGCGCAGTAGCGATCCGGGTAAAGAAATAACAACTTGGCGAGGGAAGCAGGAACATGGCAGCGGATTACATCATCGTCGGGGCGGGGTCGGCCGGCTGCGTGCTGGCCAACCGACTGACCGAGGATCCCAAGACAACCGTCGTGCTCATCGAGGCGGGCGGGCGCGACAACAACCCGCTGATCCATATCCCGGCGGGCTTCTTCAAGATGCTCGATCACCCGACCCTGACCTGGAAATTCCGCTCCGAGCCGGATCCCGGCACCAATGGGCGCTCGATCGTCTACACGCGGGGCCGGGTGATCGGCGGCTCCTCCTCCATCAACGGGATGATCTATATCCGGGGCCAACCCGAGGATTACGATCATTGGGCGCAGCTCGGCAATCGCGGCTGGTCGTGGGATGATTGTCTGCCGTTCTTCCGTGGCGCTGAGCGCTGGGAAGGTGAAGGCAATGCGGCGCGCGGCAAAGACGGGCCGTTATTCACCTCCAAATCGGACCGCTCGCCGCTCTGCGAAGTGGTGATCGAGGCTGGCAAGCAGCTCGGCCTGGAGTATCAGGATGATGTGAACGATCTGCCACCCGGTGCGGGCCCTAGCATCGGCTGGTGCCAGCAGACCAGGGGCGGGCGGTTCCGCGCCAGCACCGCGCGCACCTATCTGCGCCCGGCGCTGAAACGGAAAAATCTGCGGCTCATCACCAATGCGCTGGTGCACCGCGTGCTGTTCGACGGCAAGCGCGCGACCGGCATCGAATTCTCCCGCGGCGGCGTGGTTGAAACGGTGCAGGCCGGGCACGAGGTTATTCTTGCGGCCGGCGCGATCGGCTCGCCACATATCCTGCAGCTTTCCGGTGTTGGCGATGCCGAGCTGCTGGGCCGGATCGGCGTGCCGGTTGTGCATGAACTGCGCGGCGTCGGGCGCAATATGCAGGATCATTACAATGCGCGCGTCGCCCATCCGGTCGTTGGTATGGAGACCGTGAATGAGAAATCGTTCGGTCTGGCGCTGGTGAAGGAGGTGCTCCGATGGACGCTGACCGGCAAGGGCATGCTCAGCTACAGCCCATCCCTGGTCGCCGCGTCGGTCAAGGTTCTGGAAACATCGGCGACACCTGACATGCAGGTCACCTTCGTGCCCGGCAGCTTCAAGGGCGGCGTGATCGGGGAACTGGAACGGTCCCCCGGCATCAGTGGCGGCGCCTGGCAAATGCGGCCGCTCTCACGCGGCTATGTCGAGGCAAAATCGAACAAGCCGGGCGACATGCCACTGATCAATCCGCGCTATCTGTCCGACGAGGCCGATCGGCGCGCCATGGTCGGTGGTCTGCGGTTCGCCCGGCGCATGTTCGACGCACCGGCGCTGAAACAATATGTGCGCGAGGAAAGCCTGCCCGGCCGGCATATCGAAACCGACGACGAACTGCTGGATTACGCACGCCAATATGGCGGCACCAGCTACCACGCCAGCTGCACCTGCATGATGGGGACCCATTCGATGAGCGTTGTGGACCCGCAATTGCGGGTGCATGGCATGGAAGGGTTGCGGGTGATCGACGCGTCAGTGATGCCGACGGTGACGTCCACCAACACCAACGCGCCCACGATCATGATCGCCGAGAAAGGTGCGGTGATGCTGAAGGCTGCGATGCGCCAACGCGTCGCGGCGTGATGGGCGTTTCGGGCATCGCCCGCCTTGTTTCGATGGCGTTCACGCGGCGATATTGACGGGCAATTTGGAACCGCGCCCGTGACAGCGCGGTTCCCGCTCTCTTATCGCCCGTCTGTGCTGTAAACAGCAGCTACTCCAGCGAGAGCTCCCGATAGCCGCCCGCCGAAACCGCCTCACAGCGCTGACGGAACGCCGGGTGGCCGCCGCTGTAACGCATCACCCTGCGAACCTGTTTACCCTCAACGTTGCGGTTGATACCTGTCATCCACGAGTCCGTCTCGTTGAACAGCATGCCCTCATTTGTTTCTATGACGTGGTCCGTCCAGGCCCTGGCGGCTTCCCGGGTCGCGTCGATGCGTGTCAGGCCACGCTCGCGCGCATGGCGGATCAGGCCATTGACCCAGTCCGAGGTGTATTCGACGGCGCGCGGGAAGTTACCGAGACCGGCATGCGGGCCCATCACCATCATGAAATTGGGGAATCCGTCCACCAGGACGCCGAGGAACGTCACCGGCCCGTCCTGCCATTTTTCCTTCAGCGACACGCCGCCAACGCCGCGGATATCGATACGATCGAATGCGCCGGTGATCGCGTCGAAGCCGGTCGCGTAGATGATCATGTCAAACTTGTAATCGGTATCGGAGGTCCGGATACCATCCGGCGTGATGCATTCGATCGGGGTTTCATTGAGGTCGACGAGTTTGACGTTCGGTTGGTTGTAAACCTCGAAATAGCCGCTTTCGAGCGGCACGCGCCGCATGCCGAAGCCATGATTCTTGGGAATGAGTTTTTCCGCGACGGCCGGGTCCTCGATGCGCTCACGGATCTTGCGCGCGAGGTAATCCGACATCAGTTTGTTGGCCTCGCGATCCGTCAGGACATCCCGGAAATTGCCCATCCAGATGCCGAAACCTGGTTCGCCATAAAGCTTTTCCCAGAACGCTTCTCGTTCCGCCTCGGTGACCTCGAACACCGAACGGGGGTCGGCGGCATGGATGAAGCAGCCCATGGTTTCCTGGCAGCGGGCGAAGATGTCGGCGTAGTTCTCGCGGATTTTCCGCATCTCCTCAGGCGTGACCTTGGAATTGTGCAAGGGTGCCGACCACTGCGCGGTACGCTGGAACACGGTCATTTGGCCGGCGGTCTTCGCCACTTCCGTGATTGTCTGGATACCGGTCGCGCCGGTGCCGATCACCGCGACGCGTTTGCCCGCGAAACTGACCGCTTCCTTGGGCCAGTTATGCGTGTGATGGAATTCGCCCTTGAAGCTCTCGATACCGGGAATGCGCGGCATGGTCGGTGCCGACAGCACGCCGACCGCGGTGATCAACAGCCGCGCCGTGCGATGGCTACCATCGTTCAGCGTGACTTTCCAGGTTCTGCTGTCTTCCTGGTAATGGGCGGCGGTGACGCGGGTGCTGAACTGAATGTCGCGCCGCAGGTCGAACTTGTCGGCGACGTAGTTCAGGTACCGTTCGTTTTCCGGCTGGCCGGAGAAATGTTCCTCCCAGTCCCACTCATCGAGCAGTTCCTGGGAAAAGGAGTAGCCATAGGTCCAGCTCTCCGAGTCGAAGCGCGCACCAGGATAGCGGTTCCAATACCAGGTGCCGCCGACACCCGACCCGGCCTCGAACACCCGCGCCGTCATGCCGAGTTCGCGCAGCCGATAGAGCTGATAGAGGCCGGACACGCCCGCGCCGATGACGATCGCGTCGAAATCCAGGGTCGTGTTCGCGGCCGTCTGACGCACCGCTTCCGTGACAACATTCATCCCAGGTCCTCCCTATGGTGGCCTTACCGTTCACCGTCTAGCGCAAGCGTCGCCCAGTCCTTGGCCGATAGCAAGCCGGGCGGTTCCCCGCGCGGCGCCAGAGCGTGATCGCCTGAGGTTGACTTCAACCTCGGGCGTGAATCACCCTCTCAAACAAAGGCTTAGACCATGATCCAACGCCGAGATCGCGTGCGACCTCAAAAGATCATGGTATAAGGTTCACGGAACCGTCGGCGGTTCCGAGCTTGGCGCAAAACCAGCGCAATACCGAAAGCGGTATCGATGCCGAGCCGCATTTGGCGGCCAAGCTCCTGCGCGGGGCCGGAGAATGGGGCGGCCATGCCGAAACGAATCTCTTTGTCGGTGGCGCCTTGGGCGGTGGGAAGGATCGGCGGCGCCACGACCGGAGGGGCAACGATAGGCGCGGCCACGACCACCGGCTCAACGACCGGTGGGGTGAAAGTGGGGGGCGACGCAGCCACGCTCGGTGACGCGGGTTCCGGCGCAACGATCCGCGAGGGCAGCAACGGGGCCTTGTTCGCCTCCCAATCCGTGAGACTGCGGATCGCGCTTTCGCATCGCAAACGCGGGGATCCACTGGATCGGCCGCCGAAAATAAGACCTTGATCGAACGCTGTCCCAACGGTGGCATTTTCATCGTTGGTCCCACCGAATTGCTGCAAGGCGGTTTTGAACCGTTCGGTGAGGGAGCGTACGCGGGATTGCGCGATGTCGGGGCAAGCCGATGCGGCACCGACAGCCTGGCCGATATCGAGCGACCTCAGTTCGGTAGACAACCCCGAGGCGCAGTTTCTGGCCTTCCTCCATTTGTGTGTTTTGCCAGAACTGTGGCAGTGCGAAAGCCTGTCGGCAACCGAGGAGCCAAAAATGTCAGACCCTGTTCTTGTTCGGCGCGACGCGCGCGGCGTCGCCACCGTATCGATCAATAACCCGACAAAGGCCAACCGGCTGGGCATCGAGACCATGAAAGCCTTCACCGCCGCCGT
>JANXTL010000355.1 GCA_025352375.1 Acetobacteraceae bacterium | reverse complement strand
TATACCGCCCCTCCGCGATACAGGCGATACACAAAACCCGGCCCGCGACATCGGCACGATACACAGGGGCGATAAGGTGGCTTGTGACCAACGGGAGTAGCCGCCATGCGCATGTTCTTCCTTGCCATCGCTCGCTTCTTCAAAGCCGCGGCGCAGACCGATGCGTCGGTTCAGTTCGACGTTCTCGCGGTGGAACTTGCTTCGGTACGGTGAAATCGCGTTGACACACGGGCGGCGACCGGTATAACGCCTGCTCTTCGGTCGCCGGGTATCCCCCGAGGGGCCCGTGCAGGCTTGGAAAGTTGGACAAATGTTTGCTGTGATCCGCACCGGCGGGAAACAGTACCGCGTGACCCCGAACGCGATACTGAAGATCGAGAAGCTGGAAGCCGAACCCGGCTCGACCGTGACATTCAACGACGTTCTCGCGGTGGGCGGCGAAGGTGGCTTGACCCTGGGCGGGCCGACCGTTCCCGGCGCCAGCGTCACCGCGACCGTGATCGCGCAGGATCGCCTGGACAAGATCATCATCTTCAAGAAGCGCCGCCGGCAGAACAGCCGCCGCCGCAATGGCCACCGCCAGCACGTCACCGTGCTTCGGGTCGCCGACATCGTCGCAGCTTAACAAGCAGGAGGTTTACCCATGGCACATAAGAAAGCAGGCGGTTCCTCCCGCAACGGGCGCGATACCGAAGGCCGCCGCCTCGGGCTGAAGAAGTCCGGTGGGCAGGCTGTCACGGCCGGCAACATCGTGCTGCGCCAGCGTGGCACGCAGTGGTACCCCGGTGACAACGTCGGCATGGGCCGCGACCACACCATCTTCGCGCTTTGCGACGGCACGGTGACGTTCAAGCGCCGTGCTGAGGGCAAGGTGCATGTGTCCGTGACGCCGGTGCCGGTGGCGCTCGCCGCCGAGTAACGCCGCACCCCTTTTTCGACAGTTCGGCGGGGGTCGGCATGTGCCGGCCCCCGTTCTGTTTTTCCGGTATCCCACCATGAAGTTTCTCGATCAGGCCAAGATTTATCTGCGCTCCGGCGACGGCGGCGACGGTGTGGTCGCGTTCCGGCGGGAGAAATTTATCGAATTCGGCGGGCCCGACGGCGGCAATGGCGGGCGCGGTGGAGATGTTATTTTCCAGTCGGCCGAGAACCTGAACACCCTCATCGACTTCCGCTACACGCAGCATTTCCGTGCGCCCAAAGGCGGCAACGGCTCCGGCAGCGACAAAACCGGGCATGGCGCGCCGAACGTGACGATCACCGTGCCGATCGGCACCCAGATCTTCGCGGATGACCAGGAAACGATGTTGGCCGACCTCGATCGTCCCGGCATGCAGGTGGTGCTACTGCAAGGCGGCGATGGCGGCTTCGGCAATACGCACTACAAATCCTCTACCAATCGAGCGCCGCGCAAGGCGACAAAGGGCTGGCCAGGGCAGGATCGTTGGGTCTGGTTGCGCCTGAAGCTGATCGCGGATGCCGGCCTGGTGGGACTGCCGAACGCGGGCAAATCCACCTTCCTGGCCGCGTCGTCGGCCGCGCGCCCCAAGATCGCCGATTACCCCTTCACCACGCTGATCCCGCAGCTCGGCGTCATCCGCCTGTCGATGTCGGAGGAGTTCGTGTTGGCGGATATCCCCGGGTTGATCGAGGGCGCGCACGAGGGCGCCGGCTTAGGCGACCGCTTCCTGGGCCACGTCGAGCGCTGCGCCGTGTTGCTGCATCTGGTCGATGGCGCGGCGGGAAACTGTGTGAAGGCCTGGCGCACCGTCCGGGACGAACTGCACGCCTACGGCGGCGGTCTGGCGGAAAAACCCGAGCTGATCGTGCTCAATAAAACCGACGCCATGACCGCCAGGGAAATCTCGTCCCGCTTGGCGGCATTACGCAAAGCCTCCGGCTCACCGGTCATGCCGATGTCGGGCGCCACGGGCCAAGGCGTGCCGGAAGTGCTGCGCGCCTTGCAGAATACCATCACCGCGGAGCGGCAGGAGAAGGCTGCTTGACGTCTCTCGCGCAAGCGCAGCGCGTTGTCGTCAAGATCGGCAGCGCGCTGGTGGTCGATCAGGCCAATGCCTCGCCCCGCGCCGGCTGGCTGGCGGGGATCGCAGCCGATATCAAGGTGTTACGCAATCGTGGCGTCGACGTCATCGTCGTGTCCTCCGGCGCTATCGCCTTGGCTCGGCCGGTCCTGGGGTTGAGCCGCAAGCGGCTGAAGCTGGAAGAAAAGCAGGCCGCGGCCGCCGTCGGACAAATCCAACTGGCGCAGGCCTGGAGCCTCGCGCTGTCGGCGGTGGGTTTGACCGCCGCCCAGTTGCTGCTGACCCCTGACGATACCGAGGACCGCCGCCGGTATCTGAACGCTCGGGCTACGCTGGAAACACTGCTTGGATTGGGGTGTATCCCGGTCATCAACGAGAATGACACCGTCGCCACCGCCGAAATCCGCTTCGGCGACAACGACCGGCTGGCCGCCCGGGTCGCGGAGATGGTGGGCGCGGATCAGCTTATTCTGCTGTCGGACATCGACGGTTTGTACACAGCCGACCCCCGCCGCGATCCTTTGGCTACCCACATCCCGGTCGTGGAAGCGTTGACGCCCGAGATCGAGGCGATGGGCGGGGAGCCGCCGCCCGGCTACTCCTCGGGCGGCATGCGCACCAAGCTGGTGGCGGCCCGCATTGCGACGCAAGCCGGCTGCGCCATGGCCATCGCCATCGGCAACAAGCCGCATCCTTTAGCGGATCTGGAAAACGGCGCCCGCTGCACCTGGTTTCTGCCGGCGCCGGAGGGCCGCAACGCCCGCAAGCGCTGGATCGCCGGGTCGCTGTCGCCGCTGGGTGTTTTCACGGTCGACGCCGGCGCGGCACGGGCACTGGCCGCCGGGAAATCGCTGCTGCCGGCTGGGGTGCGCGCGGTACGCGGGGCATTCGCGCGCGGCGACGCCGTGACGATTGAGGGGCCGGACGGCACTGCCTTGGCGAAAGGCCTGTCAGCCTACGCCAGCGACGATGCCCAGCGCATCGCCGGGCATCGTTCCGAGCGGATAGAGTCGATCCTCGGCTGGCGGGGCCGGGACGAGATCGTGCATCGGGACGATCTGGTGCTGCTGTAGACCTACGGCAGGTTCTTCAAAATCCGCAGCGCGTTGCCGCTGTCGATAGCGGCCAGGTCTCGCGCGTTGAAGCGCTGTTTTAGCCCTGCCACATGTTCGGCGCCGGTGCGATACGGATAATCGGTTCCGAACACGATCTGCGACACGCCAACCAGCTTGGCCACGGCCTGGATCGTGACCTCATTCGATACCTGCGCGGTATCGTAGAAGAACCGTTTCAATTCGTGATCGACCATCTCGCGGGTGAATTTGCCCTTGTACGGCGGGGTGTTGACCATCTGGATGCGCAGTCGCTCCGCCACTGCCGACAGCACGCCGCCGCCGTGGGAGAAGATGAAACCGATGTCGGGGTACTGTGCCGAGGCACCGCTGAAGATCAGGTTCGTAATCGTGCGGGTCGTATCGGCACCGTACTCGATCGCCGCGTCCGACACGCCCTTGACCAGGTTGACGCAGCAATTGGCGCCGGTGGGGTGCGTGTAGACCACGGCCTTGCGGCGGTTCAGTTCCTGAAACACCGGGGCGAATTCGTCGTAGCCCAGCCATTTGTCGCCGTAGTTTGTCATCATGCCGATGCCGTCGGCTTTCAGCGTGTCGAATGCGTAAGCGAGCTCGGCCAGGCTTTCCTGGATGTAGGGCATCGGTAGCATCGCGAAGACGCCAAACCGGCCGGGATGATCGGTGGCCAACTTGCGTGCCCATTCGTTGGAGGCTCGCGCCACGCGGGCCGCCTCGGCGGCTGGGAGGAAGCCGACTTGCGGGGTGGTGGGTGACACGATGGCGGTCGTGATGCCGGCTTTATCCATGTCTTCCAGCGATTTTGCCGGGGTCCATGCTTCGATGATGGGGTTGCTCTGCTTGGAAGCCTTCAGTGCGTCCAGCCACGCGGGCGGAACGATGTGATGATGCACATCGATGCGGCGCGGTTTGCCGGCGGCCTGCGCGCCCGAGGTGCCAAACAGTGCCGCGGCGCCAGCACCGATAAGAAGATGCCGGCGTCCACAGGTACAATTCATGATTTCCCCCTTCGTTTAGCGACGAACGCGCCCATCAGGCGTTTGGTTTCTTCTGTTCCGTGCGCCGCCGCGACCGCGCGTATGCCTTGCTGGACCGCATCGGCGATCGACATCCGTTCCCAGTCGCGGATTAACTCCTTCTGTGCGCGGATGGCGTTCGGACCGGCGGATAATATCGCCGCGACCCATTCTTCCACCGCCATGTCCAGTGCTGACGGCGGCACAATCCGTTCCACCAAGTGGCACTCGGCGGCTTCCCGAGCGTCGATATGGCGGCCGGTGTAGACGAGCTCGCGGGTCTTGCCCCAGCCGATGAGCTGCGGCAGCAGGCACGCTTCCATGCCGGAGGGGAGGCCGAACAACACCTCCGGCATGCCAAAACGAGCGGTGTCGGCGGCGGCACGCATGTCGCAGGCGGCGGCGATTTCCAGGCCGGCGCCGAAACAGTAGCCGTTGATGCGGGCGATCACCGGGACCGGCGTGCGGCGAATAGCCTCACACACGCGATGGGTCAGGCTGGGGCCTTCACTGGCATGGCCGTGCGTGAACGTGGCCATTTCGGTGACGTTGGCACCGCCGATGAACGACCGGTCGCCCGCGCCGGTCAGCACGACCACCCGTAAACGCTGATCGGTGGACACATGTTCCAATGCCTCCGCCAATTCCCGCTTCCCCGCGTTGCCTAAGGCGTTGCGTTGTTCGGCATTGTTCACCGTGACCCGAGCAACGCCGCGCGCGTCAATGTCGGAAAGAATCATTTGCGGTGACGCAACACCGAGTCGCGGATCAGCGGCATACGATCGTTGCCGAAATACATGTCGTCCCCGCCCACGAAGATGGTGGGGGAGCCGAACCCGCCGCGCGCGATCAGCTCATCGGTGTTGGTGCGCAACCGGTCCTTGTTCGGCTGCTCGTTGATGCCTGCGAAGAAGGCCGCGGGATCGACCCCGGCGCGCTTGCATATCTCGGTCAGCACGTCGTCCTTGGACATGTCCAAATCGTCGCCCCAATAGGCGTTGAAGGCCGCCATCATCAGGGGTTCGAGCTGCTCGGTGCCCTCCAGCCAGCAGCATCCGCGCATGATCTTGACGCTGTTCACCGGAAATACGGTGGGACGGTAATGCATGGGGATGCCGAGGAAGCGTGCCCAGTCCTGCTGGTCCTTTTTGTTATATGCCTGCTTTGGCACCACCGGCTTTTCCCGCGAATTATGCACGCTCGGGTTCACCGCATTGAACACGCCGCCGACCAGATGCGGGCGAAAGGAAATCGTCGCGCCAATTTCCTTGCGGAGTTCCAGCAGGCTATGGACCGCGAAATAGGTCCAGGGGCTGGAACAATCGAAAAAGCATTCTACTTCGGCCATGGGGGCGTCCTTGGTTGTCAGGCGTCGACGGCAACGGGCCGCGCCCGCTGGTTGTAGAGCATCTTGGCACGGCGGTCTTTTTCTTCCTGGGACAATTTCGACTGGTCTTCCGCGAAATCCGCGCCCACGGCCATGCCGCGCTGCACGCCAGGGCGGGCGGCGAGTTCGTCCTGCCAGCGCTTGAAGTAGGGGAATTCCTCGATGTCCTGGCCTTGCATTTTCCAGTTGATCGTCCACGGGTAAGATATCATGTCGGCGATGGTGTACTGGTCGCCGGCCAGATATCGGTTTTTGTACAGGCGGTTGTTCAGCACCCCGTACATGCGGTTCACTTCATCGGTGAAGCGGGTGATGCCATAGGTCTGGTCGCCCTTCGACGCGTCCAGCCGCCGGAAATGGCCGCACTCGCCGGACTTGGGGCCTTGGTTAGCCATCTGCCAGATCAGCCACTCCTGCACGGTGTGCTTGCCGCGCAAATCCTGCGGGTAAAAGCGGCCCACTTTCTCGGCGAGGTACATCATGATGGCGCCGGACTCGAAAATCGCCAGCGGCGCGCCGCCGTCGGCGGGGGCGGTATCGACCATGGTGGGCATGCGGTGGTTGGGGTTCATCGCCAGGAATTCGGGGGTGAATTGGTCGCCCTTGCCGATGTTGCATTTGATGATGTTGTAGGGGATGCCGGCTTCCTCCAGCAGGATGGTGACCTTTTTTCCGTTGGGCGTGGGCCAGTAGTGCAGGTCGATCATGGGGGGGGCCTCCTGGTTCGGTTTCCTGCCATACCCTAACCGAGGTTGACGCAACGGGCCAGCGAGGGCTTTCTGTCAACATTCCTCCCCTATTATGGATTCACCCGTGACCGACATCGTACTTGTGCATAGTTCCGACCTACACGTGGACAGCGACCCCGCCGATATGACCTATGGCGACGACGGCACGACCGGCCTGCGGATCGTGCTGGAGGCCGGGAAGACCCACAATGCGTCCTACGTGCTGCTGGTCGGCGACATTTTCGACAACAACCGCCAGCCACCCTCGATTCTGGAACGCTGCGTGGAGCTTCTGGCCGACGCCGGGCGTCCGGTTGTCATTCTCCCCGGCAATCACGACCCGATCACCAAGGATTCCGTCTATCTTCGGGGCGGGATGGCCGAACTGGATAATGTCCACATTATCGGCGTGACGCACGAAAATTCGGTGCATTTTCCCGATCACGACCTGGAAATCTGGGGCCACCCGCACGTGGATTACGACAACATGGTGCCGCTGCGGGAGCCTCGGCCGCGGACGGCGCGCTGGCACATCGCGCTGGCACACGGGCATTACGAGGATGACGGCGCCATCCCGCTGCGCCCGTCCTGGCTCATTTCAAATGCCGAGATCGAAGCGACGGGCGCGGATTATCTGGCGCTCGGGCATTGGAACCGGCCCGCGCAGGTGGGGACCGGGGCGGTGCCGGCGTATTACTCGGGGTCGCCCGACCTGGCGAAAACGGTGAACGTCGTTCGGCTGACGGGGAACGGGACGGTGCGGGTGACGCGGGAGCCGGTGAGCTGGTAGGCCGGTCCGCTAAACAAACATCAGCGCCGGCGGCTTGCTACGATCCCGCTGCGCATCGAAAAACAGCCAGCAATGATGGTGCTGGCCCTGCTTGGTCTGCGCCCCCATGTCGAACCAGCGGATGCGGTGGGTGATCACCAGCACACGGTCCAGCGGGCCGGAGGATATCAGCGTCGACGCCCGCTTGCCCGCGATCCAGGTAAATCGCAGCAGCAGCGCCAACTGGCCATTGTTCTGCTCGGTCAGCCGGATGGCGTGCTGCACGAAGGATAGCAATAGCTTGGCCGTCCTTGGCGCGCCGCGTTCGGCGCCGCCGTCGCCGTACGGCGGGTTGGTCACGATCGCCTGGCAGCCGCCGGGCACCGAGCGGGCACCGAGGAAGTCGATGCCGCCCATGCCGTAGCCGCGATCGTTCAGATCGGTCGCCACGACCTGATGGCGCTGGCGCTCGATCACTTTGGAGATGGCGCCATCGCCGCAGCACGGCTCCCATACCGGGCCGCGCAAATCGACGTTGTCCAGCAGCAATTGCGTGACCCAGTCGGGGGTCGGGTAGAAGTCGTTCTCTACCCTGGAGAAGTTGGAAATGTGGATGGGACGGAAGTCCCGTTGGGGCATGAGCGGCACTTCGTTCATTTGCGGTCCATCCTGTCGTCCCGTTCGGGTTACCGTGCAAGTCAGGAGGATCCTCTCACACCGGCCGCCCCATCGCACATATATGCCGGTTTCGCTTGGATTCGCGAAAGCACGGAAGGTGGGATTTTTCGCCGTTCTCTCGATGGCGGCGACTGGCGCCGACCAGACCTGGGCGGAGCACCTTCTCCGGCTAGCTGCCAGGGCGTGTTCAATCAGGCAGCGGGAAGTTCACCGCAGGGCGGCAGTCCGAGCCTCGGCGGCCACCCAGGGATCGATGCAGCCGGCCTTGCCGCGGCGGTAGATCGTCAGCCCATCCAGCACGGCGATCTTCTTGTACCGCGACCAGACGCGGCCGAACGACGGATCGGCCTTGCTGATGACCCCGATGTAGTCGGTCGCACCCACACGGGTGTCCACAACCGCCAAGTCGGGGCAACCGGCGATGAAATCGTGCGCCACCCAGCGGGCGACCGGGAACTCCTTCGACGTGGCGGGATCGAAGCGTGCGCGCCACAGCTCCCCTTTCAGGGCCCACATGGAATCGAACCGCGATGCCCAGGCCACGCCGGTATTGTTCACCACGGGGAAGCCCAGCGCGATCCACTCGGAGAACGCGATGTAGGTGCGGGCGTGCTCGTTGCGCACAATCTGCTCCAGCTTCTGCACCGTGTTGAACTCGGGTTCGACCGCCAGCGCGACCTCGGGTTCCAGCCGCTGGTAAGCGGCGACGCCGAACACGATGGTCGCAACGGCGGCCATGGCCATCGGCAGACGCAGATTGCGAGACTCCGTGTGCCGGTGCAGCCAGGTGGAGGTGGCCCAGCACAGCAGCGCCAGGATCGTCGCGATGGTCGCGGGAAGGCGGTGGTAGAACCAGTCCTTGCCATCGACGAAGCACACAACCGTGCTGGCAGCGGCGAACACCACCAGAGACAGCAGCAGATTGCGTTCGGGCAGGTCGCGGCGGGCGTGCCGCCACAGCAAAATCGCCACGATCTCCCCGCCGATCAGCAAGGCGCTGTCAACGAGCAGTTGGAGAAAGGTGACGTCGGTGCCGCCATAGATCGCAAGGGCCAGCGGCACGGCGCGTCCCAGATAGGCGGGGCAGATCACCGCCACCGCCAAGCCGTAAGCCGCCATGGTGGTCGCGGCCACGATCGGCATCACCCGCCACGGGCGCAGGCCGCGCAGCAGTGCCACGCCCTCCAGCACCACCAACACCCCAGCATACTGCGGTTTCAGCGCGCATCCGATGCCGGCGATGACGCCGGCGGCGCTTGCGGAAATCCATTTCGGGTGCCGCCCATCCAGCGATCCGGCGAACAGCGCCAGGTACGGCAGCATGGCAGCGACCAACAGATGCTCGCGCTGGCCTAAATCGGCGGCTGGCACCACCAGCAGGACGGAGCCGATTACGGCGAACACCGGCAGGCGGTCGGAGAACATGCCGCCACGTGCGCGCAGCAGGGCCGCCGCCCACCAGCCGCCGCCCAGGACCGCGGCGATGAAGAAAGGCATAGCGATGCGTTGCGGATCGATGCCCAACCAGGACCCAAGCTGAATGGGAATGGCCGATAGCCAGACGATCAGGGGCGGATTTATTTCCACAAGATCGACATACAGCTCACGCCCGGCCATCCAGCGGCGGGCGACGTAAAGCAGCCAGGCGATGTCGTCCTTCAGCGGCGTTCGCATCGCGGCGAACAGCATAATCGACAAAGCGGCGCACAACAGCAGCATGCTGGCCACGGCCACGGCGGCGCGGCGGGCGGGCGTGGCCGGATCGAATGCGCGCGCGCGTACTTCGTTCATAAGGAGCGGGTCATTCCGAGGGAGCGAGACAGGTCGTGCCTGTTGCCACATCAAGAAAGCCCGGCCAAGTGGCAAAATCGTGGCGCGATTGTTCGCGGCCTGCCCAAATTGGCGGCAATCTCTGACTGCCGCTGGAAACGGTTGATCCCGCCCCCTCTGGGCCGCATTATGGCTGAAACAGGAGGGTCCCATGCCAACGCCAACGCCAGTCACGCCAACCGGTTTGAACCATTTGGTCATCAACGTCCGAGACATGACCGAAACCCATAAATTCTGGACCGAGATGCTCGGGTTCACCCAGGTCGGCGAATACCGCCCGCGCGACGCCGTCGGGCCGCAGCGGAAAATGCAATTCTACAGCGGCGATCATGACGGCAAATTGACCCACCACGACATCGCGTTCATGGAGGTCCCCGGCCTTCCCGCCCCCGCCGCCGACGGCACATTGGTCAGCGCCATCGGCCACATCGCCGTCGCCCTGCCCGACCGAGAGTCATGGCTGCGGCAACTGGCATTCCTGCAAGCCAGCGGCGTGAAGTTCGAACGCCGGGTCGAACACGGGATGACCCACAGCCTGTATATCCGCGATCCCAACGGCTACACCGTGGAGCTTCTTTACGAGCTGCCGCGATCGGTGTGGGAAGGCGACATCCAGGCCGCGCTGAACCACTATGTCGCACTGCCCACGGAAGGCGAAGGCGCACTGGCGGACAACACCGAAAACGTGCCAGTGTTCGCAGCCGCACAATAACGGAATCGCCGATGCTCGCCGCTTCGCTCGCCCCCTGGTTCGCCCGCCGGGGCATCCACTACGGATGGGTCATGGTCGGGCTGACCTTTCTGACCTCCGTGTGCTCCTCGGCAGCGGTCAGCCTGCCGAGCGTGATATTGCTGCCGCTGACGCAGGAGTTCGGCTGGACCCGAGGCGACGTCTCGGGCGCCATCGCCCTGATGCTGGCCCTGTTCGGGATCATGGCGCCGTTCGCCGGGGCACTGATCCTGCGTTATGGCATGCGAAGCGTGGTTGTCATCTCCGCTGTCATGGTTGTGGTCGCGCTGACCGCCACGACGTTTGTCACGACCCAGTGGCATTTGTGGATCAGCCTCGGCCTCATCCTCGGAACCGCGGCGGGCATGACCGCGCTGGCACTGTCGGCGACGGTCGCCAATCGCTGGTTCGCGCAGCGGCGCGGCTTGGCCATGGGTATTCTGACAGCCGCGTTCGCCGCTGGGCAACTGACCTTCCTGCCAGGCGCCGCCTGGCTCGCCACGACATATGGCTGGCGGATGGCGATCTTCCCGGCGATCGTCGGCTGCGGTGTCTGCGCCGTGCTGTACGTGTTGCTGGCTCGGGACTGGCCAGCCGATATCGGCATCGCCCCGTTCGGGGAAAGCAAAGTCCAGGCCCGCCCCGCGATGGCGGGCAATGCCGTCACGATCAGCTTGAACGTGCTGCGGGAAGCCATTCCCACCCGAGCCTTCTGGGTGCTGGCGGGCACGTTCTTCATCTGCGGCCTTTCGACCGCCGGCACCGTGCAACAGCATTTTATCCCGTTCTGTGCCGACAACGGCGTCACCGCGGTGCGGGCCGCTTCGTTCCTGGCGATGATGGGCGTGTTCAATTTCGCCGGCACGATCTGCTCAGGCTGGCTTTCCGACCGGTTCGACAACCGCGTGTTGCTTGGCTGGTACTACGGGTTGCGCGGCCTGTCGCTGATTTGGCTGCCCTTCTCGAGTTTTGACGTGTTTTCGCTCTCGTTGTTCGCGGTGTTCTTCGGATTGGATTTCGTCGCCACCGTCCCGCCCACGGTGCGTTTGGCAGCGCAGCATTTCGGGGCGACCAAGGCGCCGATCGTGTTCGGCTGGGCCTTCTCCTGCCACCAGTTGGGCGGCGCGTTGGCCGCGCTGGCAACCGGCGTGTCCCGCGATGCGATGGGCAGCTATCTGCCGGCATTCCTGGCGGTCGGGTTGATTTGCCTGGTCGCGACAATGGCGATCTTCACCGTGCCGAAGGTACGGCCAGCGACCGTGGCGGCGTAGGACTTCCCCCAGGACGGCAACCGAACTAGCGTCGCCCCAACCAAGGGGAGCCGTTATGTCCGACACGCTGTTTTCAGGCCTGAAAGTGATCGATTGCGCCAGCTGGATCGCCGGCCCCGCCGCCGCGACCATCCTGTCGGACTTCGGCGCCGACGTGATCAAGATCGAGCCGCCCGGCGTGGGAGACCCCTGGCGCGGCCGAGTGCCCAATCCCAACGCGCCTACCGACTACTACTGGCAGTTGACGTCGCGCAACAAACGCAGCCTGGCCATCGACCTCAAGCACGATGAAGGGCGGGGGGCGCTGCACAAGCTGGTTTCCGGTGCCGACGTATTCGTGACCAATTTTCCGCTGCCGGTACGCGAACGCCTCGGGCTGGCGCACACGCAGTTGCTGCCGCTGAACCCACGGCTGATCTACGCGTCCTTCACCGCCTACGGGGAACACGGGGAGGAAGCGGCGAAAACCGGTTTCGACTCCACGGCGTATTGGGCGCGCACCGGACTGATGGACATGGTCCGCGCCTATGACGACTACGAACCGGCGCGGTCGATGGCGGGGATGGGCGATCACCCGAGCGGCACGGGCTTGTATGCGGCGATCGTCACGGCTCTGTACCGGCGGGAGAAGACTGGGCAGGGCGGTCTCGTGCAATCGTCGTTGCTACAGAATGGGCTGTGGGCCAATGCCTGCGCCGTGCAGACCCGCCTGTTCGGGGAGCACGTGCCGCACCGCCCGACGCGGTTGGAAGTGCCCAATGCCTTCGCCAACCATTACCGCACCGGCGACAATCGCTGGTTCATCATGGCGCTGTATAACGAGCAACGTCAGCTCCGCGGCTTCATGGAGGCCATTGGCCGACCGGAGCTGACCAACGACCCGCGCTTTGCCACCGATGCCGCCCGCAAACAGAATGCGCGCGCTTTGGTCGAGGTCCTGGACGAGGTCTTCGCGACCAAGGCCCTGGCCGAGTGGCGCACCTTGCTGGACGGCGTCGGCGTGACCTTCGGCATAGTCGGCAAAGTGGACGAGGTGCTGGACGACGCGCAGATGGTGCATTCCGGCGCGCTGGTGCCCTTCGCCGACGGCCAGGGACTGACGGTGTCGGCGCCCTTCCACCTCGAGGGCACGGCAAAAGTGGCCCCCCGCCGCGCGCCGGGGGTCGGCCAGCACAACGACGCGGTGCTGGCGGAGGCGGGTTATTCCACCGACGACATCGGCCGGCTGCGGTCGTTGGGGGTTTTGGCGTAACTACTGCCGATTCGGCGACGGACTTTGCCCGCTGTTACCGCGGCAACGTCACCTTCAACGTCGCCCCATCGAACCCCACGGGCTTGAAGTGCGCGCGGATGGTCACCTCGGTCACGCCCCCAGGAATAGTCACCCCGTATAAATCTCGGGTGAACGGCTGCTCGGTTTCGTGCGGATGCTCCAGCACGCGCGTTCCCAGCACTTTGCCGTCGGGGCCAAGCACGTCGATCCCGTCGGCGTAACGGTCCCAGCCGGTGTCGCGGCTGCGGATCGTCACGTCGAAATCGAAGATGCGGCCCGAGCGATGTTCGACCTTGGCCGCGATGACGTCGGCTTCTCCGGCGAAGGAGGGTGCGCTCGCCAGCAGCCCGATCAGGGAAAGGGCGGCCAATCGCCTCATGGCGTCCGCCAGAGTTCCCCGTCGAGAACCGCTTTGCCCTCGATCTCCATCTTCAGCAGATGGGCGATCACGTTGCGTTCGGCCGCTCGGCGCAGGCGCGGGTCGATCTGGGAATACAGGGCATCCATCAGCTGATACGGCGTCGCTGGGCCGTCCTGTAGCTTACGAGAAATCGCCTGCTCGCGGATTTTCCGGTGCGTCAGCATCTCCCCCACTAACGAACGGGGGTCGCGCAGCGCCGGTCCGTGACCGGGCAGGAACACGTCGTCGTCGCGCTTCAGCAGCAGGTTCAAACTGTCGAAATAGTCCTTCATGTCGCCGCCGGGGGGGCTGACGATGCTGGTGGACCACGACATCACGTGGTCGGCACTGAACAGGACCCGGTCGCCGTTCTTCGCCGGCAGCCCGAAGCACAGATGATCCAGCGCGTGCCCCGGCGTGTGCAGCGCGGTCAGCCCGGCCAGCACGTCGCCATCCGACAGCTTGATATCCGCGTCGAAGCTCTCCAGCCCTGTGACCTTGAACCCTACGCTCGGCGCCCCGCATTTTTCCTGCAACGCCGCCACGGCGCCGACATGATCGTGGTGGGTGTGGGAGATCAGCAAAAAAGCAATTTGCCCGCCGGTATGGCGCATAATGGCGTCCACATGCTCCGGATGATCCTCGGGGCCGGGGTCGAGCACCACGGTGCCCTTCTCGGTCTCGATCAGGTACGTGTTGGTGCCGAAATACGTCATTGGGCCGGGGTTGTTGGCCACGATGCGGCTGATGCCAGGCAGAATGGGCAGGTTCGCCCCCCGCTCGGGTTCCGGTTCGGTCAGAAAGGGCATGGGAGTCCTCGGACTGTTCAGACGCTTTGATGGCGCAAAGCGGCGTCTGCGTAAACTGTCTCCGCTTGCGCGGCCGATTTCCATCGAGTTCATTGTAACGGTGCCGAAAACGACATCCGGCTGTGGCGGAGAAAACGGATCGTACCAGGCCCGTACGTGTGCTATGCACTGACCAGCGGTCGCTTGTCGCCCCGCCTGGCGCTGAATTGCACGATCATCGACGACAGCCACTACCGGGACGCCGCGGGCGGTGCGGGCAGTTACACGTTCGACGGGTCGTCTGGCCGGTTGGACCCGCCGACCAGGAACGCACCGCCGAACATCACCGATGCCGTGTCCGGTGATTCCTGCGATCTTCAGACGCGGAGCACTACTTCGTGGCTTTCGCGTCGTTCGCCGCCATCGGGCGGATGACGGTGGAGATGGTGTCGCGCAGAACCGTCACCTTCAGATTCGGGCCGATCTCCACGTCGACCTCATTGCTGGCCACCTGCTTGCCGTCCTTATCGGCGACCATGCCCACCTTCTGCACGACGCCGATGATGCCGCCGCCGGTGACGACCTTGTCGCCGCGCTTCAGCGACGCCAGCATGCCCTTCATTTCCTTCGCCTTCTGCTGCTGCGGGCGGATCAGCAGGAACCAGAACACCGCAAAAATCATGATCAGCGGCAAGAACTGCGACACGCTGCCGAACATGGCATTGAAGTCCTGGGCGTACGCGGGGGAGATGAGCATGAAGGGGTCCTTGCGGTGAGCGAGGCCGGACCATACTTTCCACCCCCTTCCCGTCAAGCCTTAACGGATTTTTCCCATTATGGACCAAACCCTGACCGCACTCGTCGCGCGCATCGCCGACGCCCTGGACCGTTTGGCGCCGCCCGTCGCGCCGCCGGTCACGCTGGACGGTGCCGACGCCTTCGTCTGGCACCCAAACCCGCCCGCGCATCTGTCTCCGGTTACCAAGGTCTCACGGGTCGACATCGGCCTGTTGAAGGGCGTCGACCAACAGAAGGGTATCCTGCTCGAGAACACGCTCCGCTTCGCCCGCGGCTTGCCGGCCAACAACACCATGCTATGGGGTGCCCGAGGCATGGGCAAATCCTCGCTGGTCAAGGCCACCCACGCCGTCGCCAACCAGGAAAGCCCCGGCTGCCTCGCGCTGATCGAAATCCATCGGGAGGACATCCGCACCTTGCCGGACCTGCTGAACGTCCTGCGTCGTGAGCCCCGCCGCTGCCTGATCCTGTGCGACGACCTGTCGTTCGAGAAGGAGGACAGCGACTACAAGGCCCTGAAGTCCGTGCTGGACGGCGGAATCGAAGGCAGGCCGGACAACGTGGTCTTCTACGCCACCTCCAACCGACGCCATCTCATGCCGCGCGACATGAGCGATAACGACCGAGGCGCGGCGATCCACGCCACCGAAGCGACCGAGGAAAAAGTCTCCCTGTCCGACCGCTTCGGCCTCTGGCTCGGTTTTCACAACTGCGATCAGCCGACCTACTTCGCGATGATCGAGGCCTACGCGGAGGATCTGAAACTGCCGATCTCGGCCGAGGAACTGCGTGCCTACGCCGTCGAATGGTCGATGACCCGCGGTGCCCGCTCGGGCCGCGTGGCGTGGCAATGCATCCAGGATATCGCCGGACGCCTGGGCGTAAAGGCAGCCTAGTGTTCCAAGCGCACGGATAAATGAATTGCCGGCGCAGAATTGGGGTTTATACAACCGAGTGTAAGTAACAACGCTGCCGGTGCTAAATCCTCGAACGGAGCGAATGCTATGATTCGGCTGGGCCGTGGGGCAGGAGATCGATCGAGACGGCGGGAACCAAAGTTCCTGTTTGGCCTTGTGCTGTGTGCGATGACCGCGTCGCTAGCCCGTGCGCAGCCCGCCCCGAATGCCCGTCCAACCGGTGGCACGGTGGTGGCCGGCGCCGCTTCGATTGCTCAGAGTCCGGCCAGGACGACGATCGACCAAACGACTCAGCGGGTCGCGATCGACTGGCGAACCTTCGACATCGGCAGCCAGCAGACAGTGCTGTTCAACCAGCCGTCGACCGGTTCGGTCGCGCTGAACCGCGTGTTGGGGCCCGACCCGTCGCAAATCGCCGGCCGGATCGAAGCCAATGGGCAAATCATCATCGTCAACCAGTCAGGGGTGACGTTCTTCCAGGGGGCGCAGGTCAATACCTCCGGCCTGCTGGTCACCGCCGCGGGTATCCACACCGGCGATTTCATGGCCGGCGGTTCGAACTTCGACCAGCCGGCCGCGCCGAACGCGCGCATCGTCAACAACGGCACCATCACCATCGCCAATGCCGGCCTGGCGGCGCTGGTGGCGCCGAGCGTGGCGAATGCCGGGACGATTTCGGCGCCGCTGGGGCATGTGGTGCTGGCCGGCGCGAAGACCGCGACGCTCGACCTGTTTGGAGACGGACTGCTGTCGCTGGATGTGACGAACCAGGTCACGCAAGCGCCGTCGGGTGCTACGGCGCTGGTCACCAACACTGGCGTCATCCAGGCCCGGGGCGGCACGGTGCAGCTCACCGCTCGGGCGGCCGACGGCGTGATCCGGACTCTGGTGCAATCCGGCGGCACCGTGAACGCGGCCAACGGCACGGTGGTGTTGAACGGTATCGGCGGTTCGATCACCGTGGAGGGTCAGCTTTCCGCGGCTGGCGGCGCCATCGAAGTCGCGCCGACGGGGAACGTCGCAATCGCCGGGACAGCAAGGATCAGTGCCTCCGGCACGCAAGGCGGTGGGGTTGTGGCGATTGGTACCACGCTCGCCCGATCCCGGGGTGGCCCCTCGGTTATGCCAACGCGGATTTCGGCCAATGTAACGGTCGCAAGTGGCGCGACGATTTCGGCCGATGCCACGAGCCAGGGCAACGGCGGGAACGTGACGCTGCTGTCGGCCGGCATCACGACCATGGCAGGATCGCTGTCCGCAAAGGGCGGTCCGGCGGGCGGGAATGGCGGCCTGATCGAGGTGTCGGGCGGCACGCTGGTACTCACCGGCCATGCCGATGCCACCGCGCCGCTCGGGAAGGTGGGTACCCTGCTGCTCGATCCCTTCGATTTGTACGTCTCCGA
>JANXTL010000332.1 GCA_025352375.1 Acetobacteraceae bacterium | reverse complement strand
CCGGCGGGAACTGGAAGGTTCCATTGGCACCGTGCGGGACGAAGTCCGAGCATTCCGGCGGGAGATTGGTGCAGCAACAAAAAGCCTTGAAGACCGGGTGACCGTAAAAATGGGGTTCATGCTCGCCACCGCAATCGCCATTCTGGCGGGCATTATCAAGCTCTGACCGCCCCCTTCCCTGGAAGCCCTCGCCGGGACACACTGGGCGCACGACAGTCCGGGGAACATCTATGACACGCCTTCGTCGCACGCTCGCCGTTCTCGGCACCTTGCTGCTCGGCATGTCCGCTGCTGAGGCAGCCGAGCAGATTGTGGTGAGCAATTACGGGGTGGCGGCGAACGGGATGCCCTATGCCATCGCCATGGAAAAAGGGTTCTTCCACCAGGAAGGCGCGGATATCTCCGGCATTTTGTCGTCCGACGGCGGCGGCAGCACGGTTCGCATCATGCTCGGTGGCAATCTGGCGTATGGCGAGATCGCGCTGGCCAGCACCGTCGCTGCCATCCAGCAGGGCGCCGATCTGCGGATCGTCAGCGACAACGCGCTGACGGTCGCCGAGTTCGCCTGGGCGGTCAAAAAAGGGTCTCCGATCAGGGCGTTGACGGACCTCAAGGGCAAGAGAATCGGTTATACCAACCCCAAATCTACCAGTCAGGCGGTCGATGTTCTGATGCTCGCGACCATCGGCTTGAAGCCCACGGATGTCGAATTGGTGCGGGTCGGCGGCTTTGGGGAGCAGGTGGTGGCGCTCGGGCTCGGGTCGATCGACGTGGCGACTTTGGCCGATCCCGTCTGGTCGAAGAATGCCGGCGACTTGCAGCCGATCGGGTTCGCCGACGACGTGCTGCCGCCCTTGTGCGACGTGGTTGGGGTCACCACGGGCGCGGCCGCGACAGGAAGGCCCGACTTCGTGCGGGCCATCATTCGCGGGCGGCGCAAGGCAGTGGAATTCAT
Source organism: Acetobacteraceae bacterium (assembly GCA_025352375.1). Lineage (GTDB taxonomy): Bacteria > Pseudomonadota > Alphaproteobacteria > Acetobacterales > Acetobacteraceae > Rhodopila. The sequence continues at coordinate 32,565 of JANXTL010000332.1, read as the reverse complement.
GTATGCCCACCCCGATGAGGCGAGCGACATCATCGCCAAGGCCTACAATCTGGAACCGGCGATCGTGCGGGCGGCCGTCAACCGCCTGACCAAGACCGCCAAATCCGGCACGCCCTATTGGGGCCCGGGCAATTTCGATTTCGCCGGCATGGACCGCATGATCCAGGCGCAAAGCATGGTCGGTGCATTCTCCGGCACCGCGGATTGGGGCAAGCTCGTCGACACCGGTTTCCTGCCCGACGATCTGAAACCGCATAAATAACCCGTGCACCGCGCCGGGTTGTATCGATTGCTGGTCCTCGCGGCGTTGTTGGCGACGATCGAGGGATTGTGCCGATCCGGTATCGTCACCCCGTTCACCATGCCGGCACCGAGCATCGTTGTGCGCGATCTCGGGCGTATTTTGTGGACCGGAAGCATGGCTGCCGCCATTGCAAAAACGTTGCACGATGTGGCGATTGCGGTCGCGTTATCGGTCGTGGCCGGCATGGTTCTCGGCGTCGCGATTCACCGGCTGCGTGGCTTGCGGGATGCTTTGGAGCCATTGTTCGCCACGTACTATGCAATCCCGGTCTATGCTTTTTACCCGCTTTTTATCGTGCTGTTCGGGCTCGGCAGCACCCCGCAGGTGCTGATCGGGTTCATGCTAGCAATGATCGCGATGGTGATGAATACCCTGGCGGGATTGGACCGGGTGCCGCGTGTTTTGTTGCGCACGGCCCGAGCGTATCGGCTAGGGCCGCTGGAAACCGCGCGGCGGATCACGTTGCCTTGCGCCGCCCCATTCCTGGTGACGGGGGTGAAACTGGCGGTGTCCTACGCGTTCATCGGGGTGGTGGGGGCAGAATTCATCATGTCGCGGGACGGGCTGGGATACGAGATAAATTTCGCCTACAATAATTTCGATAATGCTATCATGTATCCGCTGATCCTGCTGATCCTGCTGCTCAGCACGGGGCTGAACATGGCGCTGCACACGTGGGAGCGGATTTTACTGATCCGCCGAGGCCGCTGATGCGCAATGGAGTTTTCCTCGTGGTCGGTATGCTGCTCGTTTGGCAGGCGCTGTTTATGTTCGCTGGTGCGCATGCTTTGTCCCCGCCGATCGAAACGGCGATGTTTTTGGGGCACTTGCTGGGCACGGCGCCATTTTGGGGCCATCTGCTGGAAACCGCCCGCGCATTCAGCGTGGCGTTGGCGTTGTCGGTGGTGTTTGGCCTGGGGATCGGATTGCCGTTCGGTTTGAATAAAATGGCGGCGGAGGTCGCCGAACCGCTGCTGGTATCGGCCTACGCGGTGCCGAAGATCGTGCTATATCCCATCGTTTTGTTAATCTTCGGAATCGGTCTGCCAGCGAAAATCGCGTTCGGGGCAATTCACGGGGTGATCCCAGTGGCGATCTTCGCCATGGCCGGCGTGCGCCAGGTCAGTCCGGTCTTACTCCGCACTGCTCGGGCGCTGCGTCTGAGCCGAACCGAGACGCTGCGCCGCATCGTCTGGCCGGCCGCGCTCCCCGAAATTTTCTCTGGTCTGCGCATCGGGTTCTCGTTGACGTTGATTGGGACGTTGCTGGGGGAGATGTTTGGATCTCAGAAGGGACTTGGGTACCTGCTGATGAACGCGATCGGCTTGCAGAATGTGCCGGTGATCATGGCGGTCACATTGTTGCTGGTGCTGTTCGCGGCGACGCTTAGTATTGTGCTGCTGGCCATGGACCGCCGGCTGCGCCGTGCGTCATGATGCGCCTGATTGCCGCGTTGCTGCTGCTGGCGTCGCCCCCGAACCGACCGCTTCATTGCGCGATTGACAGCATCGAGACACGGTGCGGATCACGGTCTGGTACCCCGCATCGGCCGAAGGGACTGAGCGAAATCACGATGCCGTCCGGCATATGCCCTATTTCCCAACCATTGTTTCGATCTACCCCGGCGTCCCCATATAATAATCCTTATACTTCGTCCGCAACGTCGTCTTCTGCAATTTCCCGGTCGCCGTATGCGGCAATTCGTCCACCACCAGCACCTCGTCCGGCAGCCACCATTTGGCGATCTGGCCCTCGTAGACCTTCAGCACCGAGGCCGGATCGATCGTGGTCCCTGGCTTGGGCACCACCAGCAGCAGCGGGCGTTCGTCCCATTTCGGATGGCGGGACGCGATCACCGCGGCCTCCAGCACATCGGGGTGGGACACGGCGATGTTTTCCAGCGCGATCGAGCTGATCCATTCGCCACCCGATTTGATTACGTCCTTGGACCGGTCGGTGATCTCCATGAACCCAGCTGCGTCGATGGTGGACACGTCGCCGGTCGCGAACCAACCGTCGCTATCCAACGCCGAACCCGGTTCGTCGCCGTAATAGGCGCTGGCGATCCAGGGGCCGCGCACCATCAGGTCGCCGAACGCCACCCCGTCCCAGGGGAGTTCCTTGCCCGCCCCATCCACGATCTTCATGTCGATGCCCGGCAGGATGCGGCCTTGTTTGAGCATGTGCTTCAACAACGCTGGCCCCACCAGCTCCAGGTGCGCCTCCTTGGGGGCGTTGTAGGTGCCGACCGGGCTGAGTTCGGTCATGCCCCAGCCCTGCTCGACGCCGACGCCCTGTTCGTCGCGAAACGCCTCGATCAGAAGCGGCGGGGTGGCGGAGCCGCCGGTCATGATGCGCTTCACGCTGGTCAGCTTTTCTCCGGATGTCCGCAAATGCTGTAGCAGCCCCATCCAGATCGTCGGCACACCGCAGGTCAAAGTGACGTTTTCGGCGTTCAGCAACGACGCCAGGCTGGCCCCGTCCAAATAGCGGCCCGGCAGCACCAGCCCTGCTCCGGTCAACGCGCACGCATAGGGGATGCCCCAGGCGTTCACATGGAACATCGGCACCACCGGCAGGATGCGCTCGCTGGCCTTGGCGCACAGTACATCCGGCATGCAGGCGGCGTAGGCGTGCAGATAGGTGGAGCGGTGGCTGTAAAGCACACCTTTCGGCCGCCCGGTGGTGCCGGACGTGTAGCAAAGCGCGCTGGCGGTGTTCTCATCGAAGTCCGGCCAGACGTAGTCCTCATCCGCCGCGTCCATCAACGTGTCGTAGCAGTGCAGCTTCATGCCCGGGGCAAGTTTCACAGCGGGCATGCTCGCGGCATCGCACAGGAAAATGACGTCGCGCACGCAATCCTTGACACGCTCGGCGATGATGTCGATCAGCGGCGCGAAGCTCAGATCCACGAACAGCACGCGATCCAAAGCGTGGTTGATAATGTAGCAGATATCGTCGGGGTGCAGGCGCGGGTTGATGGTGTGGCAGATCGCACCCATGCCGGGGGCGGCATAATAGACCTCCAGATGTCGGTAGCCGTTCCAGGCCAGCGTGCCGACCCGGTCGGATTCGCCAACGCCGAGCCGTTGCAGCGCCCGCACCAGGCGGCGTGACCGGCGTTCGACCTCGGCCCAGGTGTATCGGTGGGTGGTGCCTTCGTGGGTGCGCGACACGACCTCGGCTGACGCGTGGTGTCGGGCGCCGTGCCTGAGGATGCCCGAAATAAGAAGGTTCTGAGTCTGCATAAGGCCGAGCATGATGTTGCCTCCGGTTCCTGGCGTTGTCGCCCGGTGTTTCTGGGCCGATGATAGGCCGGTAACGCGGACACTAAGAAGGGGAATTTGGGATGCGTCCTGCGATGATCGTAACCGGAGGCAGCCAGGGTATCGGCGCCGCTGTCGCTCGCTTGGCTGGCGCGCGCGGCTATGCCGTGGCGCTGACCTACCAGTCCAATCGCGCGCTGGCCGACGCGGTGGTGCGGGACATCGAAGCCGGCGGCGGCAAGGCTTTGGCGATTCAGGCGGAAATGGCCGACGAGGCCGCCATCGTGTCCCTGTTTGCCACGGTCGACCGCGAACTCGGCCCGGTGTCGGTCCTGGTCAACAACGCTGGCGGCCCCGGCCCAGTGTGCAGGATCGACGCGATCACCGCGGACGCGCTGGACAACGTGCTGACCGTCAATGTCCGCGCCCCCTTCCTGACCACGCGGGAGGCTGTGAAGCGCATGGCCACCGACCTCGGCGGCAAGGGCGGTGCCATCGTCAATATCTCGTCCCGCGCGGCGGAGATCGGTGGGGCGAACGAGTGGATCCACTATGCCGCCTCCAAGGGCGCGGTGGACACCCTGACCGTCGGATCGGCGCGCGAACTGGCCCCGCGCGGTATCCGGGTCAACGCCGTCAGCCCCGGGCTGATCGAAACCGAGCTGCACGCCCGCGCCGGCTTGCCGGACCGGCTGGTCAGATTGGTCGGTGGCGTGCCGATGGGCCGCACCGGCAGTGCGAACGAAGTAGCGACGGCGGTCTTGTGGCTGGCGTCGGACGAAGCATCTTACATCACGGGGATCATCGTCCCCGTCTCGGGAGGGCGCTGACATGGACCTGAAAACCGCTTTGATCGTTGGCGCCGGGCCGGGGCTGAGCGCCTCGTTGGCGCGCCTGTTTGCCAGGCACGGACTGCAAGTGGCGCTCGCCGCGCGGAACACCGACAAACTGGCCGCGCTCGCGGGGGAGATCGCCGGCGCCACGTTCGCGTGCGAGGCCACCGAACCCGAGGAAGTCGCCGCGCTATTCGACGTGGTGATCGCGACCCAGGGTGTGCCGGATATCGTGGTCTACAACGCCTCCGCCCGCGCCCGAGGCCCCATCACCGATCTGGAGCCGGATGCGGTGGCGCGCGCCATATCCGTCAGCGCGTTCGGCGGCTTCCTGGTGGCGCAGCAGGCGGCGCGGCACATGGTCGCGCGCGGGAGCGGGGCAATCCTGCTGACGGGGGCCTCGGCCAGCGTGAAGGGCTACCCGCAGTCCGCGGCCTTCGCCATGGGCAAGTTCGCCCTACGCGGCTTGGCGCAGAGCATGGCGCGCGAGTTGTCCCCCAAAGGCGTGCATGTCGCGCATTTCGTGATCGACGGCGGCATTCGCAGCGCCGCGCGGCCGACCCCGAACGATAATCCAGACAGTTTGCTGGACCCCGACGCCATCGCCGAAAGCTACTGGCACGTCGCGACCCAGCCCCGCTCCGCCTGGACCTGGGAGGTCGAACTGCGACCCTGGGTAGAACGGTTCTGAATGGCAATTATTTTTTCGGGAAAAGCGTATCCATTGCCTCAAAGAGCTGGGGCAGTCTAACCGGTTTCCGCAAATACGGCGCACCGCGGAATATGTCCGGTAGCTGTTCCTGCGTAAAACCGGAAATCACCAGGTAACGGATGCCGCGCGCGGCCAGTGCGTCAGCGATGGGCGCGGAACTCACCCCGAACAGGGTCGGATCCAGCACGGCCCCATCGCAGGCGCCGGCCTCGATGATTGCAAGGGCATCGGCGACTTTACTGGCGACCCCCGCGACCGCGTATCCGGCGTCGAGTATCGCGTCGGAAAATACCGAGGCTATCAATGGCTCGTCCTCGACGATGAGGATGCGTGGTTGCGGTGCGCTATTCGATGTCATGTGTTACCGGCGGAATCACCCGCGTCCTCTGTTTCAAGTGTGTTCGCAACCGGCGACCGCAGATTCCAAGACAGGCCAGACTCGGCGTATTCCAGTTCGACCTGACCGCTTACCGCAGATTGCGCCATACTCACGATTACCGCTTGGCCGAAACCCTTACGGGTCGGCGGCTTGACCGCCGGCCCGCCGCTCTCGATCCAACTCATCGAGAACAATCCGTCCGCCGCGCCCGCGACCTGCCAACTAATGTGAACGCGCCCTTCAGAATTCGACAGCGCCCCGTACTTGGTCGCGTTGGTCGCAAGTTCATGCAGCGCCATACCGATCGCCTGCGCCGCGGCCGGCGAAAGACGCAACGATGGCCCGCCCGACAGGATACGCGTTCCCATCCCGGCGGAAAAGCCAAGCAGCTGGGTATGGACGAGTTCGGTGATCTCGACGCCCTTCAAATCGGCGCGCACAAGCAAATCGTGGCTTGCGGCCAAGCCGCTGATACGATCCGCCAGCCGCGCGACATATGTCTTGGACTCCTGGGATTTGGCCGTCTGCCAGGCGATGGCCTGTACGACGCCCAGCAGGTTCATCGCACGATGATTGACCTCGCCCATCAGCAGGCGGATGTGCTCCTCGGTTCGTTTTCGGTCAGTAATGTCCATATTAGTAACGAAAAACCGGATGGCCCGACCGTACCTGCTTGCCTCGAGATTGTACCGGGTCTCGATCCACCTTTCGCGGCCGTCATCGCCCCGTACGCGGTAATCGAGGCTGGGAACGGGGTCGCCCGATGACGCCTGGCGCAGGAAACGGCGCACGCGTCGCCGATCCGCCTGCTCGACGCGATCGAGAAACACCGATGTCGCGCGATCGAGATCGATCCCAGTCTCGAAGCCCGGTGTGGCGTAGCCCATGACCGCTTCTTGGTTCTCGCTTGCCTGGACCAAGCGTCGTTCGAGGTCCACCACGACATACGACAGTTTGGCACTCTTGGCGGCATAGAGAAGGCGCGCTTCACTCTCACGCAATGCCTCGGTTGCGCGAACGCGGTCATCAATGTCGCGGATTATGACAATAAAGTAGGCCGGATCGCCGTTTTCGCGGCGTTGTTGGGTGACGGTAACACCGGTCCAAACGGCTGAGCCGTCGCCGCCGATGCAGCGCTTATCGAGTGCATAACTGCCTATTTCACCCGCCATGAGCCGCTCAACCAGATATTGTTCGGCGCCGAGGTCGTCGGGGTCGGTAATGTCCCGATAAGTCTTGGTTAAAAGCGTCTCGCGCGAATATCCGACGATTTGGCACAGGGTGTCGTTCACGCGAAGCCACGAGCCATCGAGTGCGACATGGGCAACGCCAACCGCGGCATTTTCGAATGTGCCACGAAACCGGGCTTCGCTTTGCTGCAAAGCCGCCATAATCTGTTTTTTATCCGTTATATCGCGTAATATCACTGAAAACGCGGCTATCGTCCCTTTGTCATCATAAACAGGCGCGGCACTGGCCGCGACTTCGACCAGCGTCCCGTCGCGCCGCAGGCGAATGGTGTCCAGTTGCTGCGTTTCGCCGAGCTGAAGCCTGGCACTCACTGCCGCGAACTCTTCGTATTTGCCCGGTGGAACAATAAGATCCACGACATTGCGGCCAACCGCTTCGGCAGCGGGATATCCCAGCATGGTCTCGGCGCCCATGTTCCAAGTGAGGATGATACCGTCGACAGTCATGCTGTATATCGCGTCCGCCGACGACGTCACGATCGTCGCGAGCCGATCCGCTTGTTCTCGCGCCAGGCGCAGTTCATGTTCGTATTTGGCGCGCTCGGCGGCGTTGAAAACCGTCGTGCGGATGGCGAGCGGGCGACCTGCCGCATCGTTCTTGACGCTGGAATTGACGAGTACCGGCAATGGGCCGCGATTGCCGCAGGAGATATGGCACGCGATTTCGTTCACAAATCCCCGTGTAAGAAGCAATGGGAGAAAAACGGTTTCGTACGACTTCTCGCCGGGTATTATGAGCAGATCCTGAAATTTCTGCCCCGCGAGCAGGTCGTCCCGCTCAAGGCCTGTCCAATCCAGGAACGTCCGATTAACGCTGACGATTGTTCCATCGGGTAGCGTGGAGACGAAGCCGCATGGGGCGTTGTCGAGCACCTCCTCGGCACTCTCCACGAATGGCCCCGCCAGGATCCCGATTTGCGTGCCCCCGCCATAATTCATTGTAATTGACCCCAGGCGGAGGCGATCGGTGCGGTCAGGACAAGTCGATGCGGGGGGGCGGCGGCAAATGGGGCATATTTCGACGTCGGCTTTTCGAGGCTTTGCATAATCTCGGCCCCGCGACCGAGCAACGCTGTAAACGTCACGTCATGGTGTGCCGTCGCGTCCAAACACGCGGCTGTCGTAGGGTCGATGAACGCGATCATGCCAGAATGCCAAATTGTTTGGCCGCAGTCGCGCGGCAGGTGTTGGATTTTAATAGCGGGGCCCGATGCCGGGCCGCCGGGGCGGCGCGGGGTTGGCAAATGGCGGCACACCAGTTCCGGTGACATATGTCCCCCAGTCCACGACGTTTGCCACTAAACCATGACGGTCGCGCTTGCAAGCGGAAGTAAGCAGCCACATTTTGGCAACAGGGCAACGGGAGCTTCGCCAGCGTGGCGGACTGCACACGGTCGGCCCGTACCGCATGGCGGCGGCCGGACGGTCGGTCATGCGGCGATGGGGTGCAGCACCGCCGGTTGTTCGGAACGACCGGCGGGGTGATCGACCTGTCGCTCCAGTTGCTCAGGCCAGCGCCAGCGCGTCGCGGGGAACAGATTATGCATGGAATTCAAATCGCAGTGAAATGGCGGCCCGCCGGCGGTGTGGGTCTGCATGAACAGAATGAACAGCGTGCCGTCGGACTTGAGCCAGCGATGGAGGCGTTGCTCATACTCGGGCCAGGCGGCAGGCGGCAACGCGCAGAGGAACGCCTGGTCGTAGATGGCGTCGAATGAGACTGCCGGCTCCCAGATTAACAGATTCGCGAGTTCCACCCGCGCCCGGACGTGCAAATGTTCAAGGCGGGCACGCTGCACCGCGACAGCGCTTTCCGCGAGGTCGACGACTGTGACGTCGAACCCAGCCTCCGCCATCGCCAGCGGTTCGGCGCTTCGGCCGCCGCCGGGGATCAGAATGCGGCAGGGGTTCAGCACCCTGTGCTCGCGCCAGGTGAGGTACGCGTCATTGAGGCCCGGCCGCTCCCACGCCGTGGCGCCGTCACGGTAGCGGGATTCCCAGTCGGCAGCGGGCTCGATGGTCGTCATGAGACGTGCATCCAGGATGGAATGACGGGCGTCAGGGTGGCGTCGCCGCAGGCGAGTTTGGCGTGTATTGCGTCCAGGCGGATGACGGCGAGGCCGGTTTGGCCGCGGGACGAACGCATTGTGCCGACGTCGATGCCGTCTTTGAAGACCGGTGTGAAAGGTGCGGGGGCGATCCCGTCGATGGCGACCGGCACCAGCCGGCGCTTGATCAGCGCGCGGTATTTGGTGCGGGCGGTTAGCTCCTGCCCCATGTAGCAGCCCTTGCTCCAGGACACGCCGTGCAGTTCGTCGAATCCGGCCTCCAGCAGGATGCTTTTCTCGGGTTCCATGTCGCGGGAGCCGTCGGGCAGCCCGAGCGACAGGCGGTGCGCGTCGTAGTCTCCGGCGGTGGCGTCGGTGGGAATGGGGGTGGTTGAAAGCAGCCGCCAGCCGGCCTCGGGCAGGCGTGGGTCGGGGGCGACGATGGGGTTTTCCGGCGGAGGCCCGCCCCAAGCCGCATAAACCCGGAGACCGTCCGCCGGCACGACCGTAACCTTGGCCCGCAACCGATATCGCTGGACGCGCGGCACCAGCATTCCGATCTGCGCCCGCTCGGCGTCCAGCAGCAGCCGGTCGCCGTCGGCATGGACAAAAAAATCGGCCAGCCATTTGCCCTGCGGGGTCAGAAACGCCGCCCATACCGCGCGGCCCGGCGCGGCTTCAGCCACGTCGTTGGATACCAGACCTTGGAGGAAGGACACCCGATCCACCCCCCCGATCTCGATTACGCCCCGTTCGGGCAGCTCCGCCACGTTTGTCATGGTGGAAAGGTAGGGGTTCGTGGCGTCGGTGCAAGGTGGGGGCCGGAGAACGAGGCTGTCCCGAGCCGAGCTTCGACATCGCCGGACGTTCATTCAAAAAACGACTCTGTGTCTCCCTTGTCACTGAAATCCGCATGTGCAACAGGTTGGCACGCCACGTTAGACCTGTGCATCTTTCGTGGCGGTGTATCGGCGAAAGGGTACGGCGACATGGCGACCAGAATGATTCCACCCGCTCCCGGTACATTCGGGCGGACCCGAAAAACCTCGGTCCGGCGTGAACTCGTTGACGTTAACTACGGCTTTGTGCGGCAATATGGCGCTTGTCCGTTGACCGTCCCGGCGAACCAGATGATCCCAACCGGCGGCTCGGCCATGACGGCGATCCTTGGCCCGGATCTCGGCGACGGGCAACGGCGCGGCACCCCGACCAACGCCAACAGTCTTCAGCCATTGATGGGGCTTCTGCATGCCAATAGTGCCAAAACCTGGAAGGCCGGCCACCTCTTGAACGCGGAATTGGGGGGCAGCGGCACGCAGAACCAAAATCTTACGCCGTTGACGGCTGCTGCCAATAACGCCCATCGCGTGTTCGAGGGACACCTCAAGCGCATGCTGACGTTGTGTTATAATATCGACAAAACCTATCCAAACCTTAATGAGTGGTATGGCGTAGAGTATACCGTCGCCGTATCGGCCGTCCCTTATGCGAATCTGGTCGCCCCGGCCGATATGCACAGCTATGTTTATTCAGACCTAACCCTGGATTATCAGTTTGTTCATATACCAAAATTCCCGGCTTTCATGGCGCCGCATTTAATGCCGGCACCCCCAAATATCTGCGTGCCCGTCGTGTTGGGCGATCCGCGTGCAGCGGATATTCAAAATGTCGTGATGCCAAATTTCGCACCGAGCGTAAATATTGCAAATTGGCAGCATACACCGGCGCGCATGGTTTTTAGCGTGGAGATACACAACGAGCCGTAATACCGCCAGGGATAGGCAGGCAAACCGCCGCCGGTCGCCGAGGCGACGACCGGCGGCTCATGCCGCGGGCCGCGTTCGTCAGGAAGAATCGAACTTACCGACACACCGTTGAGGAATAATCCGCCATCGGAGTGGTCTATTCTGTAAGGGCGGGTAATCGCCCGAGATCCAAAAGGGAGGCTCACATGTTCCGTCATCTGACCATCGTCGCCGCTATCGCCAGTCTCGCCATCGCCAGTCTCGCCGCCGCACAGCCGGTGCTGGCGCAGGGTGCGACCGTTACCACCCGCCAACTCACAGCCGACGCGGCCAACGCCATGGTCATGGCCGCCATGGAGCAGTGCCGTAAGGACGGTTACAAGGTCTCGGTCGCCATCGTCGACCGCGCCGGCAACCTACAGGCCTATATCCGCGATGCCGGCGCCGGTCCGCAAACCCTGGAAACGTCCCGCCGCAAGGCATTCACGTCCGCGGCTTTTGGGATTACGAGCGGGGAGTTCGCGACCCGCGTCGCCACTCCCGCCGCCGCGGGTTTGAAAGACGTGCCAGGCGTCATCTCGCTCGGCGGCGGCGTGCCCATCAAGATCGGCAATGAGACGATCGGCGGCATCGGCGTCGGCGGTGCGCCAGGCGCCGACAAGGATGAGGCCTGCGCGAATGCTGGCCTCCTGAAAATCGCCGATCAGCTCAAGTAGCCAGGCCCTACAACCAGGGCGACGTGCCTCCGGGGCCTGCCGGCCGAGCGGCTGGCGGCCTCTCATCGGCCAAAGACCGGTCGATGGTGCGCATCACCCGGCGCTTCATCAGCTCGAACGCCGACGACAGTCTGTCCCGGGGGCGGGGCAAATCCATCGCCATGCTGTCATGCACGCGCCCTGGCCGAGGCTTCATCACCACGATGCGGTCGGCCAGCGTCACCGCCTCATCCACGTCATGGGTCACCATCAGGATGGTGGGTTTCAGCTCTGTCCATAGGCCCAGCACCAGCTCATGCAGGCTGGCACGGGTGAAAGGGTCGAGTGCGGAAAAGGGTTCGTCCAGCAGCAGGACGCCGGGATGCCCGATCAAGGCCCGCGCGATGGCGACGCGCTGGGACTGACCGCCCGACAAATCCCTGGGCCAACGCCCCCCATACCCAGCCAACCCGATGCGTTCGATTAGCGCCTCGGTCCGCCGTTGCCGCTCAGCTGCCTCCAGTCGTTGTCCGCCGAACGCGATATTGGCGCCGACCTTCAGCCAGGGCAGCAGCCGAGGCTCCTGGAACACCGCGCTAATCGCCGGGTGGGTGCCGCTCAGAGTCTCGCCGCCCACCGTAATCGTGCCGCCGCTCGGCACGTCCAGCCCGGCCACCAGCCGCAGCAGCGTGGTCTTGCCACAGCCGGAGCCGCCGAGGATCGCGACGATTTCGCCCTCGGCCGCGCGCACCTGGATGTCGCGCAAGGCCTCGGTGCCATCGGCATAGGTTTTGCCAACGTGGCTGATGGTTAGCTGGGTCATAGCCGCGCCCGCACCGTGTCCTGCCAGCGCAGCACGGGCACGCTGATCGCCACCAGCACGCTGTCGCAGGCCTTGCCCAACAGGGCGAACACAATCATTGCCACAAGGATGGAGTCCGCCCGCCCCATTTGCTGGCCATCGAGCAGCAGGTAGCCCAGCCCCTCCGACGCGCCCATCAGCTCGGCCGCGACCACGAACATGAAGCCGAGGCCCAGGCCGGTGCGCAAAGCGGCGAACCAGGCCGGCAAGACGGCGGGGCCGGTAATGCGCAAAGCGATCCCCATGGCGGTCAAACCGAAGACGCGGCCGACCTCCACAAGCTTGCGGTCCACGCCCTCGATCGCGCTGAGGACCCCCAGATACACCGGGAAAAACACCCCCATGGCGATCAGCGCGAGTTTGGAGGTTTCGAAAATCCCCAGCCACAGGATGAACAGCGGCACCCAGGCCAGCGACGGGATGGCGCGCAGGGCCTGGATCGAAGGGTCCAGCAACTGCCGCAGAAACCCGCTGGCGCCAGTCAGCACCCCCACAAAGGTGCCGGCGACGGCGCCGAACAGGAAGCCGAGGCCGATCCGGGTCATCGTCGCGGACACATGCGTCCACAATTCCCCCGACGCGGCCAAAGCGGCGGTCGTGCGCCAAAGGACGGACGGCGGCGGCATGAGCCGTCCGACGGCGAGGCCGCTGTCCACCACGACCTCCCACGCCACACCCAGGACGACCGGGATAATGAACCCGATTGCCTTCATGCAGGGAGGTATGACGCGTCGATCATGCCGTTGGTAATCGCCGCCATGTCCAGCTTTTCGTCCAGCACGCCGGCGGCCTGCAACGCCTTGCCGGCCTCGACGATCGTCGCCGCCTGCACCGCGCCAATTTTGCCCGAGGTGATATCGGTGCGCTCCAACTGCTTGGAAATCACCGGGTCCGACAGCTTCGTCGCCGCCATCATGCTCGCCTTCAGCTCGGCCGGGTGTGCGAGGCACCATTTGCGGGCGGTCTCGTAAACGGTCAGGACGCGCTTGACCAAGGCGGGATTGGATTTCGCAAAATCTTCGCGCACGTTCAGCACGCCCCAGGTGTTGGCCTCCGGCTTGCGGAAAAACAGCCGGGCGCCGCTTTCGACTTCCGACGCCGCCATCAGCGGGTCGAGCCCGGCCCAGGCGTTGACGTCGCCGCGTTCCAGTGCCGTGCGGCCGTCAGCGTGTTGCAGCAGCACCAGCTTCACGTCTTTCTCGGTCAACCCGGCACCGGCTAGGGCGCGAACCAGGAAGATGTGCGGGTCGGTGCCGCGGGTGACCGCGACGCGCTGACCTTTGAGATCGGTGACGGTCTTGATCGGGCTGTCCTTACCGGTCACCAGCGCCGTCCATTCCGGGCGGGAGAACACATAGATGGACTTCAATGGGTTGCCGTTGACCTTGGCGATCAGTGCCGCTGCCCCGGCGGTGGAGCCGAAATCCAGCGAGCCGGCGTTCAGAAACTCAAGCGCTTTGTTCGATCCGGCCGACATCACCCAACGGATGGCGATCTTGTCGGCGGCGAATTCTTTCTCCAGCAGCCCCTGGTCCTTGAGGATCAGGCTGACCGGGTTGTAGGTCGCCCAGTCTACCCGGATTTCCTCGGGTCCGGCGGCGCGGGCGCGCCCGATCGCGCCCCCAATGGCGCCCCCAATGGCGAAAGCGGCGATGGCGGTACCGCCGAGGGTGCGGCGTGTGATGGCGTAGGTCATGGTGAACTCCTGGGTCTTCGCAAAACCGTCATGGTCGGGCTCGACCCGACCACCGCCGGAAGCATGCACGCGGTTCCGCGTCCTAGTATCGCAGGCGTTTGCCGGGTCAAGTCCGGCTTTGACGCTGGATGTTATTTCGCCCGATCTAGCAGCTGCGCGATACAGCGTAGGGCGAGCTGATACCCCAGCGTGCCGCAGCCCGCGATGACTCCGTCCGCGCGCAGCGAGACGAAGGACTTGTGCCGGAATTCCTCCCGCTTGTGGACGTTGGAGATGTGTACCTCGATCACCGGATGATTGAAGGTGTTCAGCGCGTCCAGCACCGCGACCGAGGTATGGGTAAACGCGGCCGGGTTGATCGCCAGGCCGCAGGCGGTTTCCCGAGCCTCATGGATCCAGTCGATGATCTCGTATTCGCGGTTGCTCTGGTGGAAGCGCAGCGCCAGTCCCAGTTCGGTTGCCAAAGCGCGGCAGTCCCGCTCCACATCCGCCAGCGTCTCATGCCCGTAAATGTGCGGCTGGCGCTTGCCCAGCAGGTTGAGGTTGGGACCATTGAGCACATAAACGAGGCGGGACATGCGGATTTTCCTCCTGGTGTTAACGATTTATTAACCAGTCCGGGGTTATGGTTGGTCGCTACGATACCACTGACCCCGCGAGGCCGCCATGCGTCCGACCCTTTTGCTGCTTTTGTTCCTGGCCGGCTGCGCCCCCGGGCGCGGGTTGCCCGATCTGGCGGCCACGTCACCGTCCGACTACCGCCTCGGCCCCGGCGACGCGGTACGCCTGATCACCTTTGGGGAGGAATCGCTGACCGGCGAGTTCCACGTCAACGCCAGCGGCGCCATCGCCGTGCCGCTGATCGGCGCCATCCCCGCCGCCGGCCTGACGACGCACCAGCTCGAGGCCGCCGTCGCCACCGCGCTGAAGAAGGGCAACATGCTGCGCGAACCCTCGGTTGTCGCGGAAATCACTGCCTACCGCCCGATCTTCGTGCTGGGCGAGGTCAACAAGCCCGGCCAATATCCCTACCAGCCCGGCATGACCGTGGTGACCGCCGCGGCCGTCGCCGGCGGGTTCACATACCGGGCGGTGGAGGGGTATGCTTCGGTGGTCCGGACACAAGGCGCGCAGGCCGTCGAGGGCAAGGCCGTCAGGCAGGCGTTTGTGCAACCCGGCGATGTCATCACCATTTTCGAACGGCGGTTCTGAGCATGCGGTGTTTCCTCCTCGCCGTATCGGTCCTGTTCCTGGCAGCCGCCGGTCCGATCTCGACCCCCGCGCTCGGCCCGCTGCGCATCGTGGGCGGGGACGGGACCGGGGGCTGCATCGCCGGCGCCGAACGCCTGCCATCGTCGGGGGAAGGGTTCCAGACCATCCACCTGAACGCCAGCAGCTTCTACGGTGCGCCACCCGTCATCGACCGCATCAAGATGCTCGGCGCCCTCGCCCATAAAGCCGGGCTGGCGGATTTCTACGTCGAGGATATCTCCAATCCCCGCGGTGGCCCCATGGCGGGCGGTCACGCCGCGCATCAGGTCGGGCTGGACGCCGATATCGGGCTGGACCCGCGCCCCAAAGCCGCGCTGAGCGTCGTCGAGCGCGAGGCCATCCAGGTCACCAGCGTCGTGCGCGGCGACCAGCGCGCGGTCGATCCCGCGCGGTGGACCCCGGGCGTGACAACACTGCTGCGGCTGGCCGCCAATTTACCGGATGTCGATCGCATCCTGGTCAACGCTGCGATCAAGAAGCAGCTGTGCAATGAGGTCACGGGCGACCGGTCCTGGCTGCGGCTGATCCGCCCGTGGTACGGGCATCGCGCGCATATGCACATCAGCTTCAAGTGCCCCGCCGGTCAGACCGAATGCGTGCCGATGAACCCGCCGCCGCCCGGCGACGGATGCGATGCCACGTTGCAATGGTGGTTCGATCAGCTCGACCATCCCGACCCGCCGAAACCGTCGACCCCGCGGCCGCCCCGCGTGCTGCCGGCGGCGTGCAAGGCGATCATGGGGGGCTGATCGCCGTTAAAATGGACAGCGGGTCGATGCGCCGAAGTTATAATGACCTCCTTTCCTCTGCGCCTCTCGCGGTCAATCATGCGGATTCCACGCCAACGTCGGCGGCGGCAGCCAGCCCGCAATCCGGTTGGCATCCCCATTGCGTCCTCGCGCCCCCCCTGCCAGTTTCCGCCGCATGCATTATATCCTGACCCTCGTCGCCAACCGGGAAGCCACGACGCTTACCCCAGCCATCGTCAATCGCGTCCGTGACGCCCTGCGCGCCGGGATGCCGGTCATCCTCTCCCCTGGGGAGGCCGCCGATATCCCCCTGACCTCGGTCCCGGACATGGATCTGGTGCATGCCGCGCTGGATGGCGCCCCAGTGGACGCCATCCCCGTTCGGCCACGGGGACGCCGCAAAGGCCTGCTGATCGCCGACATGGACAGCACGATCATCACCGGCGAAACCCTCGACGAACTCGCCGATCTCGCCGGCATCGGGGAAAAGATCGCCGCCATCACGGCCCGTGCGATGAACGGGGAGATCGACTTTAAGGACGCCCTCCGCGAACGCGTCGGCATGCTGAAGGGGTTGTCCGTCGATGCTCTGGACCAAACCTGGGAACGCATCCGCCTGACCCCGGGGGCAGCCGAACTGGTCGCGACCATGCGGGCGCGGGGTGCGCTGACGGCGTTGGTCTCCGGCGGCTTTACCTTCTTCACCGGCCGCGTCGCCGAAAAACTGGGGTTTGAGCTGCACCGCTCCAACGAACTATTGCACGCCGACGGAATATTGCTGGGAACCGTGGCGGAACCCATCCTGGATGGCACCGCCAAGCTGGACGCGTTGCGCGACCTCGCCGCCGAACGCGGTGTGCAACTCAAGGCCACATTGGCGGTGGGCGATGGTGCGAATGACCTGGATATGCTGCGGGAGGCCGGTCTGGGCGTCGCCTACCACGCCAAGCCCATTGTTGCGGCCGAGGCGCGTGTTCGAGTCGATCACGCCGACCTGCGCGCGTTGCTGTTCGCGCAGGGTTACCGGGCGGACGAGTTTATCGGTTAGCGCGCCGGCGGGGCCGGATGGGGCGGGGGCGCACCCGCGTTAAGCAAGCTCCCCAGCAACCCCCCGAGGTCCGGCGGCAGTCCGACGATCGTGGTGGGCAGTTTGCCGTCGCTGCGGAGGCCAAACGAGCGCAGTGCGCTGGCGGCTGCCAGCTTCTGGATCGTATCGGCATGCGGCGCTAGCGCGGCCGCGATTTCCTTATCCTGCGCGGCGATATAGCGGCGGTTCACCGCGTCCTGCACGTCGTGGTCGAAGGTAAACGTATCCGCCCAGCCCAGGAAATCGAGCGATATGCCGACCGACGCGAAATACTCGGTGGATTTGGCTAAAACCGTTTCGATGATCTTATTGGCTTCGGCGTTGGCTCGGTCGAACGTCCGCGCGGTGATCTCGGCGCAAACGAGGGTCTGCACCTTCTTGCGGCCGACATCGTCCATCACGTCCTGGAGGCGGCGGCTGTAATAGACCGAATTGAAGATGATCGCCGGATTGGTACGTTCGCCCGTGATCGGCACCACCCCAAAGCGGCCCAGATATTTGGCCGCGTTGTTTTCGGTCACCGAAGCGCCGATCGACATACCGACCGTGATGTTCAGCCCTTCGACGGTCTGGCAGGGGAAGCCTTCTTTCTTTTTCGATGTGCCGCGGTCGGTGGCATCGACCCACTCCCGGCTGTAGGTGGTGCGGTCGACGATGATCAGCCGCCCGGCCGGGACGTAGAAATCGTAAAACCCGCCCGATCCCTGCAATTTCACATGCGGTACGATGAAGCGCTTCAAGGGCACCTTGTTGGCATTCAGGTACGTCTCGGAATCGAACTGGGTCTGGTTGTCTTTATTGGCGCCGCCATCCGGGATCCAGAACGCCGATTCATTCGGCAGGATCGTGTAGGCCTCGGTGTAGTCGGTCTTGTCGTAGTATGCCTGCGCCGGGCCGATCCCGAGCATCATCGCAATGGCGGTGACGGTGGTGCGGTTGCCCAAGCGCCGCGCGATCGGGCCCCACCAGATCGCCAGCAGCGCGACGAACAGGAAGCATGCGGGCAGCACACCGTACCGCCCATTCAACCCCATTTGGACCGTGGCATAGAGGAACGAATTATCGCTGTTGTCGAATTGCGCGCCAGCGACTTGCCCAGAGGCGAGCAGCAGGCGTGGCAGCAGCAGGATCATGACCAATTCATAGACCCCGATCACGACCAGCGATCCGATGATGCGTGCGAACATTCGTTTTCCCCTAAAGGCGGATCGTCACGATGCTTTATATATTCCGCTCGGGGTTATGTCATTAGCCAATTATGGTATGCCGGGAACGTGTACCACGTCCCGGCATGCCTCCTCAGGGGGGTGTCTTAGCCCGGCTTCTTGTCGCGGTCGGCGGGGCTGGCCAAGGGCAGCGGCACCCAGCGTAGCCCTTCGCGGTTTTTCACCAGGATCAGCACCGATTTGCGTTTTTCCTTACGCACCGCTTCGATCCGTTTTTTGACATCGTCGACGGACTTCACTTCGGTCTGCTGCACTTCGACGATCACGTCGCCGGGTTTCAGGCCGCGTTCGGTCGCCTGGCTGTTGGGGGTGACCTCGACAATCACGACACCGGTTTGATCGTCACCGAGCTGGAACTGGTCCTTCAGGTCGGGGGTGATCGGTGCGATTTTCAGACCAAGGCCAACCAGATCCACGGGCTTTGCGGTATCCGGTGTGGCTTTGCCGGTCGTATCCCCCGCTGCGAGTTCCGCCTCGCTGGGCTTTTCCGCGAGCTTCGCGGTCACGGTGACTTCCTTGCCGTCGCGCCAGACAACGATGGGAACTTCCTTACCCACCTCGGTTTCCGCGACGGCGCGCGGCAAAGCGGGCATGTCTTTCACGTCACGGCCGTTGAAGCGCAGGATGATGTCGCCGTTCCGGATCTTGGCTTTATCCGCCGGACCGCCTTCATTCACACCGGCGACCATCGCGCCGGTCGTCTCCTTCAAACCGACGCTTTCGGCGATATCCGAGGTGACCTGCTGAATGCGCACGCCCAGCCAGCCGCGCACCGGGTGTCCGACGTCTTTCAACTGCGCCACAATGGTCTTCACCATCTTCGACGGTATCGAGAACCCAATGCCGACCGACCCGCCGGAGCGGGAATAGATCGCCGTGTTCATGCCGATGACTTCGCCATCCATATTGAACAGCGGGCCGCCGGAGTTGCCCTGGTTGATCGCCGCGTCGGTCTGGATGAAATCGTCGTACGGTCCCTGATGGATATTGCGGTTGCGCGCGGACACGATGCCGGCGGTGACGCTGCCGCCCAGCCCGAACGGGTTGCCGATGGCCAGCACCCAATCGCCGACGCGGGACTTGTCGGAATCGCCAAACGCAACGAATGGGAGGGGTTTGTCGGACGTGACCTTCAGCAGCGCGATGTCGCCGGTTTCGTCTTTGCCGACCAGCGTGGCCTTCAGCGTCGTGTTGTCCGGCAACGTCACGGTGATCTCGTCGGCGCCCTCGATCACGTGGTTGTTCGTCACGATATAACCGCTGGGGTCGATGATAAATCCCGACCCGAGGCTCTGCGCCCGGCGTTCGGGAGCCGGCTGCTGGCTACTGCCGCCACCACCGCCGCCGCCGCCCGGCGGACGGTTGCGGTTCATGAAGTCCTTGAAGAACTGCTCGAACGGGGAGCCGGGGGGAAACGACGGCACTTCCGGCCCGCCGCCCTGGGTGCCGGGGCGTGTCGGGACATTTTGCGAGGATGAGATATTCACCACTGCAGGCAGCAGCTTTTCGGCCAGATCGGCGAAACTATCCGGCGCCGAACGCGCCACGGCTGACGCCAGAGGCAGGGCGACAACGGCCGGCAGCGCGAACGCCACCATGCTGCCCATGAGAGCGGTTCGGAGGAGGGAGGAGTTTGGCAGGCGCATGGATCGGTTTTCCTGGCAGGTGGGCCGCATATCGGGAGGTTAGCCTACCGTGCCATCCCCCGGAGGGGCATGGGAAATGGCACGGTTTGCTTCACGGTCCCGTGGGCGCTGGCGCGGCTTGCAGATAATGAAGGAACTCGTTGTCCGGCGTAAGTACCAACCGTGCGCCGCCTGCGTCGAATACGTCGCGATAGGCCTGGAGCGTACGCCAGATGCCGAAGAACTTCGGGTCCTTATTGAACGCCTCGGCATAGCGACGGGTGGCTTCGGCCTCGCCTTCGCCGCGCAGCTTGTCGGACGTCGCACGCGCATCGGCAAGCAACACGGTGCGTTCCAGTTCGGCATCCGCTTTGATGCGGGCCGATGCTTCCGCGCCTTCCGCCCGAGCCTGGGCGGCGATTCGCTGACGCTCCGATTGCATGCGCGTCAAAATCGCCTGGGTGTTTTCCACCGGCAGGTCGGCGCGACGGATACGCACGTCCTCGATCGAGACGCCGAAATTCGCCATGTCGGCGTTCACCTGCTCGCGGATCGTCGACATGATCCGCTCGCGGTCCGCCGAAAGCACGTCGAGCAGGGAGTTTTTGCCCATCACCCGGCGGAGGGACGATGTCACGATCGAGTTCAGGCGCCCCTTGATCGCATCGGGGATCGGACCGACCGCCTGGTAGAACTTGAGCGGGTCGGTGATACGGAAGACGGTGAAGCTGTCGACGATCAGGCGCCGCTGGTCGCCCAGGATCACTTCCTCACCCGGCAGTTCGACGTTCAGCAAACGACGGTCGAAGGTGATGACGTCCTGTACGAAGGGGATTTTGGCATGCAGGCCGGGGCTTTCGATGGTGTTCACGACCTTGCCGAATTGCGCGATGAGTACGCGCTGGGTCTGGTTGACGGTGAACAGGCTCGAATTCACGACGATGGCGATGACGACCAGCGCCGCGATCCCGGCGATCAAATGACGGTTCATTTCGGTGCTCCCGCGCCGGTGGGTGGGGCGGGTACGGCCGTGGGGATGTTCAGCGGCAGGAAGGGCACAAGGCCCTTCAGCCTGTCGTCCACCACCAGCGTGTGCGCGTGGATGAGCACGTCCGTCATGGTGTCGATATACATCCGTCGCAGGGTCACGTCCTTGGCGAGTTGATAGGCCGCCAGCACGCTTTCGAACCGTTGTGCCTGTCCGGTCGCTTGCGCGACGGAGGCCTGCTTCACGCCTTGCGCCTCAGCCACGATCCGCGCCGCGTCGCCACGCGCCCGGGGCACGATATCGTTGTGATACGACTCAGCCTCGTTCCGCATCCGGTCAGCGTCCGTATTGGCACGTTGCACGTCCCGAAAACTTTCGATCACGGCGGCCGGGGGATCGACCTTCTGCAACTGTACCTGGGTGATTTCGACGCCCACGTCGTAACGATCCAGAATCTGCTGCGTCTGGCGCATCACATCGGCTTCGATCTGTGCCCGCAATTGCGTCAGCGCGGGCTGGATGGGGGTACGGCCGATTACCTCCCGCATGGTGCTTTCCGCCACGCCCCGGACAAGATTTTCGGGCTGGCTGGCGTTGAACAGGAAGCGCGAAACGCTGAGTTCGTCGCCGGCGCGGATGCGCCAGAAGACCGCGACATCGATGTCGATAATGTTCTCATCGCCGGTTAGCATCAGGCTTTCCGCCAGCACGTCGCGCCCGCCGGCATCGCGGCCGCTTTCCATCAGGCCGGCGGGGCCGGAGCGGAACCCGATCTCCGTGCGGTTGATGCGGGTGACGGCGGGTTTGCGCGCTTCCTCAATCGGCCAGGGCAAATGCCAGTGCAATCCAGGATAGGTCCTGTCGACGTAAGCGCCGAACCGCAGGATCACGCCCTGTTCGTCCGGTTGCACGCGATAGACGCCGGTGGCGAGCCACAAGGCGACGACAGCCAGCGCCAGCGTGGCCAGGCCGCGGCCGCTGCTGAAGAAGCCGCCCAAGAAACCGCCGCCGCCCGAACCGCCGGGGCCGCGCCCGTTACCGCCACCCCCGCCGCCGAGCAGGTTGCGGATGAAAGCTTGCGCCTGGGCGATGATCTGATCGAGATCCGGCGGACCGCCCGGTGGCCGGCCGCGATTCGGCCCACCGGATTGGGGTCCTCCGGGAGGGGGTTGGCCAGGGCCTTCGTTTCCACCGCCACCGGTTCCCCAAGGGCTTGGTCCGCCGCTTGGGCCTTGGTTCGGGTCGCCATTGTTCCAGGGCATCTTGTCTCTATAACTCCTGCTGACGTCCCATCCGACGAAGGCCGTTGGCGTTTCGGCGCCGCACGCCATATGGGAGGAGCGGATATGGGAAGCGCGGGGCGCTTATCGGCCGGACGCAAAGGGTTTGCAAGGAATGACGACACTTTCACAGGACGCGCTGCGCGATGCGCTGCGGGCCATCACGGACCCTGCGACAGGGCGAGACATCGTATCGGCCGGTCTGGTCGAGGGCATCGAGATACGAGATGGGCTGGTGCAGGTCAGTCTGCTGACCGATCGCGCCAAAGCCGCCTCCATGGAGCCCGTGCGCCTCGAGGCCGAACAGCTGCTCGGACGCCAACCCGGCGTGACCAACGCCACCGCCGTGCTGACCGCGCACAAGCCGGGCGCGCGGCCGGCACCGCCGCCGCAACCGCACGCCCATGCGCACGCCGGTCCCGTAGCGGCGAAGGCGCCGATGTTGCTGCCGGAGGTGAAAACCATCGTCGCCGTGGCGTCCGGCAAGGGCGGCGTGGGCAAGTCGACCGTCGCGGTCAACATGGCCGTGTCGCTGGCCCGTCAGGGGCTGAAGGTCGGCCTTTTGGACGCCGATATCTACGGCCCGTCGCTGCCGCGGATGCTCGGGCTGAACCGCAAGCCGGAGGTCCGGGGCGACAAGATGATTCCCTTGAGCGCCTGGGGCCTGGCGTGCATGTCCATCGGGTTCCTGGTCGATGAGGAAACCCCCATGGTCTGGCGCGGCCCAATGGTGATGGGCGCGCTCGAGCAGATGATGGGGCAGGTCGAATGGGGCGCGCTGGACATTCTGGTCGTGGACATGCCCCCCGGCACCGGCGACGCCCAGCTAACGATGGCGCAGCGGGTGGCGCTGACAGGAGCGGTGATTGTCTCCACCCCGCAGGACATCGCACTGATCGACGCCCGCCGTGGCGTAAAGATGTTCGAAAAGACCCGCGTCCCCGTGCTGGGGCTGGTCGAGAACATGAGCTTTTTCTGCTGCCCGAACTGCGGTCATACGACGAATATTTTCGGCCATGGTGGCGCCAAGGCCGAGGCGGAGCGAATCGGGGCTGAGTTCCTGGGAGAAATTCCGCTGCTGCTGGATATCCGCATTGCGTCCGACGCCGGGACCCCGATCGCGGCCTCGGCGCCTGGAAGCGATGCGGCCAAAGCCTATGCCGCGCTGGCTAAGCGGGTCTGGGAGAAGGTAGGCGGGTCCGTCGCGGCACGGGGCGCCGGACCCCGCATTACGATCGAATGAGAGCAAGTGTATAAAACCCTCGTGCTCGCGGCCTTGTGCCTCATGGCGCTCGCCGGCCAGGCAGCTTCGCAGAATATGACCTCCGCCGAGCGGTTTCTGCGGATTCTTTACGATGGGTATACCAAGAGCCGGAAGGTGCCCGATCCGATTGGGAAGGATCCCGGCCGGCTGTTCACGCCCGCCCTGGCCGGTCTCATCAACGCCGATCGCGCGCTCGCGCTCGGCGAACTCGGCATCCTCGATATCAACCCGATTTGCGCCTGCCAGGACTGGGCGGGCCTGAAGGTCACCAAAATCGAGGTGGCGCCGGACGGTCCGAAACGGGCGAAGGCGACGGTGTCGCTGGATAACGCCGGCGGGCAGATGACAGTGCATTACCGGCTCGAGGCCGTCGACGGGCAATGGCGGATCGCCGACATCGCGGAACGCAGCATCGAAAGCCTGCGGCAGATGCTGGCCAACGGGATCGCGAGGCGAGCGAAAGAACTGGCGCAGTAACCCGGCGCATGTGACAGTGCGGCCGTCGTTAACCTGGGTGGAGAGGCGTATATCCCATGAGATGCCTGCCGTTCGCCATGACCCGTGGCCCCTGGTTCACGCAGGTCCTTCAGGAAGCTCGGCAGGATCCGCGACGGAGCACCCTATGCACGAGCTGCGGTGCGCGCATGTCCATCGAACCCGATAAAGGCCAGCAGAACGTCCGTTGCCCCGCTTGTGCGCGGTGGCAGCTCGTGACGGTTGAGCAGGACGTAGCTTGGCATCTGACGCCCGACGCGGCACAGGCGTTGCGCCGAACCCGATCGTGGCTGCGGCGCCTTTAGATACGCACGCGGCGCGTTTGTGCGACCGCCAGCGTGACGGTCGTTGGGTAACTAAGGCCCTGTCCAAAGATAATCGAATCGATCATGCGGATCGGACAGGGCCTAAGCTCTTGTTTTGAACGGCAACTTTGCCGGCGTGCTGACGCACTTATTTGCCGGCGTTGCCTAAACGTGGAAGCTTTCGCCGCAGCCGCAGCGGCCTTTTTCGTTCGGATTGGTGAAGGTGAAGCCGGCGGTAAGCGCCTTCACCTCGTAATCCATCGTGGTGCCGATCAGGAACAGGCTGGCCTTGCGGTCGACCAGGACGGTGACGTCCTTGTCCTTCACAACTTCATCGCCGGAGCCGGGTTCGTCGGTCCAGGTCATGTCGTAGGACAACCCCGAGCAGCCCTTGGTGTTGACGCCGATGCGCAACAGTTTGCCCTGTTCGCCGCTGGCGTACAGTTTCCGTAGCCGCTCGGCCGCCGCGTCGGTTACCGACATCAGCGGGGGCAGGGCACGGACTTTCCGAGGTGTGGTTGTGGTGGTGCTCATGATGCTGTCCAATATGGTAATCGATCAGAACATGTTCAACTGTAGTCGCGCTTCTTCGCTCATGCGGGACTGGTCCCATGGCGGTTCCCACACGGTTTCGACGAAGCAGGACGTGACCCCCGGCACCATGAGCACGGCGTTCTGCACCATTTCCGGCAATTCCTGCGCGCTGGGGCACGCCGGCGCCGTCAGAGTCATTTCGACCTTGATGCCGCCGTCATCGTCGATCTCGATCGCGTAGATCAGGCCGAGTTCGTAGATATTAACCGGAATTTCCGGGTCGTGCACGGTCTGGATCGCGGCAATGATCGCGTCCTCTGTCGGCTTCGCCACGGTTTCCCCGTCGGGGGTCCAGGCGGAATGGGTCACGTCATTCACTGCTGGTCTCCTTTATGTCCCCTGGGGTCCCAGCCAGCGCGGCGACAAGCGCGTGCCAGGGCAGGGTCGCGCATTTCACGCGCGAGGGATATTCGTGCACGCCCGACAGCGGCGCCAATCGTTCCATGGTTGGGTCGCAGGCGGGGCAAACGCCGGTGCGGGCCATTTCGCGGAACGTGGCGAACAATGCGGCTGTATCGGATTTGGACCGGCCTTGCACCGTTTCGGCCATCAGATCGGCGGAGGCGACGCTGATCGCGCAACCCCTGGCCTCGAAGCCGGTCTCGGCAATGGTGCCGTCGGGGGCGTAGCGGAGCCAGACCTGCACCCGGTCGCCGCACATCGGGTTGTCGCCCTTGGCGGTGGCGTCGTAAGTCTCCAGTCGCCGCCCATGCCTTGGCCGGCGGCCATGGTCGAGAATGACTTCCTGGTATAGGTCCCTCAAATCGTCGAATGTTTCGGTCATCGGGTAAAGAACTCCCGCACGCGGGTCAGCGTGTCTGCCAAGACGTCGATTTCTTCCAATGTCGTATAGACGCCGAAGCTTGCGCGGGAGGTGCTATCGACACCCAACCGTTGCATCAGCGGCTGCGCACAGTGGTGGCCCGCCCGCACCGCGATGCCCTGCCGGTCCAGCAACGTCGCCACGTCGTGGGCATGCGCCTTATCCAGCGTGAACGAAATGACTCCGCCCCGATCCTGTGCCCGGCCGTATATTTTGATGCCTTCGATGGCCGAGAGGCGGGCGATGGCATGGTCGGTCAGGGTGGCCTCATGCGCCGCCATGGCCTCGTAGCCAATGCTTTGCACGTAATCGACGGCCGCTTTCAGGCCGATGCCTTCGACGATCGCGGGCGTGCCGGCCTCGAATTTGTGCGGCACCTGAGCCCAGGTGGATTTCTCGTAGGTGACGGACGAAATCATGTCGCCGCCACCCATGAACGGTGGCATCGCTTCGAGGATCTCGCGGCGCGCCCACAGCACGCCGATGCCGGTGGGGCCATACAGCTTGTGGCCGGTCCAGGCGTAAAAATCGCATCCGATGGCTTGCACATCGACGCGGCGGTGCACGATGGCCTGGGAGCCGTCGAACAGCACCTTCGCACCGTGCGCATGGGCAATTTTTACGATCCGTTCGGCCGGCGTGACGGTGCCGAGGACGTTCGACATGTGGGTAATCGAAACCAGCCCGACCTTGCCATCGTCCAACAGGCTTTCGAACGCGCCCATGTCCAGCTCGCCGGCATCGTCGATCGGCGCCACGCGCAGCTCGATGCCGTGCGAGTCCCGCAGCATCTGCCAGGGGACGATGTTGGAGTGGTGCTCCATCGCCGAAATCACCACGGCCTGACCGGGCTTCAAAATCCCCCGCCCGTAGCTGTGGGCGACAAGGTTCAACGCGCCTGTGACGCTGTTCGTAAAAACGATTTCGGACCGGTCGCGCGCGTTCATCAGTGTGGCAACGGCATCGCGCGCCGCTTCGTAGGCGTCGGTGGTGCGCTCGCTCATCCAGTGCAGGCCGCGATGGATGTTGGCGTATTGCGTTTCCATGCACTGCACCATCGCATCGATCACCACGCGCGGCTTCTGCGCGGACGCGCCGCTGTCGAGGTACACCAGCGGCTTACCGCGAATGGTTTGCCGCAAAATTGGAAAGTCTTCCCGGATGCGGGCGACGTCGAAGGAGGCGGTCATGCGGCTTGCCTTTCCCACCACAGGTCGATTTTCTCCCCGAGCATCGAACGAATGGCGTCGTTGGTCACAAGGTCCAGGGCTTCGGTCAGGAAGGCCCGCACCAGCATGGCGCGCGCCTCATTTTCCGGCACGCCGCGGCTGCGGAGATAGAAAAGTTGTTCGGCGTCCAATTCGCCGACCGTCGCACCATGCGAGCACTTCACATCGTCGGCGAAGATTTCCAATTCGGGCTTGCTGTCGATCTCGGCGTCGGGGGACAGCAGCAGTGCCTGATTCATTTGATAGCCATCGGTTTTCTGGGCGTCGCGGGCGACCTCGATCCGGCCCTGGAACACCCCGCGCGAGCGGCCATTCAGCACGTTTTTCACCGTCTGGCGGGATGTGCAGTTTGGCGCGGCGTGCCGGACGATGGACGAAAAATCGGCGTGCTGCGTACCCGTCAGCAGTTGCGCGCCGTTCATGTGGGCAACGGCGTTCTTGCCGGTTAATCCGACGTGGATTTCGGTGCGCGCGATCCGGCCGCCGAGCACGAGCGAAAATCCGTCGTAGGTGCCGCCTTCGGCAACGTCGGCGTAGATCGTCGCGAAGTGAAAGGCGTCGCGGGATTCGTCCTGCAACCGGATATGCGTCAAATGCGCGCCGGCGCCGATGGCGATCTCGGTGACGGCGTTGTGCAAATAGCCGCCTGTACCCGTTGCGATTTCCAGCAAGACCAACGTCGCGCCGGGGCCCAGATGGACGGCATGGCGAGGATGCAACGCGTGCGATCCGTTGCCGTGGCTGTCGATCCGCACGATCCCCGCGTCCACCCCGGCGGGCACGCGCAGGATGGCGCCGTCCTCGGCCAGCATGGTGTTCAGCGCGACCATCGGATCGCGATCCGGGCGGGGGAGGGGGCCGAAAACGGGATTTTCAGCGAAACGCGAGAAGCTGGCCGTTGAGGCTGAAAGATCGACGTCGAATCCGCTCACGACCGGCGTCATGAACGCGGTTTCCGCGACCGGCCGCAGGCTGGTGTATTTCCACGCCTCGCTGCGCCGCGCCGACGTGCCGCCGGGCAGTCCCAGCAATCGGAACGCGGCCGCCGCTTTCTCACGCACCACCGGATCGCCGGGAAGGGCGTCCTTCAGC
Source organism: Acetobacteraceae bacterium (assembly GCA_025352375.1). GTDB lineage: Bacteria > Pseudomonadota > Alphaproteobacteria > Acetobacterales > Acetobacteraceae > Rhodopila. Next base: position 4,746 of record JANXTL010000332.1, on the reverse strand, counting down.
GTCTCGAAGCAGGCGAGAAAACCCGCGGCGCCGGTTTGTTGGACGATGCTCACGCGGCCTCCGCCAATACACCGGCGTAACCGGATTTTTCCAGCTCGCGCGCCAGTTCCGGCCCACCCGAACGAATAATCCGCCCGCCGGCCAGCACATGCACGCGGTTGGGCACCAGATGATCCAGCAGCCGTTGATGATGCGTGATCACCAGCGCCGAGAACGTGGGTGAGCGCAGCGCGTTCACCCCATCGGCGACGATTTTCAGCGCGTCGATATCCAGGCCGCTATCGGTTTCGTCCAGGATCGCCAAAGATGGCCGCAGCAGCGCCATTTGCAGGACTTCGTTGCGCTTTTTCTCGCCGCCGGAGAAGCCGACATTGACGTTGCGCTTCAGCATGTCGTCGGGCATCGCCAAGCGCTTGGTCTCCGCCCGAGCCAGCTTCAGGAACTGTACGGCATCCAGTTCGCTTTCCCCGTGGGCGCGGCGAATCGCGTTCAGCGCGGTGCGCAGGAAATTGGCGTTGTTCACGCCGGGCAATTCGATCGGCGCCTGGAACGCCAGGAATACCCCGGCGGCGGCGCGCGCTTCCGGCGCCATGTCCAGCAGATCGAGGCCGTTGTACAGAACGGAACCACCCGTCACGGTGAAGTCGTCCCGCCCCGAAAGCACGTAGCCCAGGGTCGATTTGCCCGACCCGTTCGGCCCCATGATGGCGTGTACTTCCCCATCCGGAACATTCAGGTCGATCCCCCGGAGAATAAGCTTATCGCCAATGGAGGCGGCAAGGCCGCGAATCTCTAACATACCGATTATCCCACCGATCCTTCGAGAGAAACCGCCAGTAGTTTTTGCGCCTCAACGGCGAACTCCATCGGCAGTTCCTTCAACACTTCCTTGCAGAACCCGTTCACGATCAGGTTTACCGCGTCTTCTTCCGACAGGCCGCGCTGGCGGCAATAAAACAATTTTTCTTCATCGATTTTCGACGTGGTCGCTTCATGCTCCACTTTGGCCGAGGGGTTGCGGCTTTCGATGTATGGCACGGTGTGCGCGCCGCATTGGTCGCCGATCAGCAGGCTGTCGCACTGTGTGTGATTCCGAGCACCGGTCGCGGACGGCAGCATCCGCACCAGCCCGCGGTATGTATTGTTCGACTTCCCGGCGCTGATGCCCTTCGACACGATGGTGCTGCGCGAACCCTTGCCGATGTGGATCATCTTGGTGCCGGTATCGGCCTGCTGGTGATGGGTGGTCACCGCGACCGAGTAGAACTCGCCGACACTGTCCTCGCCGATCAGCACGCAGGACGGATATTTCCAGGTGATCGCCGAACCCGTTTCCACCTGGGTCCAGGAAATCTTCGAACGGGCACCACGGCAGGCGCCGCGCTTGGTGACGAAATTGTAGATGCCGCCGCGACCGTTCTCGTCGCCGGGATACCAGTTCTGCACAGTGGAGTATTTGATGGTGGCGTCGTCCATCGCGATCAGCTCGACCACTGCGGCGTGCAACTGGTTTTCGTCGCGCTGAGGCGCTGTGCAGCCTTCCAGGTACGACACGTGGGCGCCAGCCTCGGCGATAATCAGCGTCCGCTCGAACTGGCCGGTGTTGCGTGCGTTGATGCGGAAATACGTCGACAGCTCCATCGGGCAGCGCACGCCCTTGGGAATGTAGCAGAAGCTGCCATCGGTGAAGACGGCGGCGTTGAGCGCGGAAAAATAATTATCCGCGACCGGCACAACGGTGCCGAGGTATTGCCGCACCAGATCGGGGTGATCCCGCACCGCCTCGCTGATCGGGCAGAAGATCACGCCCACCTTCGCCAGGGATTCCCGAAATGTCGTCGCCACCGACACGCTGTCGAACACCGCGTCCACCGCGATCTGCGGACGCTCATCCGGGTCCGCCTCGACGCCGGCCAGAATGGCCCGTTCCTTCAACGGAATCCCCAGCTTCTCGTACATCTTCAACAGCTCGGGATCGACCTCGTCCAGGCTTTTGGGCCCGGGCTTCTTCTTCGGCGCGGCGTAATAATGCAGGTCCTGGTAATCGATCGGGGGATGATCGACGCGTGCCCACACCGGCTCCGCCATTTTCTGCCATTGGGAAAAAGCCTTCAGGCGCCCCTCGAGCATCCACTCCGGCTCTTCCTTGCGCGCGGAAATAAGCCGAATAATGTCCTCGTTGAGCCCTTTGGGGGCGAGGTCCATCTCGATATCGGTCTCGAAACCCCACTTGTAGCCGGAGTTGATGGTGTCGAGGGCTTCCGTGGTCGTTGACATGTTCGAATCCTACTCGGCGGCCTGCATGGCGGCGGGCACGCGGAACATCGGCGGAATCGCGGCTTCGCGCATATCGGCAAGGGTAATGCCGCTCAAAGCCCGCTCGATCGCGTCGTTCACCGGGTCCCACCGGCCACGCACCGGGCAAAGGCCCTGGCTTTCGCACTCGATCAGCGATCCATCGACGCAGGCGACCAGGGCGATCGGTCCATCGACGGCGGCAATCACCTCCGAGACGGGAATGTCATGCAGTGAGCGCGCCAGCCGGTACCCGCCACGGGCGCCGCGCTGCGACGTGACCAAGCCGGTCGCCGCCAGTGTTTTCAAAACCTTGGCCACGGTCGGTTCCGGCACCCCGGTCGCTGCGGCGATGCCCGGCGAGGTCTGCAAATCCGGGTTCGACCCCGGCGAGACCTCGGCTAGGCGCACCATGACCACGACCGCGTAATCCGTCAGTTTCGACAGCCTGAGCATGTCCGTTGGAAACCTTAAATCAGGTAACAGGACCGGATGGGTCCTGATTGGTGGGAAATGGCGTATCGCCCCCCCGGCGTCAAGACCTTCCCTTGAACCGAAATGCTCGGCCCTCTACGAACGTGGGCATTGCAAACGGGAGAAAGCACCATGGCAGGTATGATGGAAGGCAAGGTCGCGATCGTGACCGGCGCCGGCGGCGGAATCGGGCGAGAAATCGCCATCATGATGGCCAAGTCGGGCGCGAAAGTGATCGTGGCCGACATCGGCGCGTCCCTGAGCGGGGAGGGCGGATCGGCCACCCCAGCGCAACAGACCAAGGCGCTGATCGAGCAATCCGGCGGCGTTGCCGAGATATGCACTGAATCCGTCGCCGCCTGGGGCAGCGCGCAGAAGATCGTGCAATCCGCGATGGACCATTTCGGCCGCATCGACGCCGTGGTGAACAACGCCGGCATTCTCCGGGATGTGATCTTCCACAAAATGACGGAAGACGATTGGCTGTCGGTCATCGCCGTGCACCTGAACGGGTCGTTTTTCGTCAGCCGCGCCGCCGCCGAACACTACCGCAAGCAGGAAAGTGGCACGTTCGTGCACATTTCTTCGACGTCGGGGCTCATCGGCAATTTCGGACAAGCGAACTACTCCGCCGCCAAGCTCGGCATCACCGCATTGTCGAAATCGATCGCGTTGGACATGGCGCGCTACAACGTGCGCTCCAACTGCATCGCGCCGTTCGCGTGGAGCCGTATGACGTCGTCGATCCCCGCTTCGACCCCCGAGCAGCAGGCGCGTGTGGCGAAGATCCAGCAGATGACGCCGGATAAAAATGCGCCGGCCGCCGTGTGGTTGTCCTCCGACGCGTCCAACTACGTCACCGGCCAGGTGTTCGGCACACGGATGAACGAGCTGATCCTGTTCTCCTCCCCCCGTCCGATCCGTATCGTGCACAAGGCCGAGGGTTGGACCCCGGAAAGCATCGCCTCGCACGCCGGGCCGGCGCTGAAAACCGCGTTCATGCCGTTGGATCGGTCCGGTGAGGTGTTCGACTGGGATCCGGTTTGATCGCCGCATGAGGTAAGGAGAGTTGCCATGAGCGCTCAGGAAACCAAGCCGGGTTCGTGAGTAGTCCGATTAAGAAACCCCGTCAGTCAGCCGGCCGGCGGGGTTTATTCGATTTCCATATTACATTTCCGGATGCGCCGCCGCTTCTGGGTATACGTCGCGGTTCGTTTCGCCGCCGTGGACGCGGAACAAGAGTTGGGCGGTAAGACACTAACAGCCGTCTTGTGCTTCGGCCCGTCTGCCCGCAGATTTCAACCATGGCCAGCCGTACCCCCCCCGTTTCCCCGTCGCCCGTCCCCCCGTCGCCCGTCCCCCCGTCGCCCGACCACTTCCTGACCGGGCAGATTCTGATCGCGATGCCGTCCATGGCGGACGAGCGTTTCACCCAGACTGTCATCTACCTCTGTGCCCACACGGCCGAGGGCGCGATGGGTCTGGTGCTCAACCGCCCCGTCGTTCGCCCAACCTTCGATGAACTGCTGGAACAGTTGAAGGTCGATCCCGTCCCGGCGGTGCGGCAGATCCGCCTGTGCGCTGGCGGGCCGGTCGAGAATGGCCGGGGTTTCGTCCTGCACACCGCCGACTGGACCGGGGACGGCAGCCTTCGGGTGGACGAATCGGTCGCTCTGACCGCTAGTCTGGACGTGCTGAAGGTTATCGCCGAGGGCGCGGGTCCGCGCGAATGTTTGCTGGCACTGGGTTACGCTGGCTGGGGTCCGGGTCAGCTCGACCGCGAAATCCAGGACAACGCATGGCTGTCGGTCCCAGCCGATGAGGCGCTGGTGTTCGGCGGCGACCACGGCACGCATTGGCGCCGGGCGTTTGCCAAGCTGAACGTGGACCCGTTGTTACTGTCCGCGGCTGCGGGACACGCTTAGGCCCTGTCCAAAGATAATCGAATCGATCATGCGGATCGGACAGGGCCTAAGC
>JANXTL010000331.1 GCA_025352375.1 Acetobacteraceae bacterium | reverse complement strand
GCGATTGACGAGGCGGTGGGCATCGGCACCAGTCATGGCATGTCGCTCTGCCTCCGCCTACTGGCCCTGATCGAGCTTTTGGCGCATGCCCATTGGGCACGGCCGCTGTTCACCCTTGACCGCGGCGGCGCCGACCTGCATCCGGCACTTCTTCGCACCGCCGCTACCATTTCGTTGACCAAGGACGCCCGCTTCGACGAAGCCGGCTTCCGCCTTTGCCTTTCCCGGTACGTCGCGGGCTTCGCTTTGGAAGCACCGCGCACGACCGCCCAATTGGGAGCCTGACGCATGATCCGGACCACGACCATCCTGCTAACCTGCTTGGCCATGGCCAGCTGCGCGCCGGCCGGGATAGGCGGCAACACGGCCGGTAACTCCCGGCTTGATGACGCCTGCCGCCAGGCGGCCGACCGCGCGTACGACACGCAGCACCGGGCCGAAATCTTCGTCCCCATTTCGGGCGTTAATACGCCGCAGTCGAACGACTACGCACCGGGCTCCGACGGGCGCGGGCTGAGCCGGATCTTCGAGCGCGATAACGACATCCGCGACTGCGTGCGGCGCGGCGGCCAAACGGCGAACCCCGAGACTCCGCCGCGGCCCGCACCAGCCCGCTAACCGGGGGTGGCCAGCCTCGCCGCGGTTCGGGGCGTCTTCGCCCAGCGCAACGCCCAGATCTTCTACTCCGGCAGTATCGTGTGCTGGACGGGATCGTGGATCCAGCGCATCGCGACCGACTGGCTGGCGTGGCAGCTGACGCATTCGGTGATGTGGGTCGCGGTAATCGCGTTCTGCAATCTGGTGCCGTCGGTCGTCATTTCCCCCATCGCGGGTGCGGTGGCGGACCGGATGGACCGGGTTTGGCTGACCATGATCTCGCAATTCGTGGCGGCCGGACAGTCCGCGATTTTGGTTGTGCTGGTGCTGACCGGCACGATTCGCGTCGAATACATGGCTGTGCTGACATTCATCAACGGCGCGGCCGAGACGTTCGCGCAGCCGGCCCGCCAGTGCATCATACCCGGCCTGGTGCCGCGCCAGTTCCTGCCGGGCGCGGTGGCGCTGAATTCTCTGACCTACAATGCGGCCCGCTTCATCGGTCCGGCGATCTCCGGCCCGATGATCGCCCTATGGGGGGTGGTGCCGTCCATCGCGGTGAACGGCGTGGCGTTTCTGTATGCCAGCGTCACCATGCTGATGCTGGATCTCGATCCGGCAATCCGGCGGTCCCAGCGCTCCACCGGCAGCGTGCTGCATGACGCCATCGAGGGGGTGCGCTACGTCACCCGCCATAAGGGCATCGGCCCGATCATGCTGTTTGCCGCCACCATCGGCATGCTGTTGCGCGCGGTGCCGGAGATGCTGCCGCCCTATGTCGAAAACCTGTTCGGCCGCGGCGCCGAGGGGCTGGCGACCCTGGCAAGCGCGATGGGCGGCGCGGCGCTGGTCGGCGGCACCTATGTCGCGATGCGCGGGCGCTTGCAGGGGCTGACTCAGGTGGCGCTGCTCGCAGGGCTTGGCTTGGCGCTCGCCGCCATGTTGTTTGCCGCCACGCGCTGGTTCCCGATCGGCGTGATCGCGATCGCTGGCATTGGCATGGCCACGACCATGCACGGTATTTCCATCCAGACGCTGCTGCAAAGTTCTTGCGCGCCGCACATGGTGGGGCGGGTACTCAGCCTTTGGGGCATGATCACCCGAGCGGCGCCGGCGATGGGGGCGTTGATCTACGGCGCGGCGTCGGAGTTCGTGGGCCTGCAAATCCCGGTGCTGGTGGGCGCGTGCCTATGTCTGGTTGTATGGGTGCGCACATGGCGACGTCGGGCGAGCATTGCGGCGGCACTCGAGGGGGGGTGATTCGGGCGATACACCGGCGCGTCCCATTTTACTTCGGCAATCCGGCCTCACATAGGGCTCCGGCCAACATATCCATGCGTTCGGCTGTTGTGATATTGCCCGAAACCAGACTGCCGACCGTGAAGCCGGGCTGTAGCTCAAGGAGAACCTTCGCCATCGCGCTTGCTTCATCGGCTCGGCCGAGCCGGACCGGGGACGCAATGAGCAAGTAACACGGTACGCTGAACCTCGGGTTGGCTGCCGTCGCGTGTTTCGCGGCGCTAGACCATGATCGTTTGAGGTTGCACGCGATCTCGGCGTTGGATCATGGTCTAAGCCTTTGTTTGAGAGGGTGATTCACGCTCGAGGTTGAAGTCAACCTCAGGCGATCACGCTCTAGCCGATGAACCGCATTGCATCCGCAGGCATGTGAGGTTAATCTGCCCAAATCATGGGCAACTGTCGTTCACAAATCACACATCCTGCCCTCGAACCCATCGACCTCGGGGACGGTGTCCGTATCGACACGCCGGTCATCCTGGCGCCGATGTCCGGGGTGACCGATTTGCCGTTCC
>JANXTL010000312.1 GCA_025352375.1 Acetobacteraceae bacterium | reverse complement strand
GCCATGATTGCCCACGCAATAGCGCCCTGAGAGCGTGATCGCCTGAGGTTGACTTCAACCTCGGGCGTGAATCACCCTCTCAAACAAAGGCTTAGACCATGATCGAACGCCGAGATCGCGTGCAACCTCAAACGATCATGGCCTAGCCCCCGAGCAGCACAATCTCCAGCTTCGCTGACTGAATCCTGGCATTCAGCTCGGCCGACGCCGCCCGAAACCCCGCCTGCCCCAGCCGGTTTCGCAGCGCTGGATCCCCGATGCGGCGCATGGCGTCGGCCAAGGCGGCCACGTCGTTCGGTGGAACCAGCAGCCCGGTGACGTCGTGGCGGATGGCCTCGGCGATGCCGCCTTCGTGCGATCCGATCACCGGACAGGCCTGGGCCATCGCCTCCGGCACCACGCTGGGCAGCCCCTCGGCGTCGCCGTTCGCGGCGATGACACTGGGGACCAGCAGGGACCAGGCCCCGGCCATGCGGGCTCGAACGGCATCGGGCGGCAGCCAGCCGGCCAATTCGATGCCGGTGACATCCCTGGCCAGGCTTTCGAGAACCGGCCGTAGCGGGCCGTCGCCGACGAAGACAACCGGGGTCGAATTCCCGTCGGCCCGCAACCGGCGCACGGCATCGGCGATGACCGCGATCCCCTTCTTCTCGACGAAGCGGCCCACAAACAGATGGTAGAACGGGTGCGCCAAGGGCGGAGGCAGCTCGTCCGGGACCTCCACTCCGATCGGCAGCACAATCAGTTTGGCTTCGGGCACGCCCCGCCGCGCGGCGACCTCCGCCACGGCGTTGGAAACGCAGACGAAATGCTGCGTTGCCTCGATCAGCGCGGGCCAGCGCCGGGACAGCACCGTGTTGGACCAGTTCTTGTCCTTGCCGACGTCCCCGCCATGCAGGGTCACGACCAACCTTGCGTTCAGGGCCCGCGCCAGGGGCAGCGCCAACGCACCGCCCCGGGCGAATTGGGCATGCACCACTTGGGCCAATCCCTCGATCGGTATCGCGGGCACGATGCCGCACTGGCGGAACAGAAACCGGCGAACGGAGCCTAATGGCCCCTCCCCGCCCAACCGCAGCAGACGGGCGCCGACCTCGGGGGCTTGCGCTAAAAGCGTCCGGCCGATCCACACCGGCTCCATTCGGGAAAACCCGATATATTGCCGCCGCAGGAATGCCAGCTCCGACGGGGCGCCGATTCGGTCGCGGTACACCAGGAACGGGATACGCCGTGGCGGGGTGGCGCCGGCCGCGCTAAAGGACAATCCGACATTCACCGCCACGGGAACTCCACCGACTTGAGCCAGCCAGAGCGTATCCTGATTATAAAACTAAGCGCTTTGGGCAACGCGATACTCTCTTTGGGGCCGTTCGCAGCGATCCGCGCCCATCACCCGGGGGCGGAAATCACGGTGCTGACCACCCCACCCTACGCGGGATGGCTGGCGCGCGCACCCTGGTTCGACCACACGATCGGCGACGGGCGCCCGGCGTGGTGGGATATCCTCGGTATGCTGCGATTGCGCGCCACGCTGCGGGCCGGGGGCTTCACCCGCGTCTACGACCTGCAAACCTCCGGCCGGTCCAGCCGGTATTTTCGGTTTTTTCGCGGCGATGCCCGCCCGGAATGGTGCGGCATCGCGCCCGGCGCCTCCCATCCGCACCGGATGCCCAAAGGCGCCCGGCTGCACGATATCGATCGGCAATACGCGCAGCTCGCGGTCGCGGGGATTACCGAACGCGCGCCCGTCGACCTGAGCTGGTCGGCGGCGGACCTGACCCGGTTTGGGCTGCCACCGCGCATCGCGCTTCTGGTCCCCGGCAGTTCGGCGCACCGGCCCGGCAAGCGCTGGCCGGCGTCCCGCTACGGGGAACTGGCACGCTGGCTGGTCACCAAGGGTATCGTCCCGGTGGTCGTCGGCACGGCCGGGGAAGCCCCGCTCGCGCAGCCCATCCAGGCCGCCGCGCCGGAAACCATCGACCTCACAGGACAGACGAGCCTGCCGGAGCTAACCGAACTGACCCGCATCGCAGCGGTGGCGATCGGCAATGACACCGGACCGATGCATTTGGCGGCGGCGTCCGGGTGCGCATCGGTGGTGCTGTTCTCCCACGACTCGGACCCCAAACTATGCGCCCCCCGGGGCCGTTGGGTCAGAACGCTACAGGCGGCCGATCTGACAACGCTGCCGTTGAGCGCTGTCAGCGGTGCGGTGGACGACGCCCTGAAGGGACATTAACGCACCAGCCCATGTTCGAGCCCAAACCCACCTGCGGCGTTGGCCAACTTCTGAAGATCGACGCGGGATACTGCGATATCGGCCGACCCGGCGCAATCGCCGGCACCCTTGGCGGAGTGCGGCCCGGCCCATTGCACCCGGTGCCGCGGGGCTGAAGCCTGATCGTCCCGGGCCTCGACGACCAGGCTCCCGCCCTCGCGGGCGATGACGGCCGGATCCATCGTGCAACTGTTTTTCACCCAGCCCGACCGCCGCCCACCTTCCGTCGCCCAGTTCGTCATCGCCGAGTTGCATGGTGTGCCTCTGCCGGCGCCCAAAGATGTTCGCCCACATATGATGGTGCGATGCCACACAACGATTATACTGATCGTTCCCATCAGGCCTGCGTTTGGCAATGGGCAGCGTCTGTCGGATGATGGCCTTGACCCCCGATCGAGCAGAGGAAACGCCCATGCAATACGGATTCACCCTGCCGGTGCGCGGGGAATTGGCCAACTTCGACGGCATCGCCGGCCTGGCCGTTCATGGGGAGCGTCTGGGCTTCACGTCCGCCACCGTCGCAGACCACATCGTCATCCCGGCGCACGTGGAATCGGCCTATCCCTATGACGCCTCCGGCCGGCATCCCAGCCACGGCGACGCGATGGAGGCACTCAGCCTGATCGCCTTCGTGGCCGGGCAGACCAGCACTCTGCGGCTGATCACCTCGGTGCTGATCCTGCCGTACCGCAACCCCGTTCTGACGGCGAAGATGGTGTCCACCATCGACGTTCTGTCACGCGGGCGCGTCACCCTGGGCATCGGCGTGGGCTGGATGGCGGAAGAATTCGAGGCCCTGAACGCCCCCGACTTCTCGCGCCGCGGCTCGGTCACCGATGAGTGGGTGACGATCTTCAAGAAGCTCTGGTCGCCTGGACCGGTGGAGCACGCCGGTAAGCACTACAGCTTCGGTTCGGTACGATGCGAGCCGCTGCCGGTGCAAAAACCGCACCCCCCGATCTGGATCGGTGGCCACAGCGTCCCGGCTTTGCGCCGCACCGCCCGCTACGCCGACGGATGGCACCCGCTGGGCACGGTCGAAACCGCCGAACTGCGGCCACCGGAATTCGCCGCGTTGCTCGACGACCTGCGCCGCATGACCGAGGCGTTCGGCCGCGATTTCAACGATATAACGCTGGCCTTCGTGGCGCGCCTGCGGGAGTCGAAGGAACCGGTCGCCGGTAACCACCGCATGCCGTTCTCAGGTTCGGCGGCGCAGTTGATCGAGGATGTGGAAACCTATCGCGCCATGGGCGTCACCCATCTGAGCTTCGACTTTCGCCGTCCCACGCTGACCGAGACGCTGGAACGCATGGACTGGTTCGCCAGCGAAGTGATGGCAAAGACCCGGCGACCATGAGCGACCGGGACCGCATGATCCAAACGATCGAAGCGGAGACACGCAAGACCGGCCTTACGTCGCTGAACCCCGCCGTGCTGGACGCCATGCGCCGCGTCGACCGATCGGCCTTCGTCCCCGACGACGCCAAACCGGAGGCCTGGGCAAACCAGCCCCAATCGATCGGCCATCGTCAAACCATCTCCCAGCCCTTCGTCGTCGCGCTAATGACCGACCTGGTGGACGTACGCCCCGGCGACCGGGTGCTGGAGGTCGGCACCGGCTCCGGCTACCAGGCTGCGGTTCTCGCGGCGCTGGGCGCCCAGGTGTTCTCCATCGAAGTCATCCCCGCCTTGGCCGAAACCGCCCGGCGGGCACTGGACGCGCAAGGGCATCGTTCGGTCGCGACACGGGTGGGGGACGGCGCCCTCGGCTGGCCGGAGGAGGCACCGTTCGACGCGATCGTCGTGACGGCCGCGGCACCGGCGGTTCCGCCAGCACTGATCGAGCAGCTTCGCCCTGGCGGCCGAATGGCGATTCCGATCGGTTACCCAGGCCGCAGCCAATCGCTGATTTTGGTGGAAAAGGGCATGGACGGGCGTGTTGAGAGCCAGACGATCCTGCCGGTGATGTTCGTGCCGCTGACCCAACCGATATAGCCGGAAACCGCGTTGCCCAGGATGCGCATAAGGTGTAATGAATAGGTGTAAGAGCGCACAAGGCACGTCATGCGAACCAATATCGACCTGGCCGACACCCTGGTGTCCGAGGCCATGAAGGTGACCGGCCTCGGCACTAAAAAAGCCGTGGTCGAGGAAACCCTGCGCCGCCTTGTGGGTGCAGCCAGTCCCAGGCCATCGCCGATATGGCCGGGCTCGGCTGCGACTCGAACGCCCGCCCAGATTATTTTGTCAGGTCGATCAGGCCCGCATCTCCCTCCCGGTTTCCCGCATCAGGATCGCGGTGTGGGCGCCGGTGATCGCTGCGTGGTGCGCGATGGCGGTGGGTGACATGTCGGCGTCCGGTCGCTGCTCCAGCTCGAAATGCCCGTAGCGGTCGGTGCCGCGCACCAGGGTGGCAGTGTCGTGCGAACCCGCGATCTGCCGGACCGACGTCGGGATATAGCGGATTGCGTAACCGATACGCCGCAGGTCGGACGGGTTGGGGTCCGACCCATGGATCAGTCGCACATGGTGGAGCGACATTTCCCCGGCCATCAGCTCCAGCGTCACGGCCTGACGTTCATCGACATCGACCATGACCTCCTGCCCGCGGCTGAGCAGGTTTTCCTTCCGGAAGGTATCCTTGTGGGGAATCTGGTCCATCAGGTGGGTGCCCGGCATCACCCGCATCGCGCCGTTTTCGGTCGTGCTGTCGGATAGCGCGATCCACGCGGTCATCACGTCGGCGGGGTCCAGCCCCCAATAGGTGGAATCCTGGTGCCACGACACGAAGCCGGGATCGCGCGGATTCTTGATGAAAAAGCTGCTGCCCCAGCACAAAAGATCGGGGCCGAGCACGTCTTCCACGGCATCCAGGATCGCGGGGGAGCGGATCAGGTCGGCCAGCCAGGTGAACAGCAGATGCGATTTCTGCCGGATCTTACCGGCGAGCGGCCCGGCCTCGGCCTCGAATGTTTCCAGCTTGGAACGCACATCCAGCGCCTCGGCGGTCGACATAACGCGGATCGGGGCGTGGTAGCCTTGCTCCCGATAACGGCGGATTGCCACCTCGCTCAGTACCTTGGTCATCGTTGTCTCCCTATGCTTCCGGCTGTCGCGCCGGCATTGTCGGCGGCTTTGTCGGCGGCTTTGTCGCCGCGGGCTTGGCTTTTGCGGGCGGCTTCTTGATAGCCGCCTTCTTGATCGGACCGGAATGGCCGCTCGGCGCATGCGCCGTTGGCGGGCGGCCTACCGGGACGGCGACCACTGAGTGCGTTGGCGGCATGGACGATACCACGTCGTCGCGCAACGGCTCGAGAGCCGCCGCGAACGCGACCTGATTTTCCACGCTCACATTCTGGCGCGCCATCGCCTTCCGCAGGTCTTGGACCATCGCGTTGAATTCCGCGTCGGTAATGCCCAACGAAGCATGAACATCCTTTAACGAGTGCCCCGTATACTTGCACGGTCCACCGGTGCCGACGCAGAGCTGCTCGACGAGCCCCGCTTTGAATTGGGGGGTGCCCGCATTGGCGAAACGGCTGGCGATGCGGGAATCGGTCCCCACGTTGGCGAAGAAATCTTCGACAGCAGCGGTCAGAACGGGCTTCCCGCCGATCCGGTCATACAGCGGCGGCCCGGCAGGCGCGGCCACGTTGCGATCCTGACCCGTGGTACAGGCCGCCAGCGCCAGCAACAAGGTGAACGCCGCGGCAAGCGGTCGTAACGGAAAAGCAATGCGCATGAGTGTCCCTCGTCGTCAGGCCGTCCGCCGAACATGGCGGCAAGCCGGGCCGCGGCTTATAGCGGTATCGGAGGGTCGCGTGAAACAGCAGCCTGTCATCGTGATCTTTGGCGCCGCCGTGCGGCCCGACGGAAGCCCAAGCGGCACGCTATCGCGACGCGTTGCCGCGGCGGCGGCGTTTGCCTCGCGGTTCCCGGCGGCGACGTTCATCCCGACCGGCGGTGTCGGGCGATTCGGACCATCGGAAGCCTCGGTCATGGCCGAAATGCTGCGCGCCCCGGCGAATCCCGCATGGTCGTTCATGCTGGAGGAAACCGGCACCGACACCCTGTCCTCGGTGCGTGCGGTACGGCGCCTGTTGCGTCCGATCGCGATTGCAGGGCCGGTTTACGCCGCCACCAGCGCCTATCATCTGCCCCGGTGCCTGCTGCTGTTGTGGCTTGCGGGCATCGCCGCGCGGCCTTGCCCGCCGCCCGCCGCGCCCGCCGCCGGGCATTCCTGGCGGCGGTGGTATTGGCGCTTGCGAGAGGTTCCCGCGATTCCCTACGACGCCGCGCTGGTGCTGTGGCTAAGGCTGACGGGACGCCTGTAGCTTACCGCTCGATTTTGCCCGCGAGCTTACCGCTCGACATCATCCGAGTCGGTCCCGACCTCGACGTCCGCGCCGATCGTGTCGGCGTCGTCTTCCAGGTCGTCGGCATCCTCGAGCACGTTCTCGTCCTCGCTTTCCTCGACGCCCTCGACCTCTACGTCCTCAATCCCCGGCGCGGCGGCGGGCTTCTTCGGTCGCTTGTCCTCGACCACGTTGCCGCCGGCCCGGCGGATGCGCGGCTGATCCAGCGGCTGTTCGGTGCCGCATTTCGGGCAGACCGGCGGTACTTTCGTCATGTCGTAGAAGCGGGCGTTGCAAGCAACGCAAACGCGCTTCAATCCAAGTTCAGGCTTCGCCATGCCGATCGGTTCCTTCGTGCGGCGCCCATTCCAGTTCAGGAGTGGACCAATTTCAAGAGCGGGCGCCCATGCCATCCTGCCGCCAGGCTGTCAAATTCCAAACCGCTCCGCGGCTGTCAAAATCAAACCGCTCCGCGGCTGTCAAAATCAAACCGCTCCGCGGCTGTCAAAATCAAACCGCTCCGCGGCTGTCAAACTTTTGTGCCGCATGATAGGGGGCCGCGTTTGCCGCAAGGATGACCCCAATGGACCACCCCGCCCCTCGCCCGCTTCGGTCCCATCGTGCCGCCGCGCCCCTCCGCGGTATCGTGGCCGTGCCTGGCGACAAATCGATTAGCCACAGAGCGCTGATGTTCGGGGCGCTGGCGATCGGCGAAACCCGAATCACGGGGCTGCTGACCGGGGAGGACGTGCTCCGCACCGCCGGCGCCATGCGCGCGCTCGGCGCCGAGGTCACCCGCGACCCGGACGGTATCTGGCGCGTCGCCGGGCGCGGAATCGGTGGCCTGACCGAACCGGCGGATGTGCTGGATATGGGCAACTCCGGCACCGCCGCGCGGCTGCTCTGCGGCATCCTGGCCACCCATCC
>JANXTL010000285.1 GCA_025352375.1 Acetobacteraceae bacterium | reverse complement strand
GCGGCGGTCACGGACACCTGGCACACGATGGGCCTGCGCGGTACCGGCAGCGACAGCTACACGGTCAAGGACCTGTTCGTCCCCGAAGCCTACACCATGAAACGCGACGGATCGGCGAACCCGCGCGTGAACGGGGAACTCTATGCGTTTACCCCCAGCACGCTCTACGCCGGCAGCTTCGCCGGGATCGCGTTGGGCATCGCCCGGAGCGTCATGACTTCCTTCGTCCGGGAAGCCGCGGGCTCCATCCCGAGGGGCGGCAGTCGTGCTCGTTCGGAGAACCACGTGATGCAGGCGCATGTCGGATGGAATGAGGCGCGGTTGCGTGCCGCGCGTGCCTATCTGCTGACCGCCGTCGCCGATGTGTGGGCCGAGGCCCGAACGCGCGGTCATTTGACTCAGGATGAGCTTTTATCCATTCGCTTGGCCTCGACCTTCGCGATCCAGTCGGCGAAGCAGGTCGTCGCGACCTTGTACGAGGCAGCCGGCGCGATGGCGATTTTCAACGACCGGCCGTTCGAGCGGCGGTTCCGCGATATTCATACCGTAACGCAGCAGATCCAGGGGCATCCGGAACATTTTGAAACGGTGGGGCAGGTGCTGCTGGGGCGCAAGCCGGACCGGCCATTATTTACGTTTTAATAACAGTGTGAAGGCGGATCGAGAAAAAATGAACCCGCCTCCCCGAAATATACGCCACCGCGATACAGGCGATACACGAAACCCCACCCGCGACATCGTGGCGATACAAAGCTTCTGTATGGTCTGGACAACGAACGAGCGCACAGTGTCCTTGTGGACACCAGGAGTTACTTTCATGAGCGAGACTTCCGGCTTCCGCGTTGTCGCGGTTGAACTGCCAGCTTCTCGCTATAACATGCACAAGGCGAGCATTCTTGTGCTGCTCGCCGCCCTGACCGCCTCGCTTCCGGCCGGTGCCCAATCGCAGGCGCCGGCCGCTGTCGTTTCGGTGGCGGCGGAGAAGACCCAATTCCGCCTGACACTCGGCGATGGACGCGTCATGCGGTCCTCCGAACTGATCGGCGCCAAGTTGATCGTTGCAACCGAAACCGGCCCGGTCAAAGTACAGATGTCGGCGGTGGAGCGCGATCCCGACGCCAGATCCGGCGACGTCTGGCTCCACACGCTGCTGGTCGAGAACCCCGACGGCACCACCCAGAATATGTGCGAAGCCGGCCCGGATGGGCGGCGCCAGGGATTCCCGATCGCCAGCCGCCTCCGCCCCGACGGCGGCACCGAAAATACCCCTCCGGAACAGTTCGATGTCGTTTGTTCCGCCGGTGCTCGGGCTAAATGCGTGCGCTTCGGTTATCGCCCCTGGGTCCCGGCCGAGGAGGAGCTGTATAACGCCTGCACCCGCATGGTGCGCGCCGACTACGCCGGAAAAGGCGAGGGCACGACCCGCAATGGCATGTCCATCGACATGTTCGACGAACTTGGCATCCAGAAACCGGACAACGCCGCGACTCAAGATTTCGAGGCCGGCTGGACTCCGCAAGGTGCCGTCTGCGTGCGGCATGTCCGTGTGAAGGAGAATACGACGCTCGCGGCAGTGGCGGCATCCAATCCCAGGCTACTGCATGAAACCGGCGACATCTGCACCGAGGCGCACGCCAGAGCACTGGGTGCCCGATTGTTCAACCGCTCGGCGCCCTGAACTGCCGCCGTCGCACGTCCGACAAGCGCAAAATCACCGCCCCGTCGCCGGTCCGGCTGGGAATACGTTCCACCCGCATATCCCAGGTCCGGCGAGCGGCGGTCACTTCCGCCTCGAACCCGGCGCCTTTGTGGAACAGGCAGCACCCGCCTTCGGCCAGCATCGGCACGGCGGAGGCCAGCAATAACGGGAGTGCGGATACGCCGCGCGCGGTAATCAGCGGGGCAGGGGGGAGGCGCGACTCTTCCACCCGCATCGCTTGCACGGCAGCAGGGGCCCCGGTGATGCGGATCGCTTCCCACAGGAACGCGGCCTTTTGCTTGTTGGATTCGAACAGATCGACATGCACGCCGCCGGCAATGGCGATAATCAGCCCCGGAAAGCCCGCCCCCGACCCAATATCGATCGCGCGCGTCACACCGGGATCGATCAACGGCACCGCCTGAAGCGAGTCCTCGACATGCCGCGACCAAAGTTCGAACATGTCATGGCGGCTTACCAGACCCTTGATGGCATTCCAGTCGATAAGCAGCGCATGCAGTGCGTTCAGCTTCTCCGCGACACCGGCGGCCATCATCCATCCACTCCCAAATGCCGGTACATCAGCGCCGGATCGACTTGCAGCCCGGCGGGCGCGCCGCTGTAGACCACCGATCCCCTCACCAGCACCACCACCCGATCCGCCAGCGACAACACGGCCGAGACCGTCTTATCCACCACCAGGATCGCCACCCCGGCGTCCCGCACTACCCGGATCGTATGCCAGATTTCGTCGCGGATCAGCGGCGCCAGGCCTTCGGTCGCCTCGTCCAGGATCAACAGCCGGGGATTGGTCATCAGCGCCCGCCCGATGGCGAGCATCTGCTGCTCCCCGCCCGAGAGGTGATTGCCGCGATGCGCGATGCGTTCGGCGAGGCGGGGAAACACCGACAGCACCCGCTCCTCAGACCAAACGCCGCCGGGGCGCGCCGCGAACCGCAAATTCTCCCGCACTGTCAAACTGGCGAAGATCCCCCGCCCTTCCGGCACCGTCGCAATCCCCGCTCGGGATCGTTTGAACGGCGGCATGCCGGCGGCGTCCTGGCCGTCCAGGAGAACGGCGCCGTCCCGCGCCGGCAATAGCCCCACCAGCGCACGGATCAACGTGGTCTTGCCCATGCCGTTGCGGCCCATAAGGCCAATGACATCACCGGGGTGGATCGCTATCTGAATGTCTTGAAGTACCAAATTGGTACCATAGCTAGCCGATAGGTTTCTGGCTTCGAGGATCGCGGTCATGCGACCACATGCCCCAAATAGGCATCCCGCACGGCGGCCGAGGCCCTGATCTCCGCTGGCATCCCATGCGCCAGGACGCGGCCATCCACCATCACCGTAATGACATCGGCCACCGCGAAAACCACGTCCATATCGTGTTCCACCAGCAGCACGGCGTGTTCCCGCGACAATTTTCGCATCAGCGCCACCAGCGGTTCGGCGTCCTCCGCCCCCGATCCAGCCAGCGGCTCATCAAGCAACAGGACGCGTGGCTGGCCGGCCAGCGCCATCGCGATCTCCAATTGCCGCAACTGCCCATGGCTCAACGTACGCGCCAAGGCATCACCTGTGGGATCGAGGCCGACACGCCGCAAAGCCTCCCGCGCCGCGACAATAGGGGCCTGCACGCGCGCTGCCCGGCGCAACATGCCCCCGCACGATGCCTGAGCCGCGAGGCGCACGTTCTCCAGCACCGTCATATTCAGCATCAGATTGGTGCGCTGAAACGTGCGGCCGACGCCGGCCTTCGCGCGTTGTCCGACGCTGAAATCCGTGATGTCCGCGCCATCGAGCCAAATGGTCCCCTGGGTCGGGGCTAATTCGCCGGCCAGCAAATTCACCAGCGTGCTTTTGCCCGCGCCGTTCGGCCCGATCACGGCATGCAGCTCGCCGACGCGCAGCGTGAGTGACAGATCGGCCACCGCCAGCAGGCCGCCGAACCGGCGCGACAATCCCCGCGCCTCCATCATCGCGCGATACCCGCCAACCCGCGGCGCAGCAAAAGCACCGCCGCCAGAATCACAAGACCTTCCACCAACCGTTGGCGCTCGGTGATCAATGGGGAAAATTCCTCCAGCAGCGTCAGCGCGACGGCGCCCAGGATCGGACCGTGCAGAGCGCCGATGCCGCCCAGCAGGATCATCAACAGCGCCTCGGCCGAGCGATGCCAGCCCAGGAGATCGGGGGATACGAAAGCGTCGGTCAACGCCGCCATGTGGCCGGCCACCCCCGCAAGCGCGCCGGCCAGCACGAACGCCGCCAGTTTCAGGCGTTGCACGTCGTGGCCCATGGCGCGCATGCGGTGTTCGTTCGCTTTGATGCCCAGCAGCGCGTGGCCGAATAATGTGCGCATCAGCAACCACAGCCCGGCATACATCGCCGCCAGGACGGCCAAGTTTAGCAGCAGGAACACCGCCGGGCGCTGGGCTTTCGACACCACCCAGATCAGGTCCGGCCGCTGGATGAACACCCCGTCCAGCCCGCCGCCCAGCGGCGTGTCGTGGAACAAGAAAAAAAGCATTTGTCCAAATGCCAGGGTGGTCATCAGGAAGAAAAAGCCGGTGGTGCGCAGGGACAGTGCCCCGATCCCCAGCGCCGCGACCGCCGCCGTCAGCGCGGCGACCGGCAACGACAGCAGCACCGACACGGGACCGAGAAGGTAAACCGTGTAGGCGCCAAGCCCGAAGAACCCCGCGTGGGCGAGGCTGACCAGCCCCGCGCCGCCGACCAGCAATTGCAGGCTAAGCGCGAACATCGCCGCGATAAGGGCGGTCGACGCCAACTGCATATGATACGCGCCGGTCCAGAGCGGCATCGACGCCACTGCCAATCCGGCGAGGGCGAGCAGCAGGTTGCCTCGGCGAGACGCACCGATCATCCGCGGGCAAACAGCCCGGCCGGGCGGACCAACAGCACCAGCGCCATCATGCCGCATACGGCGATGCCTGCGAGTTGCGGCACGTAAGCCTTGCCCAGCGTATCGACCATGCCCACCAGCAAGGCCGCCCAAAAGGCGCCACCGATCGAGCCCAGCCCACCGATCACCACCACGATGAACGAAAGAATGAGAAATCCATCGCCCATACCCGGATAGACCGACTGCAACGGCGCGGCGAGGGCGCCGGCCAGCATCGCCAGCGCGGTCCCGGCCGCGAACACCAGCATATGGATGCGGCGGGCATCCACCCCGAGCAGCCCCACCATCTCCGGGTTTTCCGCCGCTGCTCGGATACTCGCGCCGATGTTGGTGCGCTCCACGAACAGCAGCATCAGCGCCGCGACGGCGAGGCAGACAGCGAGTACGGCCAGCCGGTAAGCGGAGTAGGCAAAGCCGCCGACGATCGGGACCGAGAAATCCAGCAGCGCCGGCACCGCAACGCTGTGGAACTGGTTATCGATGAGGATGGAGCGGGCTTCCTCGAAAATCAGGATCAGGGCGAAGGTCAGCAGCACCTGGTCCAGATGCTCCCGGTCGCGGAAGCGGCGGAACAAAGCGGCTTCCAAGAAGGTACCAAACAGAAGCCCACCGGCTATCGCGGCGGGCAAAGCGAGCCAAAACGTTCCAGTGTAGCCCGCCACGACGTAGGCCAAATAGGCACCGATCATAAACAGGCTGCCATGGGCGAGGTTGATCACGCCCATGACCCCGAAAATCAGCGTCAGCCCGCTGCCGATCAGAAACAGCAGCAGGCCGTACTGGAGCCCGTTCAGCAGTTGCGCGAGGAAGGTGGTCATAAAGTGAGACTTCTCCCGCTCCCCTCGAGGAAGGTGGCGGGGGGGAGGGGCAGCGCTTTCTTCCTGTTCACTACACCGCCATTTTGCATCCGGTGCCTGGGTCCGCCAGGGCCTCCGCCGCCGGGCCAATCACCTTGTTTTCGCCGTTGCGGGCTTCGCGCAGCCAGATGGTCTGGATGGGGTTGTGCGACGCCGACAGGGTGAACGCCCCGCGCGGGCTGTCGATCTTGGTTGCCAGAATGCCGGCAGCCAGCGCCTTGATCGCCGAGGCGTCGCCCTTGGTCGCGGCCAAACCCGCCGCCAGGATTTGCCCGGCGTCGTAGCCCTGTACCGCGTAGACGTCGGCCTGGCGGGTGGTGGCTTTCGTGAAAGCCTCCCGGAACCACTTGTTCTTGGCGTTGTCCAAGCCGTCGCCGTAGTGCAGCGCGGTCTGGATGCCCTCGGCGGCGGCGCCCTGCGGCTTCAGCACGCCCTCGGTCAGGAAACCCGACCCGCACAGGGGGATTTTGTCACGCAAGCCCGCCGCCGCGTAATCCTTCACGAACTGGATGGCACCGCCGCCGGCGAAGAACGAACCGACAGCTTCCACACCGAGGCCCGCGATCTGCGCGAGGATGGGCTGGAAGTTGGTCTCGGGGAACGGCACCGTCAGCACGTGGGTTAGCTCCGCCCCGCCGGATTTCAATCCGTCGCGGAAACCCTCGGCGGACTCCTTGCCGGCCGCGTAGTCCCAGGTGACCCAGGCTGCCTTCTTCACGCCCTTTGCCGCCAGCACCTTGCCCATGCCGTACGCCGGCTGCCAGTTGCTGAACGAGGACCGGAACACGGATGGGGAGCACAAATCCCGGGTCGCGGCCACGTTGCCCGCGTTGGGGATCACCAGCGGAATTTCCTTCTCGCGCGCGGCCTGCACCAGCGCCATCACGACGCCGGAGTGCACCGTTCCCACCAACGCATCTACATTATCCCGGCCCACCAGGCGGTTGGCGTTGGCCGGCGCCTTGGAGGGATCGGATTCGTCGTCCAGCCGGACGATCGTCACCGCACGCCCGCCGAACTTGCCGCCGTTCTCGGCAAGGCAAAGCTCGAACGCCGCGGCGATGTTCTCCCCCAGTCCCGCGAAGGTGCCGGAGAACGGCAGCATCAGGCCGATTTTCAGGGGCGCGCCCTGCGCGATGGCCGGCCGGGCCAAAGCGCCCGCCGCGAGTGCTCCAACCAGGATTTTACGGCGCGATACGTGGCTCATGGACTGTTCCCATCCCGCAATTCGTTGTCAGACCCCCTATCGCATGTTAGCCGAAGCGCCAGCAACAGGATGCCCGCTCATGCTTCCAGAAAACCCCAGTGAACGCCGGTTCGAGGACTACGCCGTCGGTGCCGTGTTCGAATTCGGGTCCGTCGCCCTGACGCAGGACGAGATCGTCGCGTTCGCCCGCCAATACGACCCGCAGGACATGCACACCGATCCGGCATTGGCGGCCGCCGGCCCGCATGGCGGCATCATCGCCAGCGGCTGGCAGACCATGGGCGTGATGATGCGGTTGTTCACGGAGCATTATCTGCCGAAGAACGGCCTCGCGGCGCCAGGGGTGGACGAGGTCCGCTGGCCCCGCCCGGTGTTTCCCGGCGATACGCTCCGGGTGCGTGTCACGATCCTGGAGGCCCGCCGATCCCGCTCCAAACCCGATCGGGGACTGGTGCACCCGTTCGTGGAGGTGCTGAACCAGCACGGGGAGCAGGTGCTGACGGTCAAGCCGATCAACATGATCCGTTGTCGCAATGCCTGACCACCCGAGGCTCGACTGCTTGAAATGCCCGAGCCTGTGCTGCCGCATGGCGGGGTACGTGCATGTCAGCCGGGAGGATATCCGCCGGCTGGCCAAACATCTGGGCATCACCGTCCCGGCGTTCGAGGCGAAGCACATCCTGGAAATCACCCGCAAAGGGGAGAAGCGGATCAAGTCCGGCTACAAGACCTGCCAGTTCCTCACCCCCGACCGGTTGTGCGGCGTGTATGCCGCTCGGCCCAACGATTGCCGGGGGTATGTGTGCTGGAACCAGGAGGACGAGACGGTCTACGATTACGCCGCGTTCTTGCAGGTGCCGGTGGAGAAGCTGCGGGACCGGGAGAAGGATGTGAAGAAATAGGGGGCCCGATCACGCGGCCGCCGCCCGCGCCTCGCGGTCGCGTTGGTTCATCGCTTTGACTTTGGCGATCACCCGCTCGTCGATCACCGTGCGCAGCTTCTCGTGCGCCCGTTGGTCGCGGTCGGTCTTGTGGTCTCGGCGCCAGGCACTCAGCCGGTCGTCGTCCGCCTCAGCCTCAGCCTCACGTTGCATGGGGTTTTGTGGGGGAAACGTCTGCTCGGGCGGTTCGGCGATTTCGGGCGCCTCGGGTTGGGTTGGTTCTTCACGGTGCATGGGGTTTTGTGCGGGAAGCGTCTGCTCGGGCGGAACCTCACGGTGCATGGCGTGTCGTGCGACATATTGCCGTTCGGCCGGTTCGGCGATCCCTGCCTGACGGGCGGCACGGGAGAGCTGGACCGCCAGTCGCTGCACCAGGATCGCGTCGGGGAGCGGCAGTTCGGGGTCCGGTCCCAACTCGCTGGCACGCTCGCACACCGCGGCCAGTAACGCGGAGAGCGTCCGGCTGCTCGATGCGGGCATGGCGCCGCCGCATCGCAACCGCACCTCCCGCGCCAGGGCGATGATGGAGCGGTAAAGGCGGAGCTGGTTGGTGAACGACAGTCCGAGGGCCAAGGCGCGTTGGCAGGCGTCGCGCAGCAGGGCTTCGAGGTTGGCGGCTGGGTTGGGGCAGGAAGACATGGCGGGGAAAGCTCCGAATGGAAAAGAACAAACCGTGTAAGTGTGATGCCGTGCGGGGCGATTCAAGCGGTTGCGGAGGGTCGATTTGCTTTCTTGTTCGCCGATGGGACGGGCAGCGACCGGGACAGGCTATTTCATTTCTCATCGTCCGGCCGCCGGGGTACCAGCCCGGCATAGACCGACGCCGCCGCGAGGGCGATCAGTGCGTGGACGAAATCGCCGCTAACCGCCAGGGCCATCGCGCCTAGAGCGTGGATGGCGGACAAAGCGGTATAGGCAGTGCGGTGGGTGAGCATAGGTCGGTGCCTTTCCTGTGTTGCAACCGACTCGCTATTCAGACCATCCTTCCCCCAATGGACAGAACATCGCCCCCAATCCGGCCCAATGGCCCGCAAACCCGCCGCTAATTCCAAGCGGGCCGCGTTCGCGGCGCTGTTGGCCGGACACCTGAGCGGTGGCACCCGCCCCGCGACCGCGACGGGCGAGCCATGGACCTACGCCGCATTCTCCGGAGAGATTGAGGGCGCGCGGGGTAACCTGCACGCCTCCGCCAGCAGCGTATCGAACTGGTGCAATGGCGCGTCCCTGCCCGCCGAGATCGTCCCCATCCTGCGGGCTTTGTTCGGCCCCGACACCAGCACCAGCACCCGCCATGCCGAAGCGCGGGAGGAATTGCGCCGCGCGTTCCAGGCCGCGCGCGCCGAGCGGATCGCGGGGGAAAAGCCGGATCCGGCGGGACCGCGCTGGGTGGTCAGCGGCGACCAGATCGTGATCGATCGCGGCGTTCGCCCCGCCGACCGCGATGCCGCCGACGATCCGGTGCGGCAGCACTTCCAGCAGGAGATCGCTCGGCTGGCGGGGGAGTTGGTGCATCGGGCCGCGCGGCTGACCAACACCCTCACCTGGGGGGCGCTGTCGGGCACCGCCGCAGCCTTCCAGGCCACGCTCAGCGCCGATCCGCACACGCTGCCCGCCCGGCTCGGATCCGCCTACACACAGTTGCTGCTTCTCGGCGGGTTCCTGGAAACCGATATCCGGGTGCAAAATGATCCCGCCGCGACGGACGGCCCCCTCGGCGCCGATATCCATGGGCTGCTGACGGCCTTGGTCCGCACAGCGGCCCCCTGGCTGCGAGGCTTCCCGACGGTCGAGGCCTGGGACAACGAAGCCGGCAAAGCGCTGCTTCGACCGGAATTGTTCCAGCCCGCGCGGGAGTTCGTGCATATCGCACGCGACCGGCATGTCATTCCTGAGCAGGACGCGGCGGAGATAGCGGCGCTGGGGGAGGCTCTGGGGGAGGCTGGGGGGAAGGCCGGCTATCAGCAGACCAAGGCCGGCAACCGAAGCAACGCCGTTGTGATGAACCTGATCCTAAGAACGGCCATGACGTTTGCGTTCGGTGCCGTTGCCTCCGATTTCGCCACACATTCCACGCTGGTGCAGCGCGCCGGCGCTGCCCTGGCGGATGGCGCGGCGGCGGTGGAGGCCTTCGCCGCCACACGCTCCGCCGATTTGCGGCAGGCGCTGCTGGCTTTGACCCGGGAGGGGCGGCAGGTGGATGCGCCCACACCCACGGCCTTGCCCGTGAAGGTGGACCCGCTTGTGCCGGAGGATGTGGAGAAACAAGCGCAGCGCATGATTTTGGCCGGCCATGCCCCGCCGGAAGCGTGGCGACCGTTTATTCTTCATTTGAGTTTTTTCGGTGAAATGGCGTTGACCGACGTTGCGCCGCTGGCCGGCCTCATTGCGCTGCAAAGCCTCGATCTGACCGACACGCAGGTGAGCGACGTTGCGCCGCTCGCCGGCCTCATTGCGCTGCAAAACCTCTCTCTGGGCAACACGCAGGTGAGCGACGTTGCGCCGCTGGCCGGCCTCACCACGCTTCGTATGCTCGATTTGACCGGCACGCAGGTGAGCGATTTTGCGCCGCTGGCCGGCCTCATTGCGCTGCAAACCCTCTCTCTGGCCGGCACGGAGGTGAGCGACGTTGCGCCGCTGGCCGGCCTCATTGCGCTGCAAAACCTCGATCTGTCCTACACGCACGTGAGCGACGTTGCGCCGCTGGCCGGCCTCATTGCGCTTCGTAGGCTCGATTTGAGCAGTACGCCGGTCCGAGATATATCGGCTCTGGATCGACTCGTGGATTTGGAGATTGTCGGCGGACCGGCGCCTCGGAAAGGGCGAGAAAACCGGTCGCGGCGCCGGTCATCCGTCCGGAAATAACAACGGCAACCACCGCTCCACCACCCCCACCGGAAACCCCAGCCGCCATGACCTACAGTGTCGGAAATTATGGTAAAAGTGCTGCCGTCATTGAGCGTGTGCAGGAACAAATGCGGTGTGGC
>JANXTL010000265.1 GCA_025352375.1 Acetobacteraceae bacterium | reverse complement strand
ATACCGCATCGCCGTCCTCGCCAGCCGGCTAATCCACACAGCGCGGAGTGGCCCGGCGGGGTGAGCAACAGTCTGTTTCCCTGGGCCGCGGCCGCGTGCCTCGGTTCGAAAATATCAAGATACAATCTATGAGTTTGGCGCGCCCTGGTGGACTCGAACCACCGGCCCACAGCTTAGAAGCTTATGGGTTTTTCAATGAAATCAATGGGAGTTTTCATAACTCACCCGGAATTTGTCCGACAGAGACCGATACAGGGGGTCGGTTTTGACAACTTCTTGGCGTGGCGGGGGCCGAGTCGTGACGGGCTTGTCTGGGGTCAAGATAACCCCCTCCCCGGAGCCACCAATGTTCAAGCCGTCCGACCTGCATGTCTTTGCCGCCCTCAGCAACCCGCTTCACTACAAGGCCCCCCACCAAAACTGGGAACGATTCGCCGAGCACATGCTCGACGCCGGCGTCACCCTCATCGTGATCGAGTGCGCCTTTGGCGACGAGGATCACGTCCGCGACCTGGATGGCATGCGCCCCATCCCCATCCCCGTCCGCGCGAAAACCCGTCTTTGGACCAAAGAGAATGGGGGGGGCGGGTAGCAACGGAACCGAAAGTTCGATTCAGACTGGAGACCGGGCCGAGCGGCGAGACCCGTAGGACAGCACACGACCCTTTGCGGTGGTTAAACCTGAGTCCTGACCACATTGTTCAAAGGCTGGAGCCGGCGGCGCCGTTGGGTAGCCGCCGAAGCGGTTCAACTTTTCGATACGTTCCACATCAGGGGCTCCGTTGCTTTTACGATACCTGAGACGTTCGAACGCCAGGCCGATTTGCGGATGTAGTGGCCCAGGGGCGAGAAGATCACGTCGGCCAGCGCGACTTCCTGACTTCTTTCGGTGATCGCGCGTTGGTCCGCTGGGTCGCTCGAATCGATCCAGCGATCGCGCAGCACCTCCATCTCGGGGTTTTCCGGCCAGCCAGACACTGCGGCCGGTCCGGTCCGTAGGCCCTGCGCGACCATCGGGCTGGAGTGACCCGCGCCCGGCACGTTGATGATATACAAGGACCATCCGCCTCTCTCCGGCGGGTCCTTCTTGGACCGCCGCAGTGCCACCGTGGCGCTGTCCATCACCTGATCGTCAACCTTGAAGCCATACTCCGTCAGTCGCGCCGCGATCACCTGACACATCGTGTTATTTGTCGGAGAATCGGCGGGGTGCAGCAGCACGATCGGTTCGTTCTTGTAACCCGCCGCGGCCAGCATTGCCGCGACCTCGGCTTTCGGCCTGGGCCCGAGATGCTGAAAACCCGCGCGGCTGGCCGCTTCGGAGCCGGGCGTATACACGCCCGCGGGCGCGGACCAACTGCCGGGGTCGCCACCCATGCCGGCCTCCATGACCTCGGCGGGGTCGAGCGCGGCCATGATGGCGCGGCGCACGCCTTGGTTCGCGGTCGGACCCGAGGCGTGGTTGGGCCGCAACAGCGGCAGCACGCCGTAGCGATTGATCACGTCGATCACGACGTCCCGGCTTTGGCGCAGCTTGCCGATAAGGTCGGGAGTCGGGGCCTCCAACCAGTCGACTTCCCCCGTCAACAGCGCGTTGGCGGCGGTCGAGGGATCGGGCATGCCGTGCCACTCCACCCGATCGACCTTGGCCACTCGCCCTCCCGCCATCCCGTTCGGCGGTTCGTTCCGGGGTTGATAGGCTTCGAACCGCGCCTGCACGGCGCGCGTTCCCGCCACGAACTCACCGGGCACGAAACGAAACGGGCCGCTGCCGACGATCTCATTCTGTTGCTTGTTCGGATCTAATTCGGCGAGCCGGGCCGGCATGATCGGCAGGATGTTCGGGGCCGGCTTACCCAGCACAAAGTCGAGCCGTGCGAAGGGTCGTTTCAGACGAAATACGATGGTCCGGTCGTCCGTTGCCTCCAGCGCGTCGAGCCGGCCCGCGAGCGTGCTGCGGCCAATCGAATCGCGCGCCATCCAACGCCGGATGGAGGCGATGCAATCGCGCGCCAGAACGGGTTCGTTGTCATGGAAACGCAACCCGTCACGCAGACGGATGACCCAGCGTTTGCCGTCGTCCTCGATCGTGTGACCTTCGGCCATCTGCGGTCTGGGGCTCAGATTTTCATCGACACTGTAAAGCGACTCATACATCGCGAGACCGAAGGTCAGTGTCGGCCAGCCAACCAACCAGACCGGGTCAAGGATGGCCACGCCGCCCTCGGAAGGCACGAACCGTAGCACTTTATTGTCGGCTGCCCGGGCGATCGTGGGCGCGGTCAGACCGCCCGCCGCCGCCAGCCCGCTTGCCGCAGTAGCCCGCAAAAATCCTCGACGTTGCATTTTTGCGATCCTGATCCTGGAAGTGTAGCTACTGGCCGCATGCCAAATCAGGCCTACCAGATTTCCAGGAACATACGCTCCTTTGGGTTGGCAGGCAACCTTCGGTCAGATGGAACACACCGGATTCTTCCGATTGTGCCCTCCGCTAAAGACCCAAGGCATCGCCACGTCCAAGGTCGGCTTTCCACCCAAAGCGGTCTTCCAAGGTGCATCGCCCAGGCGGTCTCGGGTTAAGGAGCCGGGATAATGACATAGGCAGCCATTCAAAATCTCTTTTCGGAGATACCGGATGGTGTGGACGTAAGGACGTGACGGCGACGTGACACTCTCAAGAACCAGATTGGCACAGGCACCCGGATAGAATCTGCCCATACCGCATCGCCGTCCTCGCCAGCCGGCTAATCCACACAGCGCGGAGTGGCCCGGCGGGGTGAGCAACAGTCTGTTTCCCTGGGCCGCGGTCGCGTGCCTCGGTTCGAAAATATCAAGATACAATCTATGAGTTTGGCGCGCCCTGGTGGACTCGAACCAGCGGCCCACAGCTTAGAAGTTAATGGGTTTTTCAATGAAATCAATGAGAGTTTTCATAACTCACCCGGAATTTGTCCGACAGGGACCGATACGGGGGCCGGTTCTGACAACTTTCTTGGCGTGGCAAGAGCCGGGTCGTGACTGGCTTATCTGGGGTCAGGACAACCCCCTCCCCGGAGCCACCAATGTTGAAGCCGTCCGACCTGCATGTCTTCGCCGCCCGCAGCAACCCGCTTCACTACAAAGCGCCGCAGCAGAACTGGGAACGGTTCGCCGAGCACATGCTCGAC
Organism: Acetobacteraceae bacterium; assembly: GCA_025352375.1. Taxonomy (GTDB): domain Bacteria; phylum Pseudomonadota; class Alphaproteobacteria; order Acetobacterales; family Acetobacteraceae; genus Rhodopila. The sequence goes on along the minus strand of JANXTL010000265.1, from coordinate 300 downwards.
GCTGGCGTCACCCTCACGGTGGTCGAGTGCGCCTATGGCGACGAGGATCACGTCTGCGATCTGGACGGCGTGCGCCACATTCCCGTTCGCGCGAAAACCCGGCTTTGGAACAAAGAAAACCTGTTGAACATCGGCATCCGGCGCACGCCCGAGGCGAAATACAGAGGTGGATCGGAAAATTCGGACAGTCCCATAAGTAGATTTTCCCGCTCAACCGCGGCCTGATGGCGGCAGATTGGAGCGAGAAGAATGACGAGACGCGCACGTCGGAAGCACTCACCGGCTTTCAAGGTCAAGGTG
>JANXTL010000263.1 GCA_025352375.1 Acetobacteraceae bacterium | reverse complement strand
GCATGGCGCCCGCGTGTTCGATGCCGGATCGTGCCACCACCGGCCGGAAATCGTCGGCGGCGTGCGGGAAACCGAGTCGGCCGCGTTGCTGAAGACGTTCTTTGCCGGAAAGCGTCGATCTCAGGGCTTTCGGACGTAAGGTCATGTGACAGCGTACCGGCGACAGACCGCGCTGCTGGCGCTTCCGGGCAACCCGGACTCCGACAACAGCCTCATAGGCAGAAAATTCCCTCACTCCACCGCCCGAATCTCCCGCCGCTCCAGCGCCGCCCGATCCAGCTTATGCGCCGCGCCGCCCTTCCAAATCCCCACGATCCGGTTCCGGTCCTGCAGCACCCGCACATCCGCCACTGGGTCGCCATCGACCAGCAGAAGGTCCGCGAGGCATCCCTCCCGCACCAACCCGGCCTCGATCCCCATCAGTTCGGCCCCGTAGCGGGTGGCGCAGACCAAAGCTTCGGACGGCGAATAGCCGAGGTGCCGAACGAAATGCTCGATATCCCGCGCATTTTCCCCTTGCGGCGTACGGGCAAAGCCGTAATCCCCGCCGATGACCACCCGCACCCCGCGCTTCTTCATTTCGGGATACGCGCGGGACGCGGCTTCCAGGCCGAGGTTGAAGCTTCGTTTCACGCCGGGGTGGAACGTCCCAGCCGGCGCCTCCAACGCCGCCGCCCGCAACAACCCGATGGCCGGCCCGACGAACACGCGGTCCTTTACGGACTCCAACAGATCCAGCGCTTCCTCATCCACATGTTCGCAGTGGTAAATGACATCCACACCGCAACGGACGGCGCGCTTGACGCTTTCCGCCGCGCGGCAATGGGCGTTCACCATGCGGCCATAATCCCGAGCAACCGTTACGCCTGCCAGGATTTCCGCCTCGCTCATGACGGTGCGCGGCGGGGCGCCTCGGCTGGTGAAATCGTCGCCGGAGATGTTCAGCTTGATGCTGTCCACGCCTTCCCGCACGCACAACCGTGCCAGCTTGGTCACTTCCACCGGCCCGTCGGCGACGATGGCGAAACTGTCGCGGAACTGATGTGCCTTGCGCTCGTCGCCCAGGCCGCCGGTCACGGTGATCTCCGGCCCGCAGGCACGCAGCCGAGGACCGGGCAGATCCCCTGCCTCGATGGCGTTGCGGATGACGACGTCGATCCGCAGTTTCGCGGATGCCGCGCTATAGGCGCTGGTGAACCCGCTATCCAGCAACAGCCGAGCATTGCGGGCGGCGATGAGGGTGTGTTCCTCGGGTGGGGTGTCACCGATGTCCGTTGGGCGCGCGGCATTGATGAAGGTGATATGCGCATGCCCTTCGACCATCCCCGGCATCAGAGTCATGCCCTTCGCATGGACGATCTCCGCCCCCGCCGCCTCAAGCTGGCCCAACGACCGCGCCACCGCTCCGATGCGGTCGTTTTCGACCAGGACGTCGGCGGGGTAGGCAGCGGCGCCGGTGCCGTCCCATTCACGAGCGTTTTTGAACAAGATGCGGGACATAACGTTCCTCCTTCTCGGAAACCGTCTTGGTCGGGTCATGCCCGGCCGGAGCGGAATAAATTAGCCGCCAGCGCGCAAAATTCCGATCAAGCCGGAGACATCGGTGGCGCCCCGCACCCCGCGCAGCGCGCTCAGGCTCGCTTCGATCGCCGCGCTGCCCAGCCCCGACGCCGGCATCAGCGCCCGGTACTTCGCATCGATATCGGCCCAATCGAGCCCCAGCGCGCCCGATCCATATGGCAGCAGCACGGTGCTGCGCGCGAAACGACCGTCGGTCGCGGTAATCGTCACCGTCGCCCCCTGCCGGTACAGCGCGGCGTGTTCAACAGGCTGAGGCCCCACCCGCACCTTGTCGATCAACCGGTGGATCACGGGATCGGCAATTTTCCCCGGGCTGGCGTTCACCCAACCGAACCCCCAATCCGCCGCCCCGGCTGCGAGGAAATTCGCAGGACTGTGCGCCATGTCGATCAAGTCGACCGGGTGCATCGGCCCGCTCAGCTTGGTCAGGCCCGGCCGTGACACCTCGATGCATTCGATCTCATCGGGCGAGAATCCACCGGCCCGCGCGGCCTTGGCCGCGGCTTCCGCGAATGAGTGGTACGGATGCCCGCCCGGCACCAGCTTGATCGCCATGTCGGTGACGATGTCCCAGCTCTCGCCCAGGCCCGCCAATGCGAGCTTGCCTGCCGCGTCGCCGTTCACGCCGCCGAACGCCTCGAAGAATCCCTGGTGGGCTTCCAGAATGCGCTCCTCCACCTTGAAGCCCCGTTGTGCGGCCAACGCCGCATTGACCCCGTGCATCGCCGCCAGACCGGCGTGGTATTCTCGGGCGACGCTAGTATCGGCCGCCGTGGCCAGCCCGCCGATCGACACAGCCGTAATCGCAATCGTCTGCGCCATCTGCTCGGCGTTCAGCCGCAGCATGCGGGCACCCGCCCCGGCGGCGGCCATCGCGGCGCCCAGACACCCGTGGAACCCGCGATTGCGAAAACCGGGGGTCATCGGCTCGCTCAGGCGCCCCGCAACCTCGTAGCCGATGACGATGGCGTCCAGCACATCCTCCCCGCTGGCACCCAGGCGCTCGGCCATGGCGAGCGACACGGCAGTCAACGGAGTCCCAGCGTGCACGATATTGCGCAGGTCGCTGTCGTCCGACGCCGCCGCATCGCTCAGCATCGCGTTAACCCGAGCGACCTGGGCCACGGGTAGTTTTTCCCCCGCATCGAACCAGATGGAGGCATCCGGTCGGCCGCCTTGCTCCTTCGTCAGATCGCGGACGATCTGCGCGGACTGGATGGTCGTGCCGAACGCCGCGCTTGCGAAGGTGCTGGCGATCACCATCGCCGCATGGTCCATCGTCTGGGCGGGCAGGTCGGAGGCCGAAACCCCTGTCAGGAATTCGGCGAGTTCGCGGGCGACGGTCATCGGGACGTTTCCTTGTCAGTGCGGCCCCGGCAGAGCGATCGCCGTCGGCCGTTCCGGTAACGTTGCGCGGGATAGTACCACGGTTGGATTGTCTTGCACCTGGATGGCATAGGCATCCCGCATCGTCTCCAGGAACGACGCCAGCCGGTCGCGGGAGAAATAGTGTGTGGGTAAAACGACCCGGGGGTGGATTTGTTCCACCACCGCGCGGGCGTCGCGCTGCCCGAGCGAATACCCGCCATCGACCATGACCATCAGAATATCGATGCGGCCGAGTGCATCGAGGTCGGCTGGTTCGAGTAGATGGTGCAAATGCCCGAGATGCGCGACACACAGGCCGGCGGCCTCGAACACGAAGATCGAGTTGCCGTTGATCTCCGTCCCGCCATTCCAGTTCCGGATGTTTGTCGCCAGGTTGGTGACCCGGAGATCGCCGACATGCACGTCGTAAGACGGGGGCTTCGGCCCCTCCTGCCAGCCATGTAGCACGTGCTTGATCCGCGGGTCGACGAACAGCGTGTAGTGCGAGTCATGCGCGTGGTTCATTGTCACTAGGTCGGGCGGGGTCACCAGGTCGGGCGGGTCGGTAGGCGCGAAAATCCCGCTGTAATCGGTGACCGCTCGCACCCCGCCCGGCGTTTCCAGCAGAAAGCTGGCGTGGCCCAGGAACGTGATCCGCAACGATGGCTCGGCCGCGGCCGTAAGCCAGATCCGAGGTTCCCCCATCGCGATAGGCCCGCAACCGGCGAGCGCCAGCCTTGGCACCAGCAACAGCAGCGCGAGGAACAGCAGCGCCATCGCCGTTACGCCGCCAGTTCTTCCGGCACCGTGGGCCGGCCGTCGGATACCGTCGTGCGATGCAGGTCGCGTACCTGCGTCTCATCGTATTCCCGTGCCCGATGCATGGTGCAGCGGTTGTCCCACATCGTCAGATCCCCGACCTTCCAGGTGTGGGTGTAGACAAACTGTGGCTGCGTCGCGAACTCGGTGAGGTCCAGCAACAACATGCGGGCTTCCGGTTCCTCCATCCCACGGATGCGGCCGGCGTGGGACGACAGATAGACCGACTTCCGGCCGGAACCCGGGTGGGTTCGCACCATGACCTGGGGCACCGGGGCCATCTTGGCGCGTTCTTCGTCCGCCCAGTCGGTGAAGCCGATCTTGCCGCGGGAGAAGATCTGGGTGTGCTCGCAGATCATGTTTTCGATGCGGGATTTCATCCGGTCGGGCAGCGCGTCCCAGACGGCACGCATGTCGGCGAACTGGGTTTCCCCACCCCAGGTTGGGATGGTCCGAGCGGACAGGAGCGAAAAGCGCGCGGGGACGCGCTTGAAGCTGGAATCCGAGTGCCAGAGCCGGTTGCCCAGCGCGTTCAGCCTCCGCCGGTCGTTGGCTGGCAGCAGGCGGTTGTTTTCATCGAGGTTGGAGATATCCGCCATGAGCACATCCAGCCGCGGCACGAAATCCTTGCGGTATGCGCGGACGGTCGTCTCCAGGTCGCCGAAATTGCGGCTGAACGCTTGCTGTTGTTCGTCGGTGATGAACTGGTCGTGGAAGACCAGGACGGCGTGCTGGTCGACGGCGGCGCTCAGGGCCTCGACGGTGTCCTTGTCGAGCGGTTCGCGCAGGTCGATGTTGCCGATCTCACCCATGAAGAGCGGATGGAGCTGTTTGACCGTTATGGGCATGCGATTGGCCTCCCGCCTTTTTGTCAGGTGGGAGGATAGCGTGGTTGGGCTGGGGGGCAACTGCCGGCGGGGTATTAAGTTGTTATATCGGAACTAATAGCTCGCGAGGGGGCGGTTCGCCGAGCAGCCGACCCAATAGTAGGCGGATTGCTTCCTTGGGGCGGTCGCGCCAGTCGAAGGTCCAGGTTTCCGGGCGTTTGTCGCGTTCTTCCTGGAAGGTTTCGCGACGGCGCTGCCGGACACCGAAGAACTGCGCGAGATTGGCGCCGAAATGCGTTAGTGCCTGGAGGATATCGTCCCAGGTTTCGCCATCGCAGACGGTGACGCCGAGGTCCAGGCAGATCTCGGCGATGGTGCGGCCGACGGAGCGGCGGCGGACCTGAGCTTCGAGTTCCTTCAGGGTGGGGATGGCAAAGTGCAGCGGATCGTCCGGATCGGTTTTTTTCGCTTTGGGGCGCGGCTGGGAGGGGGCGCGGAGTTTTATCTCCAGCGCCTCGATATCCGCCGGTTCGGCTGGGGCGGGGGGCTGCACGGGCTCGATGTCGCGGCCTTGGGCAGCGCGGGCCAGCAGATACCGTTGCAGCATCATCGCTCGGAGGATGCCGCGGTGGACGTGGGCGAGGATGCGGGGGACGTCGTGGGTGCCGAAGCCGGCGGCCAGGGTGGGGAAGCGCGGGTGGGTGGTTTTTGCTGGCAGGGTCTCGTCGAGTTGGCGGCCGTAGCTGATGAGGACTCGGACGATTTTGAGGAGGAAGGCGATACAGGGGGTCGCGGCCCGTTCCTTGGGGGGAGCGGGGTTTGGGGTTGGTTCGAAGGTTTGCGCCGTTTGGTGCATGGTGGGGTTACTAACATTGATTGTTAGTTGATGTCAAGGCGGGTGTTGTGGGGTTGCTCTGGCGGCTGCGCCATGCTTCGCCGGGCCGGTTCCGACGATGAAAGAAATCCGGGCAGGCGGTAACCTGAGCGACTATCCCATGTAGCAATCGGGGGAATTCGACCATCGACAAACCATCGATATTTTATAGCGGCGTGTTTTGCACAGGCCCCCGCCTCCCGCGTCCGGGGATGTCAGGCCGGGACGAGGAAACGCCGCTCAGCCAAACCAGGAAACAGTCGAAGGAAGACGGGGCCGGTCGTTGCTACCCATGCTAAACGGCGAAGAGGCTTAAAATTAACCAACAGAATCAGCTTGTTGCGCGTCCCGAAATTTTGTCCCATAATTAGATATGCAAATCGGCTACGCACGCGTCTCTACTGCTGACCAAACTCTTGCCCTTCAGCAAGATGCGCTGACGGCTGCCGGTTGCGATCAGATATTCACCGAAGAGGGAATCAGCGGCGGCGTGACCACACGACGCGGCCTTGACCGCGCGCTCGGAACCCTTGGGTCCGGTGACACGCTGGTGGTGTGGAAGCTCGACCGTCTCGGGCGGTCCCTCTCCCATCTTGTTAATCTGATCGCCGAGCTCGGCGCGAAGGGCGTCAGCTTCCGCAGCTTGTCCGACCCGATCGACACGACGAACGCCGGCGGCCGTCTGATCTTGCACATTATGGGTGCATTGGCCGAGTTTGAGCGGAGCCTAATTGTCGAACGGACGCAGGCCGGCATCCAGGCCGCAAAGAGACGTGGTGTGCATCTTGGTCGCCCTTCCCGGCTTGAGCCGGCTCAGATCGATCATGCCCGAACACTCATCGACGGTGGCGAGTCCCCGCGCTCCGTCG
>JANXTL010000216.1 GCA_025352375.1 Acetobacteraceae bacterium | reverse complement strand
AAAGCGGCTTCAGCGGCTTCGGCTCGCCGTCCGGCAGTTGCACGTCGGCGACGTTCAGCACCATCGACACGATGGTGTAATATCCAACCGCGCCCACCAGATCCATCACGCCGTTCTCACCGAAACGGTCCACCGCCGGCTGATATTGCGCATCCGGCACGCTGCCGTTGCTCAGCAAAGCGGTGACGAAATTGTAAACGATGGTTTCGTCGGCACTCATGCCAGCCGGCGTCGTGCCGTTGGCGACGGCGTCGAGGATCGCGGGATTCAAACCGGCATCGATGGCCAGCGTGCGGTGCGCGTAAAATTCATACTGGGCGGTCCATTTACGGCCGGCCATGCAGATCGCGAGTTCGTTCAATGCCGCTGGAATGGACGAGCCATAGCGCACATACGCACCCACGCGCTGCACCAGATCGCACAGTTCGGGGGCGCGCAGCAGGGCGTTGAACGGGCCGCGCAGTCCGCCGCCACGGGGGCCGGACTGGATCGCGTCGGCGACTTCTTTCTGCCGCGGCGTGAAGTCGCTCGTTTGCAGCTGCGGATAACGTTGAGCCATGGTGGTTTCCTCCCGGTTTGAGAATAATTAAGGCATGAATGCGGTCAAGCCACCGTCCACGACGATTTCGGTGGCGGTGATGTAGCGCGCCTCGTCCGAGGCCAGGAACAGCACGGCGTGTGCGATATCCCACGCGTCGCCCATGTGCCCCATCGGCACGGCGTTGTGACGGGCCTGGATCAGTTTATCCAGGTCGTTGCCGCCAACGGTGCGGGCCAGGCGGTGTTCCACCAACGCGGTATGCATCAGGCCGGGCACAACAGTGTTCACCCGGATGCCCTTCTTCGCGTAGGTCCCGGCGACCGAACGGGAAAGCTGGATCACCCCGGCCTTCGACGCGCTGTAGCCAACATGCGAGCGGCCGGACGCGAAATCGTTGCGCATGCCTGCGACAGAGGCCAAATTAACGATCGCCCCGCCGCCGTTTTCCAGCATCGCCGGAATGACGTATTTGCAGCCCAGGAACGCCGTTTTCAGGTTCGTGTTAATCTGCCGGTCCCAAACCTCCTCGGTCATCGACACCGGATCGCCGGGGGCGGAGCCGCCGACATTGTTCACCAGAATATCGATTTTCTTGAAACGGTTCAGGCAGGCCTGCACCATTTCCTCGACGTCCGCCGCGATGGTCATATCGCAGATATGGGTGGCGCAGGTTCCGCCCTCGGCTTCGATGCCGGCGCGCGTCGCCTCGACGGCGTCCTTATTGATATCCAGCAGGAAGACGGATGCGCCCTGGCGCGCCAAAAGCGTCGCGGTCGCCTTGCCGTTACCCCAAACCTTGCCGTCGACCGGCCCCACCTGTCCGGCGCCCGAGACGATCGCGACTTTCCCCGCCATGCTGAGCATGCGTTTCCTCCAACGTGTTCAGGGCAGTTTAGTTTAGCTCGCGGGGAATGGCTACCGGACCAACCGCCGCCAGACCATGCCGATGAACCCGCCCGCGCCCTGCGGCATCAGGAACATCATGGCGATCAGGATCACGCCGTAGATCGCGCCGGGTGCCGCTTTGGACACGAGATCGGCGAGGTTGGGCACGAACTCGATGAAGATCGCACCCACGATGGTGCCGCCGATCGATGCTGCACCGCCGGCCACCAGACCGACGAAGAAGGTGATCGAGAGGAACACCGTGAAGCTATCGGGGGCGACGAACGCCACCACCATGGCGCCCAGCGATCCGGCAATACCGGTGTACATGGCACTGACGGCGAACGTTCGGGTTTTCAGCATCGCGAGGTTGATGCCCATCGCCTCCGCCGCAACCGGTTGATCCCGCACCGCGCGCATGGCGCGTCCGATGCGGCCGTGAGTGAGGTTGATCGCCAGGACGTAGAGAATGACCCCCACTCCGAGGGTGAACAGGTACAGCCATTGATCGGACGACAGCTTCAGGCCGAACGGGGCCTCGGGCTTGTCGATAACCAGGCCTTGCACGCCGCCGGTCCAGGTCTCGAACAGTTTGTGTTTCAGTATCTGCGGGATTGCCACGGCCAAAGCGAAGGTCGTCAAAGCCAAATACAGGCCACCCAGCCGCAGTGCCGGCAGGCCCACCAAAAATCCCACCGTCGCGCAGACCGCCGCCGAGACCGGCAGCGTCGCCCAGTACGGCACATCCCAGCTCGCCATCAAAATCGCCGTCGTGTAGGCACCGATCGCGTAGAACGCGCCGTGGCCCAGGGAAATCTGCCCGTTGATCCCGGTCAGGATGGCCAGCCCCAGGATCGCGATGGCGTAGACCGCGACCATGGTCAGCTGGAACAGGTGGTAGCCGCTGAACGTCATCGTCGGAACGACAGCGGCCAGCAGAACGAGGAATGCGACGATCCAAGAGGTCTTCATCGTCCTACACCCGGCTATAGACTTTGCGGCCCATCAGGCCGGAGGGTTTCAGCGTCAGCACCGCGATGATGATAATCAGCGCCATCGTCAGTTTCAGCTCTGTCCCCACGATGTAGGCGCCGCCCAGGTTCTCGATGATCCCCACCAGGAATCCGCCGAGCACTGCGCCAAGTGGTGAGTCGATGCCGCCCAGCAGTGCGCCGGCGAAGGCATAAAGCAGAATGCCCGCCATCATATTGGGATCGAGGAACACCACCGGTGCAACCATGCATCCCGCGACCGCCCCGATTCCGGCGGCGAGGCCCCAGCCCAGCGCCAACATCCAGCCGACGCGCACGCCCACCAGCCGGGACGACGTTGGATTGAACGCAGCCGCGCGCATCGCCAGCCCCAGCCGCGTATGGCGGAAGAACAAATAGACCAGGATCAGCACCGCCAGCGTCACCCCCGTGGAACCCAGCTCGTGGCCGGAAACGAAACCGCCCATCAGCGACTTATCGGGGAATGGGGAGGGGAACTGCTTGATCGTGTAGTCGAATATCCAGCCGATCATGCTGTTGACGATCAGCAATAATCCGATGAAAACGCCCACCGATGTCAGCACCGGTGCGTTGGTGACCGGGCGCATGAGGACACGCTCGATCAGCACCCCGACGACAAAGGAAATGGCGAACGCACCGACGAGCGCCACCCAGTACGGCAGCCCCAGATTAATCAGCACCAGCGCGATGTAGGTGGAAAATGTCGCCATCTCCCCTTGCGCGAAATTCACATGGTGCGTGGCCTGATAGATCATGACGAGGGCAAGGGCCACGCTGGCATAAATGCCGCCGGTGGCGATGCCGGAGACGATCTGATGGATGAACCCTTCCAACGGCGTGTCCTTTAGTAGCCGAGATACGAACGGCGGATGCCCTCGTCCTTGCCGATATCCGCTGCCTTGCCGGAGATGACGATGCGTCCGGTCTCGAGCAGAAAGGCATCTTCGGCAAACTCCAGCGCCAGGCTGGCGTTCTGCTCGACCAGCAGGATGCTGACGCCCGCCTCCTCGCGGACGCGGCCCATGATGTCGAAGATTTCCCGCACGATCAGCGGTGCCAGGCCGAACGACGGCTCATCGAGCAGCAACAGCCGCGGCCGCAGCAGTAGCGCTCGGGTGATCGCCAGCATCTGCTGTTCGCCGCCCGACAACGTGCCGGCCTGCTGGCGGTAGCGTTCCTTCAGGCGCGGGAAATAGCCGAACATCTTTTCGAAGTCGGCCGTCGCCTCCCGCGCCGGGCGAGTATAAGCGCCGAGCCGCATGTTTTCTTCGACCGTCAGCTCCATGAAGGTGCCGCGACCGTCGGGGACATGGGCCACACCGAGGCGGACGATGTCCTCGGTCGCCATGCCGGCGATGGATTTGCCGCTGAGGGAAATCTCCCCCTGCGTGCGGACCATGCCGCAAATCGCACGCAGCGTGCTGGTCTTGCCGGCACCGTTGGCGCCGAGCAGTGCGGTGACGCCGCCCTGTTGCACAGCGAAGTCGAGGCCGTGGAGCACCTTGGTCTCACCATAGGCCGCATGCAGGCCTTTGACTTCGAGCAGCGGGCTCAATGCACCGGTTCCTTATGGGTGTCGCCTAGGTAGGCGCGGATGACTTCCGGCTCGGCGCGCACTTCGTCCGGGGTGCCGTCGGCGATTTTCAAGCCGAATTCCAGCGCAACAACCTTGTCCGATACCCGCATCACCAGGCTCATGTGATGTTCGACCAGCAGGACGCTGAGTTTGAAATGGTCGCGGACCTGGAGGATCAGGATCGCCAGCTCATCGACTTCACTGTGATTGAGGCCGGCTGCGGGTTCGTCCAGCAGCAGAAGTTTGGGTTTGCCGATCAGCGCGCGCGCCATTTCGACTCGTTTCTGGGTGCCGAAGGGCAGCGACCCGGCGGGAATGTCGGCCACCGATCGCAGATCGAGCAAGTCCAGAAGATCGTTGAGCCTTTCCTCGGCCGCCGCATCTTCCCGCCGAACGTCCGGCAGGCGCAGCGCGTTGGCGATGAAACCGGATTTCGCGAGGTGATGCGCGCCGACCAGGATATTGTCCCGCACCGAAAGCGGTTTGAACAGTGCCACGTTCTGGAAGGTGCGGCCCAGGCCGACATTGGCCATCTCGTGCCGAGGGACATTGGCGAGGGACTTACCCTCGAACAGAATATCGCCCTCCATGAAGCGGTAGATGCCGCTGATGCAGTTGAAGAGCGTGGTCTTGCCCGATCCGTTGGGGCCGATCAGGCCGCGGACCTGGCCATAGCCGACGTCGAACGACACCCCGCCCAGCGCGACGACGCCGCCGAAGCGCATCTTGACCCCGGTGATGCGGAGCAGGGGCTGATCGGAATCCGGTGTCATGGGATGGCGCGCACCTGAATGGCCCCGGCCCCGTATGGGTCGATTTGCGCGTCGCCTGTCATCCGTTCCCTCATGCCGTAAAGCGGCTCGGTTCGAGCCTTGTCCCTGGTGCGGCATCACTGGCGAAGCCTAGCCGAGGAGTCAATCGCTTATAAACGACGCCGAAAACGGGCTGGCGCTTATGGGCGACGCCGAAAACGGGCTGGTTAGGTTCGCTTGAAACGCCGGTGCTCCTGTCCTTGCGTAAAATTGGGCCCATCGAACCGATCTGCCGCGGCGCGGTCGTGAGAAAGCATTTTAACGCAGATTTTAAGCGGGATGCACGCGAGTTCACGCAGATAGTGCGAGTGTGTGGCACAGTCCATGCCATATTTGAACAAAATCCGCGTAAATTCGCGAACATCGTTTTCTTATCTGTGTAAAAAATACTTATGGTTCCGGTGCCGGCGTGCGGCAAGGATATCGGTCGTTTGGCGGCTCACGGGATCCTCCTGCGATGTCAGTTCGATTTAACAATCCATGGTTGTAAATAAAGCAGTTTTCACACTTCGGATGAGACAGCCCTTGCACGCCCCCATCCCGTGCCGTATATCGAACCCATGTCCATCGGCGCGCACCCTGCCAGCCAGATCGCCCTCGCATCCGCGAGCGGCAGCGCATTGCGGATCGGCCTCCTCCTTCTTCTTCGACTTAGCCGCCCCTGAGCGCCGCGCCGGTTCGTTGAACGCCGGCTGTGCCCAGGGGAAACTACTCGGGGGACACCTGAGGCTATAGTCGTGCAATCATTCCCAAGGACAGAGACAATGACCATTCAACATCCCAGCTTCGGCACGCTGGACGACAGCCGAATCATCATCTTCGACACCACCCTGCGCGACGGCGAGCAGTCGCCAGGCTTTTCCATGAACCTATCCGAGAAAATCCGCATGGCCGAGGCCCTGACCGAACTGGGCGTGGACGTGCTGGAAGCGGGTTTCGCCATCGCCTCCGTCGGCGATTTCGAGAGCGTCAAGGCCATCGCCGAAAGCGTCGGCCAGCGCGACGACACCCCGGTCATCGCCAGTCTGGCCCGCGCCGGGCAGATGGACGTGCTGCGCGCCGCCGAGGCCCTGAAAGCCGCCAAGCGCCGCCGCATCCACATCGTCATCGCCACATCCGACCTGCACATGCGGGTCAAGCTGCGGCTGACCCCCGAGGAGGTCATCCAGCAGACGGTCGACTCCATCACCCTGGCCCGCAAACACGCCGACGACGTGGAATGGTCGGCCGAGGACGCCACCCGGTCGGACCCCGACTTCCTGTGCCGCGTGGTAGAAGCGGCGATACGCGCGGGTGCGACCACCATCAACCTGCCGGACACCGTCGGCTACGCCCTGCCGGCCGACATGGTCCGCATGTACGCAGACGTCCGCAACCGCGTCCCCGGCATCGAGACTGTCGTCCTGTCCACCCATAACCACAACGATTTGGGCCTGGGTGTCGCCAACACCCTGGCCGCGATCGAGGCCGGTGCTCGGCAAGTCGAAACCACCATCAACGGCATCGGCGAACGGGCCGGCAATGCGTCGCTGGAGGAAATCGTCATGGCGATCCGAACCCGCCAGGACGCCATCCCCCGCAGCAACAACATCAAAACCACCAGCCTGCTGAAAGTGTCGAAACTGCTGGCGACCATTACCGGCTTCGACGTGCAGCCGAACAAGGCCATCGTCGGGCGCAACGCCTTTGCGCATGAGGCCGGCATCCACCAGGACGGCGTGCTGAAGGACGCCGCGACTTACGAAATCATGACGCCGGAAAGCGTGGGCTGGAAGACAAATTCTCTGGTGCTGGGCAAGCACTCGGGCCGAGCGGCGTTCCGCGATAAGCTGAACACGCTGGGGTATTCGATTGGCGATAACCAGCTGAACGACGCCTTCCGCCGCTTCAAGGACCTGGCCGACCGCAAAAAGGTCGTGTTCGACGACGACATTGTGGCGCTGGTCGACGACGAAGTGATGCGCGACCACGAGCGCGTGCGATTCATCTCCCTGGACCTGCACGCGGGCTCCAAGCACCCGCCGCGCGCGGAACTGGAGCTGGAGATCGATGGCGTGGTGAAGACCGGCGTGTCCTCGGGCGATGGCCCGGTGGATGCGACGTTCAAGGCGATCCAGGCGATCTTCCCGCACACCGCCAACCTGACGCTGTTCTCGGTCGGCGCGGTGACCGAGGGCACCGACGCCCAAGCCAAGACCACCGTGCGGCTGGAGGAAAACGGCAAGATGGTCGATGGTCAGGGTGCGGACACCGACACCATTGTCGCGTCGGCGCGGGCGTATATCCATGCACTGAACAAGCTGCTGGTGAAACGGGAACGGACGGAGCCGCAAGCGCTTGCTTCCTGAGGTTGGGGGAGACCGGGGAAGCGGCGGCTTCCCCGGTGGTTAAGACCTATAGCGATTTAGAAACGCTACCTTTCATTACCAACCCCGGGTCAGAGACCCGCGCCACGGTTAAATGTTCGAATTAAAGCGTTTTGGAGCTATGCGCAGCCTGTAGGAACGCCAGGGCGTATCGGCGCGCCGGATGAGCCGGTTCTTAAAAGGTAACCCACTTTATGGAACACAACACTATGCTTAACGGCGAGCAGAGATTGACGGTCTCAGAATGTACAATGATGGTTTCACCCTCGGGTCATTCAGTAGGCAGTAAACCCCTTGTGTTTTTTCCTACTGATTTTCGAAATGGCTACAGGGTGGCCGATGCCTATTACAGCGGCTCAATCCCACGGCGTGACAGTGTAACATAAATTCGATCACCGAGAGTCACCCCGCTTCGCGGCCCAACCGGACAGATGCTCTTGCGCGTAATCGTCGATCCGTCTCTTGCTTTGCCGTAACGCTTCGATTTCGGATTTCGTCAGCTGTTCGGAAACCGATGAGATATTGCGCTTCCTCGGCGGTGAGCGCCGCGGGCTCGATCTGGAAGATATCTCTGATTGCGTTGCCATGTCGTCTCTCCAGCAGAGCGATGAGCCGGGCGGGTGGCGTTAACAGCCCCGATCGCGAGGCATTCACCAATACCACAACCCCAGCCACCACTCCACCACCGCATTGGACGTAGCATGCGAGCTCAGCCAAGGTGCCACCCATGGCCATCACGCCGTCAACCAAGATGTATCGCACGCCCGGCCGCACGTGGCCGTCGAACCTGGCACGATTATTGAGGCGCTCCATCGGATCCGCGCCTGTGTGGAACACTCGGGTCCGCTGCACGATATCGCGGTCGGCCTCGGCCCCGGCAGCACGAGCCAGAGCACGCGCCAGCACCTGCGGGATAGCGTTGTCGCCGGGAGCTTCCAGCGCGTGCGGGGCCACGAAGATGGCATCGGTGGCAACCGCCAATCTGACCCGATCCACGAGCGGTTCGGCCAGGTCCATCACAAGTTTGACGGCCGCGGCGGGCTCACCGCTTTTGGCCGCCCGATAGTCGGGATGGGCCTTCAGCGGTACGTCATCGCGGAACAAGGACAGCGGTGCGCCCAGGCCCGGAGGGAACCCACACGTCCGCAGGCCGTCCCGCTTCACAGGATTTCGCGACCCACCGCCGGCGGGTCGATCCAAGCCCGATCCTCCTCTGACGCCAGCGTGTCGTAATCCGACGCCGCCAACAAACCCTCAAGTGTGGCATTCGGTTTCGGTACGGGATGGTTCACCGGCCGACCACCAGCCGACGCAGCTTTGCAAGCTTTAGAGCGTGATCGCCTGAGGTTGACTTCAACCTCGGGCGTGAATCACCCTCTCAAACAAAGGCTTAGACCATGATCGAACGCCGAGATCGCGTGCAACCTCAAACGATCATGGTCTAGTCATATCCACGGGTTGGCCTCGACCAGTTATGTCACCGTTTAACCGAATCCCCACCCGCGCTACAAACCCACTG
>JANXTL010000202.1 GCA_025352375.1 Acetobacteraceae bacterium | reverse complement strand
GCTGGATGGGGTTCGCACGATCCTGGCCACGTCCGGCGTCAAAGCCGAAGACATCGCACTGATCGTGCACGGCACCACGCTCGCTACCAATTCGATAATCGAGCGCAAGGGTGCGCGGACGGCGCTGATCACGACCGAGGGATTCCGCGATGTCATCGCGATGGGCAACGAGTCCCGCTACGACCAGTACGACCTCAACATCGTGCTGCCGCGGCCGTTGGTGCCGCGGCATCTGCGGCTGCCGGTGCCGGAGCGCTTGGACAACACTGGCAAGGTGCTGCGCCCGCTGGACGAAGCGGCAGTGCGGGCGTTGATCCCGTTTCTGAAGGCGGAATGCATCGAAAGCATCGCCGTCGGCTTCCTGCACGCCTTCGTCAACCCGGACCACGAGCGCCGCGCCCGAACCATCCTGAACGAAGAACTGCCGGACGTGCCGGTGTCGATCTCGTCGGAAGTCTCCCCCGAAATGCGAGAGTGGGAGCGGTTCTCCACCACCGTCGCCAACGCCTACGTGCAACCGATGATGGCGCGCTATCTGCGGCGGCTGGAATCCGACCTGCGAAGCCAGGGCATCGAAGCCCCGCTGTTCCTGATGATGTCCGGCGGTGGCCTGACCACCATCGACACCGCCTGCCGCTTCCCCATCCGCCTGGTGGAATCCGGCCCCGCCGGTGGTGCCATTTTCTCCGCCCACATCGCGCGGCAATGCGGGCTGTCCAACGTATTGTCCTTCGACATGGGCGGCACCACCGCGAAAATCTGCCTGATCGACGATTACAAACCGCAAACCGCCCGCACGTTCGAGGTCGCGAGGGTCGGCCGCTTCCGCAAAGGCTCGGGCCTGCCGCTGCGCATTCCAGTGATCGAGATGGTGGAGATCGGCGCCGGCGGCGGATCGATCGCGCACGTGGATAGTTTAGGCCGCATCGCGGTGGGACCGGAGAGCGCCGGCGCCGACCCCGGCCCCGCCTGCTACGGGCGCGGGGGTAAGCACCCCGCCGTCACCGATGCCAATTTGTCGTTGGGCCGGTACGATCCCACCCGGTTCGCCGGCGGCTCGATGAAGCTGGACACCCAAGCCGCTCACGACGCGCTGCTGGCAGACGTTGGCGCACGGCTTGGGTTGACGGCCGACATGGCCGGCCTCGCCGTCATCGAAATGGTCGACGAGAACATGGCCAATGCCGCCCGCGTGCATGCCATCGAATCCGGCAAAACCTACGACGGCCGCACGCTGATCGCGTTCGGAGGCGGCGGCCCGGTGCATGCTTGCCGGGTAGCCGAGAAGATCGGGATTTCGCGCGTTCTGGTGCCCTCCGGCGCCGGCGTCGGAAGCGCCATCGGCTTCCTGCGCGCGCCCGTGGGGTATGAGGTCGTGCGCAGCCTGTACCAGCGATTCTCCACCTTCGACGTGTCGGCGGTGAACGATCTGCTGGCGGATATGGAGGAAGAGGCGATCACGGCGGTAGAACAAGGCAGCTTCGGCGCGCCGCTGACCCACACGCGCACTGCCTACATGCGTTACGTCGGCCAAGGCCACGAAATCCCGGTGCCGCTGCCGTTGCGCGTTCTTGGCGCCGAAGACGTCGCCGAAATCCGAGCGGCGTATGACCGAGAATACGCCCGGTTTTATGACCGGCCGGTGCCGGGATCGGACGTTGAAATCATGAGCTACGCAGTCGTGGTCACGACCGTCTCGGACGAGCCCGAGGCCCTGCCGGACGCTGGCGGCTTGTTCGTTCCGAATGCCGCTCCCGCACACACTCAGCCAGTGCGGGACACCGTTTCCGGCGAGGTCTCCGACTGGGCCATTTACCCCCGTTCGGGGTTGCCCGTTGGCGCCCGGTTGCAAGGCCCCGCGGTCGTAACGGAGGACGAAACCTCCACGCTGATCGGGCCGGGCTGGTCGGCAATGGTCAACACACTTGGGTATATCGAACTGACGCGGGAAGCGGCGTGAATCGCCCAGGGCACCATGGCAAAACGCCTCGATAGCCTGGATTCCCTTCGCGGGATCGCCGCCTGCGTCGTCGTGTTAACCCACGCCGTGGAATGTGCGGGGTATAATGCCGCGTTGATCCCATCGCGCGGCGCCGTGATGTTGTTCTTCGTGTTGTCCGGCTACGTGTTGGCGCTCCCTTACATCGAGGGCCGGCCACTATCCTGGCGGCACTTTCTGATCCGGCGATTTTGCCGCTTGTGGCCGCCCCTCGCGGTGGCGGTGGCCGCGACGTGCTTGCTTTACTGGCTCGCCCAGCCGCGCGCCCCGTTCATCGGCGACGGATGGGATCGGCCGATGACCGCGGAGCTGGTATCGCACTGCCTGTTATTATCCGAAGCTAACGGAGGTTGCGGTTCGTTCGTACCGACCCTCTGGAGCCTGATATTCGAGGCGCGCATTTCGGCGATCTTCCCGATTTTGATTCCGCTCATTTTGCGCTGGCCGGTTGCCGTGGTCGCCGCCGCGATCATTCTATCGCTTGTACCATCGGCCGGCGCCGAAACCGCGCATTTCTCCCTTTTCTTCATGATGGGTATTTTGGCGGCCGCTTACGCGGATCGGTTGGCGGCCGCGGCCCGGTCGGCCCACCCCGCGCTGGTCGCGACAGCCGGCATTCTGTCGATCGTTATGCATTCGGATTTCGCCAACGGCCTCGGTGCTGTCGCGCTGATCATGGTCGTTCGTGATTATCGGCGGGTCGCGGCGGCGTTTTCGCGCCCCTGGCTGTTATGGTTGGGCCGCATTTCGTACAGCCTGTATCTCTTCCACATCTCCATTTTTCTCTTTGCCTATTACGCGCTTGGCGGCCCATTGTCGTTGACACCGACCATTCTGTGCATCGTCGTATCGGGCCTCGCTGCTTCCGCCATGTACCGGTTGGTTGAAATCCCGTCCATTCAGCTGGGGCGACTCTGGACGACACCTAACCCCGCCGGCCGCTTGCCACGACCGACGGGCGTTGCTTGATTCCGGCGACTGTTGAACACTCCCGCGCCAAACGATCTGGAGACTGACTGCATGTCCCACCAAACCAACGCCATGGCGCAGATCCAGCGCCAGATCATGTGGAACCGCCTGATCGCCGTCGTCGAGGAACAGGCGCAGATCATGATCCGCACCGCTTTCTCCACGACGGTCCGAGAGGCCGGGGACCTGTCCGCCGGCATCTTCGATCGGCAGGGACGCATGATGGCGCAGGCGGTGACCGGCACGCCCGGGCACGTCAACTCCATGGCGGAATCGGTCAACCACTTCCTGGCCAAATTCCCCCTGGAAACCATGCAGCCCGGCGACCACTA
>JANXTL010000353.1 GCA_025352375.1 Acetobacteraceae bacterium | reverse complement strand
TTGGGTGAAGGGGGTGCTGGGGTCGATTTGTGTCATGGTAAAATGTCCTGGCTGGGCAAAACAGGACTATAAGACTATTATAGGAAATAGGTCAAGATATATTGTGCATCGCTGGAGCGCAATGGCTTGAATCGGTTCGGCACGAAGCCCGGCCAACGCTCCCCGTTCCGGCGGATTGGAACGCCATGCGCCGGTTCAGCCGCGCTCCAACCGAATAAGCCGCTCACCCGCCGCTTCCACCACCCCCACCACCGCCGCTGGCATACCGGCAGCTTGCAAAGCAGCCAGACAGGCCTCCGCGCGCGGCGGCGAAACACCGGCAAGCAAGCCGCCGGAGGTTTGGGGATCGATCAGCAGCGCCGTAAGCGCTTCGTCGTCCATGCTGGGGAGCACGCGGCGATTATCCGCGGCTAGCGTGCTCTCGATCCCCTGCCCCGCCAGTTCCAATGCGCCAGGCAACACCGGGATCGCATCCGGCCAGAGCACGGCGG
The DNA here is from genome assembly GCA_025352375.1 of Acetobacteraceae bacterium. Lineage (GTDB taxonomy): Bacteria > Pseudomonadota > Alphaproteobacteria > Acetobacterales > Acetobacteraceae > Rhodopila. The sequence continues at coordinate 5,381 of JANXTL010000353.1, read as the reverse complement.
ACATCCCGGACGCGGTCAGCATCTCCGTCAGATGCCCTGCCAGGCCGAAGCCGGTGACGTCGGTACAGGCCGTGGCACGATGCGCCACGAAGATACGGGCGGCCCCGGCGTTACTGTACCGCATCGACGCGATAACCGCTTGCAGCCATGCGGCCCGCGCCAGCCCCCGCATGTGCCCGGCCAGCACGACCCCCGTGCCCAGAGGCTTGGTCAGGATCAGGTAGTCGCCCACATGCAGACCGGATTTCCGCAGAACCTTGCCCGGCTCGGCGAGACCGGTAACCGCAAACCCTAGCGCGGACTCGGCCGCTTCGGCGCTATGGCCGCCGACCAGGGTGCAGCCGTCGGCGTTCAGAATTTGGGTGGCGCCTTGGAGCATCGCGCTCAGTTCCGCTCGCATCTTGGCGCCCGAAGCATAGGGCACGGATGCAATCGCCAGCGCCGTCCAGGGCCGCGCGCCCATCGCGTGGATGTCGGACAACGCATGCGCCGCCGCGACCTGCCCGAACACAAATGGATCGTCGAGAAACGCTCGGAAATGGTCCACCGATTGGACCAATAGCAGCCCGGCCGGCGGACGCATTACCGCCGCGTCGTCCGGGTGCTCCAAGGCATCGAACAACTCGCCGGAGCCGGATCTCGGGAGTGAGGCCAGGGCGCCCGCCAGCACCTCGGCCCCGACCTTCGCGCCGCAGCCGCCGCAGCGCATGGGGTCGGTGGGATCGGCCGGCATGCGCATTTCTTTGTACATGCGCATCCAGCGGCGATCGATCCAATCCTTCCAGCGCCAGGCCCAACGCCCGGCCACGGTGATGCCGTTTCGCCAGGCCAGCGCCTTACGCCCGCCCAGGCCCATAATAACCAGCGCGTCCTTCTGCGGCTTCCAAGGTTTCAACCGCTTACGGCGCACGGCCAATCGCAGGTTTTCCGCCAGCGGCACCCCCGCGCGCACCGCCCATACACCCGATTTCGCCCGGCCCATCGCGGCGCAGTCCCCGGCGGCAAAGACGAAATCGTGACTGACACTGCGCAAAGTGTCGTCCACTACGACGCAACCCGTGGGATCGCACACCAGCCCGGACTCCAGCAGAAGGCCCGGCCCGACGACCCCCGTCGCCCAGAGGGCCGCCGCGGCTTCGAGCGACGTGCCGTCCGACAGCGGGAGGACACCGTTGCTTAACGCGCCCGCCGTTACACCGGACGCCAGTTCCACCCCCGCGTTCACCAGGGCCGCCCGCGCGACCCGCCGAGCGCGGGGCGGCGCGAAGGTCAGGGGTTCGGGCGTCGCGGAGACCAGGGTGACCCTGGGCTGGCCTCGGAACCGGTGGGCCAGAGCCAAGGCCAGCTCCACCCCGCCGGGACCGCCGCCGACCACCGCGATACGGCTGTCCGGGGGCAGGCTGTTCTCCAGCGTTTGCAGCTGCTCCAGGAACCGGCCGATGGGCTTGACCGGGATGCCGCCGCGATCCGGCATGGAGGGGATTCCACCGACGTCAATGGACAGAAGGTCGAACGGGATATCGGGGCGGCCGATCAGACCAATGGACCGCGTGGACAGGTCGATCGACACGGCCTCGGCCAGGATCAGACGCGCCCCGGCTGCCGCGGCCAGGGGCGCGAGATCGATATGCGCCTGGTCGATCGTGTAATCGCCCCGGATCAGGCCAGGCAGCATACCGGAGTATGGTGTCTCGGGCTCCCGTCCCACCAGCGTCAGGCGCACACCCGGCTCCGGCTTCATCGCGAAGCGGCGCAAAACCTCCAGGTGCGCATGGCCGGCGCCCAGCAGGAGGATATCGGTCTCGACAAGTCCAGAAGATCGCATCCACCGATGATAACTTACTTGCGCCGAGTCGCGCCGGTCGGGACAATGCTGGTCATGACCTGGTCCGTCCTTGCCCTCGATCCCGCCACCGGCACACTCGGTGCCGCTGTCGCCTCACGGTTTTTCGCGGTCGGCGCCCTGGCGATCCACGTGGAGGGCGGGGTTGCCGCGCTGGCCACGCAGGCGTTGATCAACCCGATGTACGCGATCCACGGCATACCCCGCCTACGTGCCGGGGAGGCGCCGGACGACGTGGCCCAGGCGTTGCTATCCCAGGATGCCGGGCGGGAGCACCGGCAGTTGCATATTCTCGATGCCACCGGCCGCATCGCCGCCCATACCGGGGGCGACTGCGTGAGCTGGTGCGGTTCCGTGCGCGGCATAGATGTCTCGGTTGCCGGCAACATGCTGGCCGGCCCGCAAGTGGTCCAAGAAACTCTGGCTGCTTTTGAAGCATCGGCCGGACCAATGGCCGAGCGCTTGCTGGCCGCGCTGGAAGCGGGGGAGAAAGCCGGTGGCGACAAACGGGGCAAGCAATCGGCGGCGCTGAAGGTCGCGACGCGCGATCTGTATCCGGATCTCGATATTCGTGCCGACGACCATCATGACCCTTTGCGGGAACTCCGGCGTCTATACGATGTTAGCCGCGAACGCTTCGCCGTATTCCGCCGCTTTCTGCCCGGCGCCGACAGCCCGTGCGGCGTCTTCGACCGGTTTGTTATCGACTCAGCCGTCGCCAGAAGCCGCAAGCCCGTGGGATAATCGTTGCGCGGTGTAGAGAGTTGCGGTCGGCATCTCAACCCCCCACAGTGGCGCCGCCGATCCCGGGAGTTCTTCATGCGCCGTTTCCTGCTTGCCGCCGCCTGCGTCCTGACCTGTTTCGCCACCGCCCAGGCCCAAACCCTGCGGATCGCGTTGCGGGAGGACCCCGACGTTCTCGACCCCACCATCGCTCGGTCCTATGTCGGCCGCATCGTATTCGCGGGCCTCTGCGACAAACTATTCGATCTGAACGAAAAACTGGAGATCGTGCCGCAACTGGCGACCGGCTATGAATGGGCCGACTCCAAGACACTGGTCTTGCACCTGCGTCAGGGCGTCGTGTTCCACAACGGGGAGACATTCGACGCAGTGGCGGTGAAATTCTCGCTGGAGCGGCATCTGACGATGCAGGGCAGTTTCCGGCGCGGCGAGATCTCCAATATCGACCACATCGAAATCGTCGATCCGGCGACGGTGCGGATCGTATTGAAGGCGCCGACGTCCCCGCTGCTGGCACAGTTCACCGACCGTTCCGGCATGATCTATCCACCCAAGGCGACGGAAGCCGCGGGCAAGGATTTCAGCCAGCATCCAATCTGTGCCGGCCCCTTTCAGTTCGTCGAACGCGTGGCCCAGGATCGCATCGTGCTGGACAAATTCCCCGGCTATTGGGACGTCAAAAATATCCATTTCGACAAAGTGATTTACCGCCCGATGCCGGACAGCGCGGTTTTGACGGCTAATTTGCGGGCTGGTTCGGTTGATTTGGCGGAGCGGGTGTTGCCGACGGATGTCGCCGCGATCAAAGCCGACGCGAAACTGCGCGTTGTGACCTCCCCCGCGTTGGGTTACGAGGGCATCACGTTCAATATTGCCAACGGCGACCGGTCCAAAGCGCCGATCGACCAGAGCGCGTTGTTGCGCCAGGCGTTCGAGGCTGCGATCGACCGGCAGGCGCTGGTCGATGTCGTATTCGCCGGCATGTATCAGCCGAACGCCCAGGCTGTGTCCCCCGCATCGCCATTCTACGTGCCGGATGCCGCGCCCCTGTCCCGCGATCTGCCGCGCGCCAAAGCCCTGGTCAAGCAGTCCGGCGTGCCGGCGCCCATCGCGGTATCGATGAACGTGCCCAACACGCCGGACCGAGCACAGCTGGCCGAGGTGATCCAGGCCATGGTACGGGAAGCCGGATTCGAACTGAAGATCAACCTGATCGAATTCGCATCGTCTCTGCAAGCCGCGTCGCAAGGGAATTTCGAAACCTATCTCATTGGCTGGTCGGGGCGGGCGGACCCCGATGGGAACTTGTATGCGTTCATGCGGACCGGTGTGGGACAGAACGATGCGCATTATTCCAACGCTGTCGTGGACGAGCTGTTGGATCGGGCCCGACAAGTGTCCGGCGTCGCGGAACGTCGCGCGCTTTATGCGAAAATGTGGCAGGCCCAACGGGCGGATATGCCGCTGATTTATTTGTTCACTCCCGTCAATATCGTTGGTCTGTCGTCAAAGCTCACAGGCTTCCGGCCGGTGCCTGACGGCATGATCCGCCTGCAGGGGCTGGAGATGGGCAAGTAGTCCGCGTCCGATGAAATCCCACCTGGGCAGCCGCATCGCGCAAATTATTCCCACCCTGCTGCTGGTCAGCATCCTGGTGTTCTGCCTGCAACAACTCATGCCAGGCGATCCCGCCGTGGTGTTGGCTGGCGAAGAGCGGGGCGATCCGCAGGTGCTGGCGCAAATCCGGGCGGAGCTGTGGTTGGACCGGTCGCTGCCGGTGCAGTATTTCCACTGGATCGGCAACGTGTTGCAGGGCAACCTCGGCCTGTCGTGGCATATTCGCCAGCCGGTCGCGCAGTTGATTATGCAAAAGCTGCCGGTGACGCTGCAACTCGGCGGCATGGCGTTTGTCATCGCGGTGCTGATTGGGGTGCCGGCCGGTGTCATCGCCGCCGTGCACCGTAACGGGTTCTGGGATTATGTTGCCAACGGGATTGGGCTCGCGGGGCTGTCGACGCCGAATTTCTGGCTGGGGATCATGTTGATCCTGTTGGTGTCGGTGAACCTCGGCTGGCTACCGCCGTCCGGCTATGTGCCGCTGACCGAGGATTGGCGGCAATCGCTGGCCACGACCATCATGCCCGCTTTCGTGCTGGGCAACGCCATCGCCGCCATCCTGATGCGGCACACGCGCAGCGCCATGCTGACGGCACTGGACCAGGATTACGTGCGGACAGCCCGAGCGAAGGGGTTGAAAGAATCGCGGGTGATTATCTGGCACGCTTTGCGGAACGCACTGATGCCGGTGGTTACGTTGGGTGCGTTGGAACTGGGAACGTTGCTGTCCGGCGCCGTGCTGACGGAACAGGTGTTCAGCATTCCCGGCTTCGGGAAGATGATCGTCGATGCCGTGTTCAACCGGGATTACCCGGTGGTGCAGGGAGTCGTTCTGGTCACGGCGTTTCTGTATGTGCTGCTGAATCTGGCGGCCGATATCCTTTACGTCGTCATCAATCCGAGGCTTCGGAGCAGTTGAGCGACCTTCGCCCCTACGCGCGCGGTTGCGATCCGCGGGGGCCGCCTCGGATGTATGTGAGCGCCGATCGTCGGCGCATGGGCATCGGCCAGTTCATGCTGGGAATGCGGAACATCTGGCCCGATCGCGGCGTGCCCGCCTAGACCATGATCGTTTGAGGTCGCACGCGATCTCGGCGTTGGATCATGGTCTAAGCCTTTGTTTGAGAGGGTGATTCACGCCCGAGGTTGAAGTCAACCTCAGGCGATCACGCTCTAG
>JANXTL010000352.1 GCA_025352375.1 Acetobacteraceae bacterium | reverse complement strand
CTAGAGCGTGATCGCCTGAGGTTGACTTCAACCTCGGGCGTGAATCACCCTCTCAAACAAAGGCTTAGACCATGATCGAACGCCGAGATCGCGTGCAACCTCAAACGATCATGGTCTAAAGCGTCGCGCCGCCGTCGATTGCGATTTCCGCACCGGTGACGTAGCCGCTTTCGTCGGACAGCAAATACACCACGAGGTTCGCGATTTCGTCGGCCGTGCCCATGCGTTTCATCGGCACGAGCTGCAACCGAACCTCGTTCTCTTCCCGCGTCCGCACGGCCAGCATCTCCGTATCGATCGGGCCGGGGTGGATGGAATTCACCCGGATTTTGCGCGGCGCCAGATCCAACGCGGCCGCCTTGGTCATGCCGCGCAACGCCCATTTCGTGGCGCTATAGGCCATGGCGCCGGGCGAACCCCGCAGGCCGGCGGTGGAGGAGATATTCGCGATCGATCCGCCGCCCGATTTTTCCATCAGCGGCACGACAGCCTTCATGCCGAGGAACGGACCGAGTTGATTGACCCGCATGTGCTGTTCGAACAGGGCGGCGTCGGTGTCCATCAGGCGGGCGGGGCGGTAAATACCCGCGTTGTTGACCAGCCCATGCAGGCCACCCATCGCCTCGGCGGCTTTGACGGCGGCGTCCCAGTCTGCTTCCTTCGTAACGTCGTGATGGACATAAACCGCACCGTTACCCAGTTGTGCCGCCAGCGCCTTACCGGCGTCGTCAAGCACATCGCCGATCACAACGCGCGCCCCCTCGGCAATGCAGGCTCGGGCTTCGGCGGCGCCCTGACCGCGTGCGCCGCCGCTGATGAGGATGATTTTTCCTTGCAGACGTTCCATCGGTTTCTCCACTGGCTCCAGGGCTTCGCCCGACCTTAGCCCGAGGATCGGCCGCCCGCCACGGCAGGCCAACCCAGAGATCCATCAGGTCCCGGGCGGCTGCGGATCCACCAGTGCCAGTCCTCGGGGATCAGGGAGAACGGATCGTTGTGCGCCAGTTCGCGCGCGGCCCAGACCGGCCAGTGGGGATTTGCCAGTGCCGGGCGACCGAGGAACACGAGGTCGACCAGTTGTTCCCGGATCACGCGATCCGCCACGGCCGGAATGCCCAGATTCCAGCTGACGCCGACGGGGATGCCCACTTCCCGGCGCACCCTGGCCGCGCGGTCAACCATGAAAGCGATCTCCGTGAAGGGGACGTCTTTCATCGCGTCGGTGTTCAAACCGAGACTGATGTCCGCAAGGTCCAGCCCGTGCTGTTTCATCTGCCCGACCGCCCAGACGGCGTCGTCGAACTGGGTCCCGGCCTCGTTAAAATCGTCCGATCCGAGCCGCATCGTCAGCGGCAGCCGCTCCGGCCATACGGCGCGGACGGCATCGAAAGCCTCCCGATGGAAGCGCAGGCGGTTTTCCACGCTGCCGCCGTATGCGTCGGTCCGCTGGTTGGCCAATGGGGAGAAAAAACTGGCGCCGAGGTAGCCGTGGGCGAAGTGCATCTCCAGCCACTCGAAACCACAATCCAAAGCGCGTTGCGCGGCTCGGGCGTAGGCGCGATGGATGTCTTGGATTTCGTCCACCGTCAGTTCCTGCACCGGGTAGGTGTAACGCCCCCCATAGGAAATCGGCGACGGGGCCTTCAACTGCCAGCCGTCGGGATCGTCCGGCGCTAGCTGAGTCTTGCCATGCCAGGGCTTCTTCTCGCTGCCCTTTCGGCCGGTGTGGCCCAACTGGATGGCGGGCACGGCACCCATGTCCTTGATAATGGCGGCGACGCGGGACAGGCCTTCCATCTGCGCATCGTCGTAGATACCAGCGCATCCCGTGCTGGTCCGCCCCTCCGGCAGGATCGCGATCTGCTCCGGGAACACCAGCCCGAAGCCCCCCGCCGCTCGGGATCCCATCAGCATGATGTGGAAATCGGACATTTTCCCGTCGGTCGAACGGTACATGGTCATCGGCGACATCACAATGCGATTACGCAACGTGACGTCCTTGAGCGTGAAAGGGCTGAACAGGTCGGGCATGCCCCCCTTTTACACATGCCTCGCCGGAATGCTACCTTGGGCGCAACGCCTGACAGGGCTTAACCAAAGGACTGACAGGCCAGGAAACAGACCATGAAAATCGGCATGCCGATCGACGCGATGCGGGAATACGCCGCGCTGGGCGTGCACCGCCTGGTGGTGAACCTCGGGAGCGAGCGGCCGGAACAGATCGGGCCGCGCATGGCAGAAATCGCGACCTTGGTCGCCTGACAGGAAGATACCGCGATGACCCTACGCGTACCCATGGTATCCCCCGAACGGGCCCGCGAAATCGGCGACACGCTCGGCATGCCCGAACGACGCACCGGCAGCGAAGCCTTCCGCGTCGTCGCCAACAATCCCGGCGTGGCCCGTGTGGCGTTCAGCCAGTTGATGCAACTATTGGAAAACAACAAATTCGACACCCGCCTGCGCGAGATGATGATTATGCGGATTGGCTGGGTGACCGGCTCCGCCTACGAATGGACGCAACACTGGCGTGTCGCGACCACCGCCGGTATCCCGGCCGAGGATATTCTTGCCGTGCGGGACTGGCGGAATTCCGACCGGCTAACCCCGGCCGATCGCGCCATCCTGGCGGCAACGGATGAGTGCTTGGGCGGCAAGTCTATTTCGGACGAAACCTGGGCCGAGGTGATAAAATACGTCACCGACCCCGGCCAACAGGTGGAATTCGTTGTCGCCATGGGCAACTGGATGTCATTCTCGCTGCTATTCCGCAACCTGCGCATCCCCTTGGCCGAGGGTCTGGCCGTTTGGCCGCCCGATGGCATGCCGTCCCCTAACGCAAACGGGTAGGAGCCGATCCCATGTCCCGCACCATCAAAATGTACCTGCCGAAAGCAAAAACCATCGAACTGCCCAAGACCGCTGCCCTGACCAAGGCGCAGGAAGAGCATAAGAAGTGGCTCAAGGCGCACGGCATCAAAGTCACCAAGAACACGTTGCGGACCTGAGAGATAAAAACATGGAAAAATTCGATTACATCGTCGTCGGCGCCGGTTCGGCCGGTTCGGTTCTGGCCAACCGCCTGAGCGCCAGCGGCAAACACAAAGTCCTGGTGCTGGAAGCCGGGCGCGAAAGCCACCCGTGGTCTCGAATTCCCATCGGCTTCGCCAAACTGATCGAAAACCCAGCCGCAAACTGGCTCTATTCGTCCGAACCCGACGAAGGCACCGGCGGACGGCGCATTCCCATCCCCCGCGGCAAGCTGCTAGGCGGATCGTCGTCCATCAACGGCATGGTTTTCGTGCGCGGCCAAGCGCAGGACTACGACCAATGGGCGCAGCTTGGGAACCGAGGCTGGAGTTATCGAGACGTCCTGCCCATCTTCCGCGACATGGAAGATTACCAGGGCGACGGCGATCCGGAATACCGGGGAAAAGGCGGCCAACTGAAAGTGACGGAAAACCTCGAAACCGGGCCGTTCTACGACACGCTGATCAAGGCGGCCGGAGAAGTCGGGATCAAATACACGAACGATTATAACGGCGCCTCCCAGGACGGCATCGGCATGACCCAGACAACGATCCGGGGCGGCCGCCGCATGAGCACCGCTTATTGCTACCTCGATCCCGCACGTGGCCGCCCAAACCTGACAATTCAGGCCAATGCACTAACAGAATGCCTATTGATCGAGGGGAAACGTTGCGTCGGCGTCCGCTACACCGTCAACGGTCAACAGAAGGAGGCCCGCGCCGGTCGGGAAGTCGTGGTCAGCACCGGCTCGATCAACTCCCCGCAGTTGCTGGAACTGTCCGGCATCGGTCAGCCCGAACGCCTCCAGGCGCTCGGCATTGAGGTGAAGAACGCACTGAAAGGCGTTGGGGAAAACCTGCGCGACCATTATTCGCCGCGCATGAAATGGACGATAAACCCAGCACTCGGGCTGACCTATAACGACAAAGCCAAAGGCCTCGGTCTCGTCTGGCAAGCACTTCGTTACGCTACCACCCGAAAGGGCCTGCTCGGCCTCCCCGCCTCCCCGATACGCGCTTACGTTCGGACGCGCCCGGGACTGGATGCGCCGGATGCGGCGATTTCATGGATCCCGTTCCTATCAACGCCAAATTTCAAGCTGGCCAAGGGATCGGGCACCACGGGGATCGTGAATATCCTGCGGTCCGAAAGCACCGGCCATATCCACATCACATCGAAATCGCCCAACACGCCGCCGGCCGTGAATTTCTGCTTCATGACCGCGCAACTCGATCGCGACGTGACACTGGAGGCAATGCGCATCGCCCGCCGCATCATGACAGCCCCGTCCATGCAGGGGATTGTGGTCGATGAAATCGCACCCGGCGTGAATGTCGATTCAGACAGCGAATTGCTGGACTGGGTGAAGAAAAATGCCGAAACGACGTATCACCCGGTTGGCACCTGCAAGATGGGCTCCGATCCGATGGCGGTGGTGGACGACAATCTGCGGGTGCATGGGATGGAGGGGCTGCGCGTCGCCGATGCCTCCATCATGCCGACGCTGACATCGGGGAACACCAACGCGCCGTCGATCATGATCGGCGAGAAGGCGTCCCGGATGATCCTGGCGGCTGCTGCCTAAAGCAACGTAAACGCCGGCAGATATCCGACATAGGAAAGGCCCGAGCCCATGTCCCAGACCGCCAAAATCGTCCGAGGCGCCGAAGCCGAGAAAAATCCGCTCGGCCCCCTATCGTCGCGTCAGCACTTCACGGGCGATAGCGACGGTCTGCCGGTGCTCACCGGCATCCAGATCAGCCTGCCCGGCTACCAGACAAATTTGCATTTTCATCCATACCCGGAATACCTCTTCGTGCTGGAGGGCGAGATGGAGGCTTGGCTACAGGGCGAGGAAGCCACCCCATCCCGCCTCGGCCCCGGCGACATGATCGTGCTGCCGGCCAACGTGCCGCACGTTTTCCGCAACCCCGGCACGACAGTTCTGCGGCATCTGGGGATCCACACGTCGCCAACCCGGATCGTGAAGAATCTCTGATGTTGCACTGCACAATTTTTCTCTTGCCACCCTGCCCGAGCACGCCTACATAGGCTGCATGCTGCGATGCAGCAAAACCTACGCCCGGTTAGCACCCGCCCGGACATCGCCGCTACGGCGGGATGAAGGCGGGGGGCATCGGAACAACCGAAAACAGGAACATCATCATGATCGACGCCACCAAGTCCACCGAACAGTTCGTCGCCTTCAGCAAGGGCAACCTCGAAGCCATGACGCAGTCCAGCCAGATCTGGGCCGCAGGCGTGAAGGACCTCGCCGAGAAGGCGACCGCCAGCATGCAGGCCTCCTACCAGGAGACGATGGACGCCTTCAAGGCGCTGACCTCCGTGAAGTCGCTGCCGGAAGCGATGGCGCTGCATTCCACAATGGCGCGCACCGCCATGGAAAAGACGATGTCCGCGCACAGCTCCATGACCGAAGCGTCCCTGAAGCTGAGCGAGCAGGCCATGGCGCCGATCACCGCCCGCGTGACCGCCGCTGTCGAGACCTTCTCCAAGGCCGCCTGATCCCTCAGGACGAACAGAACGCCCCGCACCGGGAAACCGGTGCGGGGCTTTTTTTTGTTTTGGGGCAACGGTCGGTTCATTTGAACGAAAATGGAGAAAATCTTCATTGACATTCAACCAGAAGGTGCATAGAACAAAAAGAGAATTATTCGCCCGGAGGCCAGCCATGACCGAAACACCCCCCGACGCCCAAATTCAATCCCTCGCCGCGGCGATCCCCGCAATGGAGGCAGCGTTCCGCGATGCCGCCGCTCGGGCGATGAAGCCCGACTTGCCGGTGGTTCTCATGTTGGGGTTCTTTCAGGTCGCCGTCATTCTGGCCCGCACCATTCGCCAATATCGCAAGGCGGCGGGAATGCCAGTCGGGTGGCCAGCCGAACTCACACTGCTACTCGGTTCGGTGCGGACGTGCGCGTTACAGCGCCTCGTGGACCCCGCCCTGACTGCACCGCAAGCGCTACGGCTGTTTCGCACCGCCAATACGCTGGCCCAGGCGGTACTGCAGTCGCTGCCGGTCATGGAGAAGAAAAACAAGCCAGCGCCCAACCCCTTTGCGCGTTCCAAGGCGCCGCCGCCGCTCCCCCGCCTGCCGGCAGGGCGGAACGACCCAAGCGCGATCGCCAACCTGCCACCGGACCTCTCCGCGATGCTGGAAACGGCGATCGGCGCGGCAGCCGGGGTCAAACCCGCCATCAACGGCGTGACAGGGGCCGGACCTTAAACCATGATCGTTTGAGGTTGCATGCGATCTCGGCGTTGGATCATGGTCTAAGCCTTTGTTTGAGAGGGTGATTCACGCCCGAGGTTGAAGTCAACCTCAGGCGATCACGCTCTAAACGTCGAAGAACACCGTTTCATCCACACCCTGCATGTGGATGTCGAAGCGGTAGACATTACCCCCGACCGGCTGCGCGATCAGCGTATGCCGCCGCTCCGCCGGCACCACATTCAGCACCTTATCCATCGCGTTCGCCGCCTCATCCGCGAAGTAAATGCGGGTGAAGGCATGCAGAAGCATCCCGCGCATGGTCAGAATGACGTTGAGATGCGGTGCCTGCCCGGCGTCGACCGAACCCGGCTTAATGGTGTCGAAGATGAACCGGCTCTGCCTGTCGGTTCCCGTGCCAAATCGCCCAAACCCTTTGAACGTTGCATTGCTGCCGCGCGGGTCGGCGGGATGCGCGTAGCGACCTTCCGCGTCGGCCTGCCAGATTTCGATCAGTGCATCGGGCACGACGGCGCCCGCGCCATCGAACACACGGCCTTCAACGCGAATGCGCTGGCCCTCGACCTCGGGCGGCGCCATATCGCCGCCAGTAATGCTACCGAAATCGTAACCGTACTGCTCCGGTGACAGCCCGTACGCGAAGTACGGACCAACGGTCTGGGAAGGGGTCTGTCGCAAATTCATCGCTCAAGCCTCCATCGGCGTGGCGTTGCGCCCGCGCAGGACGATGTCGAATTTGTAGCCCAGCGCGTAGCCGGACTCCGTGGCATCCAGGGAGAATTCGGCGATCAGCAGACTACGCGTCGCCGCCGGGGTCGCCAGGAAGATCGGATCCAGCGGCAGCAGCGGGTCCCCCGGGAAATACATCTGCGTCACCAACCGGGTGACAAAACTCGGCCCGAACAGCGAGAAATGGATGTGCTGCGGCCGCCACGCATTGATGTGGTTGCCCCAGGGATACGCGCCGGGTTTCACCGTCATGAACCGGTACACACCGTTCGCATCCGTCACGCAGCGCCCGCCGCCGAGGAAATTCGGGTCAAGCGGCGCATCGTGTTGATCCGCCTTGTGCACGTAGCGGCCGCAAGCGTTGGCCTGCCAGATTTCCAATAATGTATTGGGCAGCGGCGTCCCGTCATCGCCGAGCACCCGGCCGGTGACGATGATCCGCTCGCCCAGAGGCTCCCCGTTGCGGCGGCCGTTGAGCGTCAGGTCGGCATCGTTGCCGGTCACGCTTTCATGGCCGTATACCGGACCGGTAATTTCGGAAATCGTCTGCGGCAGCTTGATCGGCGGCTTCGATGGGCTGCGCAGCAGGGTGGATTTGTAGTCCGGCGCGAGGTAGGGCGGTTGTCCGGCCCAGTCGCGTGCGTTGGACGTGTCGGTCATGGGCGGTGCTCCAATACAGCCGAAGCGGCGGGATACCAGGGGGAACGCGGGAATGAAAGAGAAGCTGCTGATCGCCAACCGTGGCGAGATCGCCATCCGTATCGCGCGGGCGGCGGCGGATCTGGGGCTGCCGACGGTCGCGGTGTACGGGGAGGATGATGCGCGCAGCCTGCACCTCCGGGTCGCCGATGAAACCCGCAAACTTCCCGGCCAAGGTGCGGCAGCTTACCTGAATGCGGAAGCAATCGTCGCGGCGGCCAAGGACTCGGGCTGCGACGCTATCCACCCTGGCTACGGCTTCCTGGCCGAACGCGGCGATTTCGCGCGCGCCTGCGCCGAGGCGGGGCTGACCTTCGTCGGCCCGGACGTCCGCCACCTCGACCTGTTCGGCGACAAAGCCCGCGCTCGGGAAGCGGCGGTCGCGGCCGGCGTGCCGGTGATCCGGGGCTTGAACCATGCCGTGACGCTGGTGGAAGCCCAGGCCTTCTTCGCCTCGCTCGGCGCTGGCGGTGCCATGATTATCAAGGCTTTAGCGGGCGGCGGCGGGCGCGGCACGCGGGCCGTGTTTTCGGTGCGTGAGCTGGACTCCGCCTTCGCGCGCTGCCAGTCCGAAGCCGCAGCCGCCTTCGGCCGTCCAGAGGTCTACGTCGAGGAATTCATCCCCCGCGCGCGGCACGTGGAAATACAGATCCTCGGCGACCGCACCGGAGAAATCTCGCATCTGGGGGAACGGGAGTGCAGCATTCAGCGCCGCTTCCAGAAAATCGTGGAAATCGCCCCCGCCCCCGCGTTGGACGATGGGCTGCGGCGGCAGATGACCGACGCAGCGGTACGGTTCGCGAAATCGGTGGAATACACCAACCTCGGCACCTTCGAGTTCCTGGTCGATGTCTCCGGCCGCCCCGGCGTGCAACCCTTCGTGTTCATCGAGGCCAATGCCCGCTTGCAGGTCGAGCACACCGTGACCGAGGCGGTGACCGGCGTCGACCTGGTGCAAACCCAAATCCGTCTGGCCCTGGGCGCGACCTTGCGAGAGCTGGAGTTGGACAAAACCATCGAGCCGCGCGGCTTCGCCATCCAGACGCGGGTAAACATGGAAACGATCGGACCGGATGGGACGGTGCGCCCCGGCGGCGGAACCCTGACGGTCTATGAGGCGCCGAACGGGCCGGGCGTGCGGACGGATGGGTTTGGCTACGCGGGGTACCGCACCAGCAGCGCGTTCGACTCGCTGCTCGCCAAGGTCATCGTGCATGCCCCGGATTTTCCGGCGGCCGTGGGAAAGTCGGCGCGGGCGCTGAGCGAATTCCGGCTGGAGGGCGTCGGCACCAATATTTCGTTCCTGCGCAACATTCTGGCCCATCCCGACTTCGCCGCCGGCACCGTCCATACGCGCTGGATCGATGAAAACATTGCCGGGCTGGCGGTAAGCGGCGGCCAACGCCAACGCTTCGTCGAACCCGCCCGCCCCGCCGCCACCGACGCCGGGTTCGCCGGAGCCCGCGTGAAAAGCCGCGATCCGCTGGCGCTGTTCGCGCACGATGCCCAAATGAAGGCGGAGCAGGCGGTCTTCGAAACCGAAGAAGAAACGCCGGAGGGGGCGGGCGGCGTCGCCTCCCCCATCCAGGGCACCGTCGTCGCCATCGATGTCGTGGTCGGCGATGCTGTTCGCCAAGGCCAGCAGGTCGCGGTCGTCGAAGCCATGAAGATGGAGCACCTGATTACCGCCCCACACGCCGGCATCGTCCGAAGCGTGACCATGGCACCCGGCGATGTGGTCCGCGAAGGCTACCCCATCGTCTTTATCGAGGAAGCCGAAGTCGCGGGCGGCGCTATCGCGGCAACGGCGGCACTGGACCCGGACCACATCCGCGCCGACCTCCAGGAAAGCTATGACCGGCACGCCTTCGGACTGGACCAGAACCGCCCCGAAGCCGTTGCCCGCCGCAGGAAGCTGGGCCATCGCATGCCCCGCGAAAACATCGACCGGCTGGTCGATCCCGGCTCGTTCAAGGAATACTGGCCGCTCGTGGTCGCGCGCCAGCACCAACGCAACACCATCGAGGCACTGCGGATGAACACCCCCGGCGACGGGGTGGTCGCGGGCATGTGCTCCATCAACGGCGACCTGTTCCATGAGACACGGTCGCGGGCGGCACTGGTGCACTACGATTACACCGTGCTTGCCGGCACCCAAGGGCACCGCAACCACTACAAGCAGGATCGCATGTTCGAGCTGGCACAGCGCTTCAAGCTGCCGCTGGTACTGTACGGCGAGGGCGGCGGCGGACGGCCCGGCGAAGATTACATCGGCCCCCGCGTCGCCGTGGACACCCACACCTTCACCACGTTCTCGCAATTGAGCGGGCTGGTGCCGCTGGTCGCCGTGGTCAACGGAAGATGTTTCGCCGGCAATACCGCCTTGGTGGCATGCAGCGACGTGATCATCGCGACCGAGGGCTCGACCCTCGGCATGGGCGGACCGGCGATGATCGAGGGCGGCGGCCTGGGCATTTACACCCCGGAAGAAGTCGGCCCGATGTCCACACAGGTGCCGAACGGGGTGGTCGATATTCTGGTTCGCGATGAAGACGAAGCCACCGACGTCGCCAAAAAATACCTGTCGTATTTCCAAGGGGCCGTCGCGGCTTGGGACACGCCCGACCAGCGCCTGCTGCGCCACGCGGTGCCGGAAAACCGCCTGCGTTTGTACAATATGCGGGACATCGTCCACACCATCGCCGACAAAGGATCGGTCCTGGAAATCCGGGAGAAATTCGGCGTCGGCATCATCACCGCCTTCATCCGCGTGGAGGGACGGCCGATGGGCGTCATCGCCAACAACCCGCACCATTTGGCCGGCGCCATCGACTCGAACGGCGCCGACAAGGGCACGCGGTTCATGCAACTTTGCGACGCCTTCGACATCCCCGTGCTCAGCCTGGTCGATTGCCCCGGCATCATGGTCGGGCCGGAGGTGGAACGGACCGCGCTGGTGCGCCATTGTACCCGCCTGTTCAACGTCGGCGCCAACATGACCGCGCCGCTGTTCACCGTGATTGTACGCAAAGCTTACGGGTTGGGCGCACAGGCCATGTGCGGCGCCGGCACCATGGTAGGATTCTTCGCGGTGGCCTGGCCCACCGCCGAATTCGCCGGCATGAACATCGAGGGCGCGGTCAAACTCGGCTACCGCAAGGAGCTGATGGCCATTGACGACCCAGCGGCGCGTCTCGCCGAATTCCAGCGCCGCACGTCCGAAGCCTACGACAGCGCCAAAGCCGTCAACGCCGCGGCCGGCGGCGGGATCGACGACGTGATCGACCCCGCGGAGACACGGAGCTGGATCGCTACCGGGCTAAAGAGCCTGCCCCCTGTGCCGCCGCGGGTGGGGAAGAAGTATCCGTATATCGATCCGTGGTGATCAACGCCGCCACAGCGATACCGGCCTCTCCACCGACAGCATACAACAGATACACCAGACCCTCATCCTCAAAGATCGCGGGGTCGCGGAGTTGGTTGACCACCCCGTAAGCCGTGCTCCGCACCGAGGGGATCGGCGGGGCATTGGCACCCTCCCATGAACGTTCCGGGCGCAGCACCGTGGCCGGCGGGCCGTCCCGCCAGGACTGCCAATCGCCCGTGAGGTCGATTTGGCTGACCAGGATCGACTCCGGCGCGTCGCCGACCTGAGTCCAGAACACGTTCAACGTATCGCCCCGCTTCAGCAAAGCCGCATGCCGCATGTTCGGATTGAACAGGATCGGCCCGGGTTCGAAATCTCGGTAAATCTGGCCGGGCATCGCGAGGCCATAGGTTGCGCCACGATGCTGAAATACCCGTAGATACGACCGCCCGACCAGCACATCCGGTTTCGCCGTGAAGTGGATGCCATCACCCGATGTCGCCACCCGGGACACCTGCGTGCCGGCCGCCTCCAGCCCGTGGTAGTACATCAGGATCTGGCGCGCAGCCGCATCGACATGCACATCGGGCGACGCGATGTGCGGGGTCGTGAATTCCGACCGCAAGTCGTGGGACAGCAGGGCACCGCTTTGTTTCCACCGAGCCTCCAGCACCGCGAATTCTGCGTCCGTCATCGGCGGAGGCTCAGTGGGGAAACAGGAATCCGCCAGTTGCAGACTGCCGGGAGCATGGACGGTCCATGGTCCCGCCACGTTGTCCGCGAAAGCCAACCTGATGTAACTGCCCTTATGGTCCGCGAAATACAGGTAGTACCGACCCAAGCGCCCAGGCGCCCAATCCGGCACCCGGATCAATGAGGGCCCCTGGATATTGACCCCGATACCCGGATGCAGGTCCGGCCCAATAATGGGCCGGTCCAGCAACCGCTGCGCGCGGAACGTCACGAGGCGTGCCGGCTAAGGATCATGGTGGAATGAAAATTCAGAATTCCCCCATTCCCGCTGACCAGCACATAGTCGTTCTTCGGCACCTGACGGGCCCCGCCCTGCCCGCGGGCCTGCACCACGGCCTCCGACAGCGGGGTAAAGGCCCACATGTAATACCCGGATAGTTGGCCGCCGCCGGTGTTGGTCGGCAACGAACCGCCCGGCCCGAGTTTGCCATCGGCGACAAACGGGCCACCCTCGCCCTTCTCGCAGAAACCGTAGTCCTCCAGGGTCACCAGCACGGTGTAGGTGTAACAGTCGTAAAGTTGGCACGTTCCGATATCGTCGCGGGTAATTCCGGCCATCTGGAACGCCATCTCGCCGGATCGTTTGGCACCTGTTTCGACTGCCGGATGCCGGTCGGTGCGTAGATGATCGCCCGGGGAGCAGGTCGCATATCCCAGCACATTCACCGGTGTCTGCTTCAAATCCTGCGCCCGCTCGGCCGAGGTCACCACCACCGCGACAGCGCCATTCGACACCAAACAGCAATCGAACAACCGCAGCGGTTCGGCGATCCAGCGGGAGTTATGATGGTCCTCCATCGTCATCGGCGCTTTCATCTGCGCCCAGGGGCTCATCTGTGCCCACTTCCGCTGGCCGACGGCGATCGCGCCCAGGTGATCCTCGGTCGTTCCGTAAAGATGCATGTGGCGTTGGGCGGCCATCGCGTAACCCAGATTGGCGCCGAAATCCCCATAATGCGCCTTCAGTCCAGCCATTCCGCCCAGGGGGAACCGATGCGGGCCGGAGTACGACGCACCGGCGCCGCGTGAGGGTGTCAACGGCGCATCGGCGTAGACCAGGACAACGGTATTCGCGAGACCCTCCCGAATGGCCATGCAGGCGTACTGCATCATCGCCCCAGCGGTGGAGCCATAGCCGTTCATCACATTGATCAGCGTCAGATTCTCGAACCCCAACATCATCTGGGTTCGGGGGTCCATGTCCTGCGGGATGTTGGCGTTGATCAGCAACCCATCCACATCGGATTTCTGCAAACCCGCGTCTTCCAGCGCCAGCGCAATCGCCTCGGCCGCGAAATCGACCGAGCGACGACCATAGATCTTGCCCATCGGCGTGACACCGAGGCCGACAATCGAGCCCTTGATCATGGCTTTTCTCCCGCGACCGCACGGAATTTCGGGACGCGGACATTGTCACCGACATCGTCGAACATGACTTCCAGGTCCATCCCGATGCGCAAATCGGCGTTGGGGACACCCACGACATTGGAAATCATCCGCACGCCCTCCGCCAGATCGATTTGGCACACGTTGTACGGTGTCGCCCCGGCGAACCCCGGGTTCATCACCTGATGCATAATGGCGAAGGTGTAGAGCGTCCCCTTCCCGCTCGCCGCGCGCCATTGCAGCGGCGCGGCGAAGCAGTGCGGGCAGCGCTCCCGCACCGGGAAGCTCCAACCGTCGCAGGCGAAACAATGTTGCAGCATCAACCGCCCGTCGCGGGTGCCATCGAAGAACGGGCCACTGATTTCGTCGGGGATGGGTATTGGCTTTTGGGTCATATTACGCCGCCTGTTCAATCGTCATGGCATCGCCCGCCAGCCGCGTCTGCCGGATGTCGCGAGGTTCGCCGTTGTCGAAACGTCGGCCGCGATGCATTGTCACACTGTTGTCCCACAGCACGAAGTCGCCGACCTGCCACTTGTGGGAATAAACGAAACGTTCTTGCGTGGCGAACTCCATCAGCTCGTGCAGCAGCATACGGCCATCCGGAAGGCTCATACCCTCCACGGCCCCGGCATGCGACGAAAGGAACAGCGATTTCCGCCCCGTCCTTGGGTGGTCCCGCACCAGAAGCTGCCGCACAGGCTTGAACGCCAGGCGTTCGGCATCGGTAAGTTCGGTGAACCCGACCTTCTCCCGCGAGTACATTTGGGAGTGCAGGCAAACCAGGCTTTCGACATCATTCCGCCAGCGCGTATCCAGCGCGTCATAGGCCGCGCGCATGTCGGCGAACGCCGTGTTGCCGCCCCAGGACGGGATCGACCGCCCCGATAGCAGCGACCACTTCGCAGGCACCGCCTTGAAGGAGCTATCCGAATGCCACAGCCGGTCCGCCAGCTTAAACGCATAGGCTCGGCTGTTCGGGTCGATGGTCTTGCCGTCGCCACGGACATTCGAGAAATCGCCAATCCCGCTGCCCAGCATCCGAACCTCCTGCTCGGTGCGGAAATGAATGCGGGTCATGCCGTAGCCGGTGTTTTCGATCGTGCCGAAGTTCAGCGTGAACGTGAGCTGTGCCTCATCGGTCAAATTCTGATCGTGGAAGACCAAAACCCCGTAGGCATCCATGCCGGCGTTGACCGCCGACACGTCGGCCGGGGACAAAGGCTTGGTGCAATCGATACCGGAAACCTCCCCGGCGAACCCATTGCGCAGAGGTTCGATCGCGACAGACATGATGGCGCTCCTTCCTTGCCAGTGCGGCATTTTGCGGCGGTAATCCCGATTGGTCAAAATTTCACCCGCACCCCGGCGAAGGCCCCGAGCGGCGCGGCGGGGCTGAGGCTGCGGTTGTCGCTGGCACCCGGCGCCTGGCCGATGGGAATTGCGCCGACGGGCGAAAACGTGCCGAAAGTGGCGTATTTCGCGTTCGATAGGTTCTGGAATTTGGCGAAAACCTGGATGTTTTCAGTGATCCGATAACTGGTGTGGGCCGCCAGCACGACATAGGCGCCGGTGTCCGGGGTCAGGTTCGCCTCGTCACCGAACAATGTCTGCCCGGAACTGAACGTCGCCGAAGCGCCAATAGTCCAGGCGTCCGTCGCTGCGTAGGTGAACCCGGCTTTCAACCGATGCCGGGGAATGCCCGGCAGCCGGTTGCCGGCAACGACATGGATCTGCCCATTCCCATCGCCGGCGGGATTCAACGGGCTATCCAGTGTGAGCGCCGTCTGGAACGTCGCATCGGTGAACGCGTAATTCAGCCAGGCCTTCAGCCTGGGGGTACGGTAGGTCACGCCTGCCTCGATTCCTTGCCGGCGGGTATGGCTCACGTTCTGAAAAAAGCCGAGACCCGGCGTCGGACTGGCGACGAACAGAATTTCGTCGTTGTTATCGGTTCGGAAGACCCCAAGGTTCCAGTCGAACTGACGCCATTGCCCGCGCACGCCTATTTCGACGCTATGCGAAACAACCTGCTTGAGCGACGGATCGCCGACGAAAAAATTCGCGAGAGTGCACGGACTTTCCGGTCTGGCACAGGACAGTTCGGACGGCGTCGGCGCCCTGTTCGCCTCGGAATAGCTGGCGTAGACCGAAACATTTGGCAGCACCTTGTAGGTGAGCCCGATCCCAGGGTTGAACCGGGAGAAATTATGATTGCCGTTCAGCGCCGTCCCGTTCTGGTCGTGCAGATCGACCGACGCCAGGTTCAGGCGCCCGGACAACGACAGAGAAAATTTCGGCGTCAGGTCGACAATTTCGGCCAGATAGACCCCGTAATAGGCGGTGTTGGTACGCACCCGCACCGGCGCTAACCCGTCATCCGGTTGGTCGATTACGATGCCTGGACCTAGGTATTGGCGGGTGGCGGACAGGCCGCCGATCGCCGTGCTCGCGGTGAATGCCGAGATACCGCCGTCGAAGCTGATGCCGGCGACCAGCTTATGATGAAGGCCGAACACCGTCCCGTCGTGCGTCGCCTGCACAGCGGCGCCGAAACCGTTGGTATCGACCGCCAGATTGTTGAGCTGGGAATAGGGACCGCCGTTCAGGAAGTCCGGGATTGCCCCGCCGCCGATCGCATGCAGAATATCGCCGTTCCCGTTGCACAAGAAACCGCCGCAGGGCCGCGCATTCGTCGTGTTGCCGTTGAAAATTCGTTGCGACAAATTGCTGTAGTACATCAGGCCTTGAACAGAAGTCGCATCCGTCGCATCCCACGTGCCTGACAGGCTGACCAACCCGTATTTGTTGGTGGTCAGATTGGGGGAAGTGAACGCCGCATTGCGCTGCGCGCCGAGCAACTGGACCGGCACCGTCCCCGGTCCGTTCAGGATATTATCGGCCAGCAGTAAGTTCAAATGCAATGCCACGGTGTCGCCCTGCCAGCCGACATCGCCGTAGAACTGCCGCAGATCGGACCGGTTGAACTGCCGCCAACCGTCGCTGTGCACCAGATTGGTCGCGACATAGGCGGCCGTATTACCGCTCTTCAGGCCGTATTCGAAAGCACCGCCGATGGTGCCGAACGACCCGCCATGCACCTCGGCCGACCCGCCCTGCCAGGTAAAGCCGTTCTTCAACTGGACCGACAGCGCGCCGCCCAAGGCATTCAGCCCGAATACCGGGTTCGATCCTTGCAGGTTCAGTTTGTCGATCGCGATGTCCGGCAGCAGGTCCCAATTCACCGTATCGGCGAAAGGTTGATTGAAACGCACGCCGTTCACGTAAACCGCCAGCCCCTGGGCGTTGCCGTCCAGCGGGGACGCCGAAAACCCGCGATAAACGAAATTCGGCTGAAACTGGTTCCCCTGCGCATCGCCCAGCGACACCCCGGGTACCGTTTCCTCCAATGCCCCCAACGCCGACGGGATACCGGTGCGCGCGATGTCCTGACTGGTCAATACATGGGCCGCCGCCGGTACTTTGGTTCGGTCGAGCCCCGAACCCAGCAAGGGCGAGGCGCCGATCACCACGACCTCCGGCAGTTTCGCCGCTTCCTGCGCCCACGCCCCGATCGGTAAAAGCGTCAGGAGAAATATCGCGCCGAACCGGGTCAATCGGCCAGCCGGAACCGGATGGGCACTTGCGCGACCGCGGCGACCGGTGTGCCGCCACGCGTCGCCGGCATGAAGCTCCACTGCCTGACCGCACCCAGCGCGGCGGCATCGAGGCTGGCGAAACCGCTGCCTTGCACCACGCTGACGTCCAGCGGCGAGCCGTTGGCGGACACATCGACTTTCAAAACCACCCTCCCCTGCTCGCCGCGGCGGCGTGCGGCCTCAGGATAAGCGGGTGGGCGATCCGACTCCATCCCCGCCACCGGCCTCGCGGGGATAAGAGGGGCCTCGGTGACCTCCGCCTGGATGACGGGCGCAATGAGTGGGGCGGGTCGGGCGACCGTGACACGGGGTGGCACCGGCTTTTCCGGCGGCCGAACGGGGGCAACAGGCGCACGCGGGGTGACAGCTTCTTCGGCCGGGGCCACGACATCGAAAGCGGCTGCTGCTTCCACGGCAGCGGGCAACGGCACAGGTTCGGGGGGGACGGGCGCGAATACCAGCTCGACCGCACCTTCCGGCGCCACTTCCGTCGGAACCGAGCGGTTGGGCAGGAAGGTCATGAGGGCAGCAAGGACGGCGACGTGCGCCAGCAGCGACAATGCAATGCCCCAGCCGCGGGCGAAAGGGCGCGGACGCCGGCGCACCCGGGACCACGACACCTGGAAATCCACGCCCATACCATTCGCGGTCGATGCCGACATCGGCTCAGCCCTTCACGCCGCCCATGGTCAAACCCGCGACCATGTAGCGGCGCAGCGCATAATACGTCGCGACCGGCGGCAAGGAATACACAATCGCGGTCGCCATCATGTAATTCCACGGCGCCTCGTCGCTGTCGAAGAACTGGTCGAGCGCGACCGCCACGGTCATGCTCTGGGTCGAGGACAGCAGCAGGAACTGATAGAGATACTCGTTCCAGGCCAGCAGCAATGCGTAGGTCCCCACCGCGACCAGTGCCGGCGCCATCAGCGGCAGGTATATGCGCCAATACATCTGGCCGGGCGATGCGCCGTCCACCCTGGCGGCGTCGTCCAGTTCCAACGGGATCAACCGCCCATATTGCTGGAAAATCAGGATTGCATAGGGCGTGGCGAACATCGTCTGAGACGCGATGACCGACCAGAGGCTGTCCGACAGCCCGTAACGGTGCATGATGTGCACGAATGGGATGGCCAGGAACGACGCCGGCAACGCGTAGGTCAGCAGCGCGACATGGCCGAGCACCCAACCGTGGCGTAACCGCATGCGGCCCAGGCCGAAGCTGGCCAGCGACCCGATCGCGACCGTCAGCACCATCGTCATGAAGCCCATGAAGCAGCTATTGCCGAACTGGTGCCAGAAATGCTCCAGATACCAATAATCCTGCGTCCAGATAACGCGGAAGCTTTCGAAGTTCATTTCGGATGGCCAGAGGTGGCCCGAGTATTCGGCCGCGTCGTCGTCCAGGGCGACCAGGATCATGTTGTAGATCGGCATGATAGTCCAAACGACCAGCCCGACCCCAAGCGCGATTTTACCGAGGCGTTTCACAGCTGCAACTCATCGGCGCGGATTTTCCGGATCAGCAGGATCGCCAAGGGGATCATGAGCGGCAACAGGGACAGCATCGCAGCGGCACCCAGCGGCGGATCGCCGGACTGGAAGGCGAGATGGGTACCGTAGGTGGCCAGTACCTCGGTCATCCGCGCCGGCGCGCCGTTGGACACGAAGTTCACCGTGGTGAAGTCCCCGATCAGCCACAGCGTCGAAAGCAGGGTGCAGATCAGATAGAGATTGCCCAGCAGGGGGAACGTCACATAGGCAAAACGGCTTATCCCAACCGCGCCGTCGACGTCCGCTGCGTCATAGATATCCTGCGGGATCGCCATTCGTCCCGCCAAGAAAATCAACGTCCAGAATGGCATCCATTTCCAGATTGTCGCGACAATGTTGGCACCCAGAGCCAGCCAGTACTCGTTGAACCAGATGGGGCCCTCGATATCGAACACCTGATCGAGCAGGCTGTTAACCAAGCCGTGGTGCGATATCAGCATCCAGTGCCAGGACACGAATGCCGGAATCGCCGGCAACGCCCAGGGCAGCATGAACAGCACCAGCAACGCCTTGATCCAACGGCTTTTGTCCAGGAAATAGCCGGACAGCAACAGCGCTCCAAACATCGTCACGTTCACGCCAATGCCGACGTAAACCAGCGTGTTGACCACCGTCGGCAGGAATTTCGGATCCCTGGCCAGATGGCCATAGAGCGCCGGGCTGCTCCCCATCCACAGCCCGAACGCCACCGGATACGCCAGGAAGGCAACGAACACCGCCCCATACGGGATCAAAAACGCCCCGATCCACGCACGCTCCGACCCGCGCGGCGTACCGAACCGAAACGGCCGCCGGGCCGGCGAGACCCGGCCGATTTCGAGGCTTTGCGACGCGCCGCTCATAGCTGGACGTCCGAGGTGCGGAGCTTACGCATCAGCAGCACCATGATCGGCACCAGCAACGGCAGCGCCGACAGCACCGCCGCCACACCAAGGCTTGGGACGGACATCGTGAACGCATAGCGAATGCCGAGCGTGGCCAGGACCTCGGTCGACATCGACGGGCCGCCGCCGGAGATGAAGGTAATCGTGTTGAAATCGCCGAAGGTCCAGATCGTCGAAAGCAAGGTGCAGACAAGATAAAGATTGGCCTGCAGCGGCACCGTCACGTGGACGAAGCGGCGGAAACCGGTGGCGCCATCGACGTCTGCGGCCTCATACAATTCCCGCGGCACCGACATCCGGCCGGCCAGGAAGATTACCGTCCAGAACGGGAGTTGCTTCCAGATATAAGCCGCGAGATCGGCACCCAACGCGAGCCAGCGGTCGATCAGCCAAATGGGTCCGTCGATGCCGAATAGCGCATCGAGGACCGAGTTCAAAAAGCCCCATTCCCCGTTCAGCATCCAGTGGATCGACATGAATGCGGGCAACGCCGGTGTCGCCCAGGGCAGGATGAAAATCACCAGCAGCGCTTTGACCCATTTGCGCTTGCGCATGAAAAAGCCGGACAGCAGAAACGCCAGGGCCATTTTCAGATTGACCCCGATTCCTACGAAAATCAGCGTATTGGCCAAGGCGGTCAGGTACAGCGGGCTTGAGAACAATTCGGTGTAAAGCGCTGGACTGCTGCCGAGCCAGAACCCGAAGATGACGGGATACAGCACGAAGAAAAGGAAAATCGCGGCATAAGGCAGTGCGAAGGCGGCGGCCCAGAACGTATCCGGTCCCGGCAACCGGAGGCGCCAGGCCGAAGCGATCGGCCTGTTTAATGCCAGAACGCCGCTCATATGCGCCCTACCCGAAAACCACCCTCGAAAAAATCTCTTCGACCCGCTTGAAGGCTTTGTCGACCGCTTGCGACGCGGTCATGTTGCTCTTGATCACGTCGGCGTGGCATTGGCCCCAGATTTGTTCGGCCGCGACCTTGCCCCAGGCCGGGTTGAAGCCATTGTACTGCGCGATCGTCGGGCCCAACACGGCCTCGTGCACATACGCCGAACGGTGCGGGTCGAGTTTCGTATCCAGCCACCACGGGTCTTCCTTCACGATCGACGGGATCGCCGGCACCCAGCGGCCCAGCCCATTTTTCAGGTTTTCGTTCATTACCTCCGGCCGCATGAAGTATGTCATAAACTCCTTCGCCACGGCGATATTCTTGGCACCCTTGGGTATAAAGCCGCCGCCGGCGCCGAGCTGCGCGGGCATGATAGAGCCATCGTTGCGAAGTGGTAACCCCCTCACGACGGCTTCGTGATATTGCTTCTGATTCTTAATCATGGCGAGTTCGGGCGACAGCGTGCCGTCGAAATTCATCACGAACAGCTTCTCGTGATAGGCGTTATTGTCGTCGGCGTCGTTCCAACTGAGTGCCTCGGGCGGCACGAAGCCGTCCTTGTAGCATTTGGTCATGAATTCGACCGATTTGATCGCGGCTTCCCGCACTTTGGGATCGTCGGTATGCAGCTTGCCATCCTTGGTGACGATGTCCTGGCCGCCGTTGGCGATCAGGAAATGCGCGAACAACCCATTGCCGTCGTTGGGTCCGACCGTGGTGATCTGCAATCCTAGCGCGTACATCTTGCGCATCCCCTTGGCGCGCAGGGCGGTTTGCACGGGTTTGAAGAAGTCCCAGAACGCGTCCCAGGTCTTGGGTGCATCTTTCAGGTCAAACCCGGCCTTGTCGATCAGGTCGCCCCAGATATGGAACGGCGCGCAAGACTGCTTGATCGGCGCCAGATAGAACGCCCGCTTCTTCGTGCGGCCGTTATAGAAGCTGGCGTTGAGCAAAGCCGTTGCGCTGAGTTTCGATTTTTGTGCCTCAACGACGTCGCTGACATCCTCGAGCTTATCGTCCCAGGCGTTCTGCGGCAGGAGCGTCGTGGGTGCGTCGTGGAAGATCAGGTCGGGCACGTCCCCGCTGGTCAGGGCGGCAACCGCCTTTTGGTTCAACGCCTGAAACGGCATGACGCTGAGGTCGATTTTATTGCCGCTGAGCTTTTCGTAATCCGCGACGGTTTTGCGGAAGGCTGCGTCTTCCTCCTGCACGAAACCCTGCACTTGCCAGACGACGGCGGTACTGTTCGCGGCGTTGGCGATATACGGCCGCGACAAGGCGGCTGTCGCGAAGGAGCCGGCAATTGCTGTCCGGCGACCCATGTTAACCATTGGCACGACCCTCCCGTTACCTTTTAACAGCTTCACCCGAAGACCACCTTGGCGAAGATGGCTTCCATCCGGCGGAACGCCTTGTCGACCGCTTGCGCCGGAGTCATATTGTTCTTGATGACATCGGCATGGCATTGCCCCCACAACTGCTCCGCCTGCACCTGCCCCCACGCCGGATTGAACCCATTAAAGCTCGGCACGCTCGGGCCCAGCACGCCTTCCTTCACATAGGGACCGCGGTGCGGATCGCTGGAATCCATCCACCATGGGTCGTCTTTGATGACCTGGGGTAGCACCGGCAGCCACCGGCCCAGGCCGCTCTTCAGGTTCTCATTCGCCACCTGAGGCTGCATAAAATAGGTCATGAAGTCCTTGGCCACGGCGACGTTCTTCGCCCCTTTCGGGATGAAGCCGCCGCCCGCACCAAGCACCGCCGGCATCGGCTTGCCGTCGTTGCCGTTCGGCAGGCCCATTACGACCATTTCTTCGTAATAGGCCTTCTTGTCCTTCATCATCGCCAGTTCGGTCGACAAGGTCCCGTCGAGGTCCATGACGAACAGCCGTTCGTGGTATGCATTGTTGTCGTCGGCGTCGTTCCAACTCAACGCTTCCGGCGGGACGAAGCCTTCTTTGTAGGCGTTGGTCATGAACTCGACCGAATGGATCGCGGCCTCCCGCACTTTAGGATCGTCGGTGTGCAGCGTTCCGTCTTTGGTGACGATCCCGGCGCCACCGTTGGCGTTCATGAAATGCTGGAACAAGTTGTTGCCGTCGTTCGGCCCGACGGTGGTGATTTGCAGGCCCATGCCGTAAATCTTGCGCATGCCTTTGGCACGCAAAGACGTTTGCACGGGCTTGAAGAAATTCCAGAACGCGTCCCAGGTGTTCGGCGCGTCCGCCAGCGTGAAGCCGGCTTTGGTCACGAGACTGCCCCAAATATGGAACGGCGCGCAGCCCTGCTTGACCGGCGCGAGATAGAAAGCGCGGCGCTTCTGAACCTTGTTGTAGAAGGTCGATGCGAGCAGCGCGGTTTCGCTTAATCTCGACCGGTAGGGTTCGACGATATCGCTGACATCGACAAGCTTATCGTCCCAGGCATGCTGCGGCAGGATCGTTTCCGGTGCGCCAGCGAAAATCAGATCCGGCACGTCGCCGCTGGTCAGCGCGGCGATGGCCTTCTGGTTCAATGCCTGGAACGGCATGATGCTGAGTTCGATCTTGTTGCCGGATAACTTCTCATAGTCGTCGACCGTTTTTCGGAAGGCGACATCCTCTTCCTGGACGAAGCCTTGCCCCGCCCAGACGACGGCCGTTGTTCCCGCGGCGTTGGCGATATAGGGCGCCGCTATCGCGAAACCCATCGATCCGGCGATCGCGGATCGCCGGCTAACATTTCTCATGGCCGTTATCCTTCCCTGTAAGGTCGGTATCGTTATTATTCGTTATAGTTACGACAGCCAGAAAACGCCGGTGGTGTTAGCCCTTCACACCCCCCATCGTCAGTCCAGCGGCCATATAGCGGCGCGATCCGTAGTACATCACGATCGGCGGGATGGCATAAATGATGGCGGTGGCCATCATGTAGTTCCACGGCGATTCGTCGCTGTTCAGGAACTGTGCCAGGGCCACCGCCACGGTCATGCTGCCCGGCGTGGACAAGAGCAGGAAGTTGTAGAGGTACTCATTCCACGCCAGCAATAGCGCATAGGTGCCGACCGCGACCAAAGCTGGCGCCATCAGCGGCAGATAGATCCGGAAGTAGATCTGCCACGGGTTGGCCCCGTCGATGCGCGCGGACTCATCGAGCTCCATCGGGATCGATTTGCCGTATTGCGAGAAAATGAAGATCGCATACGGCGTGGCGAAGGTCGTCAGCGTCGCGATGACCGACCACAGGTTATTCGCCAGCCCGTAAATCTGCATGATGCGGTACATCGGGATCGCCAGGAACGACGCGGGAATGACATAGGTCATCAACGCCGCGTTTGTCAGCATCCAGCCGTTTTTCAGGTGCAACCGCCCGACCGTGAAGCTGGCCAGGGAACCGATGAACAACGTCAGGAAACTCACCATGAACCCGACATAGAAGCTGTTGCCGAACTGGTGCCAAAACTGGGCGAGGTACCAGAAATCCTGCGTGACGACGACGCGAAAAGCCTCCAGTGTCGGGTCTTCCGGCCACAGGCCACCCTCGAAAATGGCGTCGTGCTTGTTCAGCGCGATCATCCACATGTTGTAGATCGGCATCAGCGACCAGATGACGAGAACCGCGCCCAATACCAGGCAGGCGATCTCCCCGGCGTAGTGCTGCACCCGGTAATAAAGCTTCGAGCGCTTGCGCCGGTTGGAGATCGTGGCACTCATAGCTGGCCCTCCGACATGCGCAATTTCCGCATCAGCAGGATCACCAGCGGGATCAGCAACGGCAGTGCCGACATCACCGCTGCCACGCCGAGATTCGGCAGTGCGACAGTAAACGCATACCGAATGCCAAGGGTTGCCAGCACCTCGGTCGACATCGCGGGACCGCCGCCGGAGACGAAGAATGTCGAATTGAAATCGCCCAGCGCGAACACCATGTCGAGAAGTGTGCAGACGAAATAGAGATTGGCCATCAGCGGCAGCGTCACATGCGTGAATTTGCGCAGTCCGCCGGCACCGTCGACCGCCGCGGCTTCATACAATTCGGTCGGCACCGCCATCCGGCCGGCCAGCAGGATCAGGGTCCAGAATGGCAGGGTCTTCCAGATGTAGGCGCCCACATTGGCAGCCAGGCCGGTCCAATGCTCGTTCAGGTAAACGGGTCCGTCGATGCCGAACAATTCGAACAGCATATTGTTCAGCATGCCCCACTGGCCGTTGAGGAACCAGTGGATCGACATGAAGGCGGGGAGTGCCGGTGTCGCCCACGGCAGGATGAACAGCACCAGAACGAACTTGCTCCACCAGCGCTTGCGGATGAAGAAGCCGGATAGCATGAACGCGAGGAACATCTTCAGGTTCACGCCGATGCCGACATACAGCAACGTATTGATGACCGTTGTCATATAGCGCGGATCGTCGAATAACTCCTGATAAAGCGCCGGACTGCTACCCATCCACAGCCCGTACCCGATCGGATAGATCACGAAGAACAAGAACACGGCAGTATAGGGCAGCGCAAAGGCAACGGCCCAGGCATGTTCCGACCCTTGCAGCCCCCCGAACCAGCCGTGCCGACGCCTTGCTCGGGTGGCGTCGAACGGCCGCCCAACTGAGAGTGCTTGCTCTGTGGTGCTGCTCATGGCCACCCCTGTTTGTTACGCGAACGTGAACTTGGCGAAGATCTCGTTGGCGCGCTTGAACGCTTTGTCCAACGCAGCTTGCGGGGTCATGTTGTTTTTCACAACGTCCGAAACGGTCGACATGAAGAGCTGCTCCGCCTCCACCTGACCCCAGGCGGGATTGAAGGCGTTGTAAAGCGGGCGGGTCGTCCCGAGGGCCTGGCTGGTATAGGCCACGCGGTGCGGATCCGCCGGATCGAGCCAGAATGGATCGGATTTGCAGAGGTCGGTGATCGCTGGAATCCAGCGCCCGAGCCCGGTTTTCAGGTTGGCGTTCATGACCTCGGGCAGCATGTAGTATTTCATGAAGTCCTTGGCGGCATCAACGTTTTTGGCACCTTTGGGAATGAAGCCGCCGCCCGGCCCGATGAAGGCCCGCATCGGCGAGCCGTCATTGCGATTGGGCAAACGCATGGTGACGGCGGCGTCGTATTTCGCTTTGTCGTGGATCATCGCGACCTCGGTCGAGATCGTGCCGTCCAGGTCCATCAGGAACAGTTTCTCGTGGAAGCCGTTATTGTCGTCGGCGTCGTTCCAGCTGAGCGCCTCCGGCGGCACGAAACCGCCTTTGTAGCAATCCGACATCCAGGTGGTCGCCTTGAGCGCGGCTTCCCGCACCTTGGGATCGTCGGTGTGCAGCTTGCCGTCCTCGGTGACGATGTCGCCGCCGCCGTTGGCTTCCAGAAAGTGCTGATACAGGTTGGTGCTGTCGTTCGGGCCGACGGTCGTGACCTGCAACCCGAGTGCATAAATCTTGCGCATGCCGGCTGCGCGCAGGGGGGCCTGCATTTGCTTGAAGAAGTCCCAGTAGGCATCCCAGGTCTTCGGCGCGTCCTTCAGATCGAACCCGGCTTTCTTGACGAGGTCGCCCCAGATATGAAATGGCGTTGTACCCATCTTAACGGGGCACAGATAGAAATCGCGCTTTTTTGAGGTGCTGTTGTAGAAGCTGGACGCCGCGAGCGCGCTGGGATTGAGCCTCGCCTTCTGAACCTCCACGACGTCATTGACCGGCAGCAGTTTGTCGTTCCAGGCGTTCTGCGGCAGAATGGTCGCGGGCGCGTCGTGGAAGATCAGATCTGGAACGTCGCCGCTCGTCAGGGCGGAAATTGTTTTCTGGTTCAATGCCATGAACGGCATGATGCTGTATTCGATCTTATTGCCCGTCTTCTTCTCGTAATCGGAGACCACCTGCTTAAAGGCTTCGTCCTCCTCCTTCACAAAGCCCTGGTTGTTCCACACGACGGCGGTCGTGGCCGCCGCGTTGGCGATATAAGGTCGCGCCAACACCGCCCCCGCGGCCGCGGCGACCGAGGACCCCAACGCATTTCGCCGGCTGATGTTAATCATAGCCGTTATCCTTCCCTGTTATGTGCCAACCCGGCACCTGTTTCGTGCCCGAGGAACATCTAGCTCTTTGTACGGGGGACAGCCTGCCTTGCCCCAACCCGGTCGGTCAATACCTTTCATCGCTGCCATGAGGAATTCGCTTCACTACACGTGTAGGTTGCCAAGCCAATCGGGCGCGCCTGGCTTTACACCTTTTACAAATTATTGAATTTAAATGTGAATTTGCCGACAACTTTGCAACGCCACGCTCTGTTTCCATCATGACTTCGCGGGTGCAGCATTCTACATCCTGGGGGCGCTCTTGAGGCGATCCACCGCGAAGGAATGACCCGATGATCAAGCCGAATTTCTCCCCCGACGGATTGGCTGGCGGTATGCCGGCTTCGGCCGTTCGGTCGTCCCCCTATCACGACCATGCCGCCCAGATCGCCTCGCTGATCGAGACCAAGAAGGGCACCTGGGACAGCATCAACCCCGAGTCCGTGGCGCGCATGCGGCTGCAGAACCGCTTCCAGACCGGGTTGGACGTCGCTCGCTACACCGCCGCCATCATGCGCGCCGACATGGCCGCCTACGACGCCGACTCCTCGCTTTACACCCAGTCGCTGGGCGCCTGGCACGGCTTCGTCGGCCAGCAGCAGATCATCGCTGTCAAGAAGCACTTCGGCACCACCAAGCGCCGCTACATCTACCTGTCCGGCTGGATGGTCGCCGCCCTGCGCTCCGAATTCGGCCCCCTGCCCGACCAGTCCATGCACGAGAAGACCACGGTCCCCGCGCTGATCAAGGAGATCTATACGTTCCTCCGCCAGGCCGACGCCCGTGAGCTGGGCGGCCTGTACCGGGATATCGACGCCGCTCGTATGGCCGGCGACAGCGCCCGTGAAACCGAACTGCTGAATCGCGTCGAAAATTACGAGACCCACGTGGTGCCGATCATCGCCGACATCGACGCCGGCTTCGGCAACGCGGAGGCCACCTACCTCCTGGCCAAGAAGATGATCGAGGCCGGCGCCTGCGCGCTGCAGATCGAGAACCAGGTGTCCGACGAAAAGCAGTGCGGCCATCAGGACGGCAAAGTGACCGTGCCGCATGAGGACTTCCTCGCGAAGGTCCGCGCGGTGCGTTACGCGTTCCTGGAACTGGGCGTGGAAGACGGCATCATCGTCACCCGCACCGACTCTCTGGGCGCGGGCCTGACCAAGCAGATCGCCGTGAGCCACACCCCCGGCGATCTGGGCGACCAGTACAATAGCTACCTCGATTGCGAAGAAGTCTCCCCCGCCGACGTGCGCAACGGCGACGTGCTGCTGAACCGTGGGGGAAAACTGCTGCGCCCGAAGCGCCTGCCCAGCAACCTGTTCCAGTTCCGCCCCGGCACCGGCGTGGATCGCTGCGTGATGGACGGCATCGCATCTCTCCAGGCCGGCGCCGATCTGCTGTGGATCGAAACCGAGAAGCCCCACGTGGAGCAGATCGCCGCCATGATGGACCGCATCCGCGCCGTCGTGCCGAACGCCAAGCTGGCCTACAACAATTCTCCTAGCTTCAACTGGACGCTGAATTTCCGCCAGCAAGTGTATGATGCGTGGAAGGCGGAAGGCTCGAACTCGGTCGGCCAATACGATCGGGCCAAGCTCATGAGCGTGGACTACGACGCCACCCCGCTGGCGAAGGAAGCCGATGAGCGCATCCGCACCTTCCAGGCGGACGCGGCGAAGCGCGCGGGAATCTTCCACCATCTGATTACCCTGCCGACGTACCACACCGAGGCGCTCGCGGCCGACAATCTATGCGGCGCATACTTCGGCGATCAGGGCATGCTGGGCTATGTAAAGGCCGTGCAGCGCCAGGAAATCCGCCAGGGCGTCGCCTGCGTGCGGCACCAGAACATGGCGGGGTCGGACATCGGCGACGACCACAAGGAGTATTTCGCGGGTGCGGCGGCCCTGAAGGCAGGTGGTTCGCACAACACGATGAACCAGTTCTAACCTGGCGGTTGGAACAGAGTGCGGCTCGGGGAGCGATCCCCGAGCCGTTGTCGTTTGCGGGGTGACGTGTAGGGTAACGGGAAACAATGGAGGAAAGCATGAACCGTCTCGACGATAAGGTCGCCCTGATCTCCGGCGGCGCGCGCGGCATCGGCGGGGAGACCGCACAGTTAATGGCCCAAGCCGGTGCCAAGGTGGTGATTGGCGACGTGCTGGATGAGCGTGGCGTGCAAACCGTCGCCGCCATCCGCGCCGCCGGGGGACAAGCCGAATACGTACATTTGGACGTGACCCAGGAAGAAAGCTGGACCGCCGCCGTCGGCGTCGCGGTCAGCCGGTTCGGCGCGCTGAACATCCTGGTCAACAACGCCGGCGTATTCATCGGCAAGGGGATCGAGGACATCTCCATGGCCGAATGGGACAAGCTCGTCGCAGTCAACATGACCGGCGTGTTCCTGGGCACCCGCATGTGCATCCCGGCGCTGCGGGAGGCCGCGCGTGGTGCCGAACACGGCAGCGCCATCGTGAATTTGGCATCGATCGCGGGGATTGTGGGATCGCAGCTCGACCCGTTGTATTCGATGACCAAGGGCGGCGTGACCCTGTTCACCAAGTCCTGCGCGCTGGAGTTCGGGCGCAAGGGCTACCGCATCCGGGTGAACTCCATTCATCCCGGCGTCATCCAGACCGACATGGGCGAGCAGACCTTCGTCGCGCGCGCCCAACGGAGCGGCAGCAACGACACCGCGCCGCACAAGCAGATGGTGACGGACACGATACCCTGGGGCCGGCTCGGCGTGCCGATGGATATCGCCAAGGGTATCGTTTTTCTTGCTTCCGACGATGCCGGCTACATGAACGGGGCCGGGTTGATTGTCGATGGCGGCGTGACGGCGGCCTGAGTTATGGCGTCGGGCCCGCTGTCCGGCATTCGGATCCTGGAGTTCTCCGGCATCGGGCCGGGTCCGTTCTGCGGCATGCTGCTGTCGGACCTCGGCGCCGATATTCTGCGGATCGACCGCAAGGACGGCGACCGGGGGGAGAAAACCCACGTCACCCGCCGCGGCCGCAAGTCGGTCGCGCTGGACTTGAAGCGGCCCGAGGCGCGGGAAGCCTGTCTTCGCCTGATCGTGTCCGCCGACGCTTTGTACGAGGGCTTCCGGCCTGGGGTCATGGAGCGGCTCGGACTCGGGCCCGATGTGGCTTTGGCGCGGAACCCTCGGCTGGTTTACGGGCGGATGACGGGGTGGGGGCAAGACGGGCCTCTGGCACAGGCCGCCGGGCACGACATCAACTACATCGCGATCACCGGGGCACTGCACGCGATCGGGGTGAAGGACCGCCCCGTGCCGCCGTTAAACCTCGTAGGGGATTTCGGCGGTGGAGCGCTTTATCTGGCGCTCGGGTTGCTCGCCGGGCTGTTGCACGCGCGGGCGACCGGCGAGGGCCAGGTCGTCGATGCCGCCATGAGCGACGGGGCCGCGTCGTTGATGGCCGCGTTCTACGGGCACATGGCCGGGGGGCGCTGGAACGACACTCGGGAATCGAACGGGGTGGACGGCGGTGCGCCGTACTATGGTGTGTATCGGTGCAGCGACGGGCGCTTCGTGGCGCTCGGATCCATTGAGAAGCAGTTCTTCGCCGAGCTGCTGGACCGGCTGGGGATAACGGATTTCCCGCGGGACCGGCAGCGGGACCCGGCTTACTGGCCTGCACTGCGGATTCGGCTGGAGGCGGTGTTCCTGACGCGCACCCAGGCCGAATGGATGGCACTGATGGAGGGCAGCGATGCCTGCTTCGCGGGGGTGTTGAGTTTGGCCGATGCGCCGTCCCACCCGCACCATATCGCGCGGGGGACGTTCGTGACGGTGGACGGGGTATTGCAGCCGGCGCCGGCACCGCGGTTTTCTCGGACGCCGGGGGCGATCCAGGAGACGGACCCGGCGATTGGGGCGCATAACGAGTCGGGGTTAATGGAGTGGGGGTTTTCGGAAGGGGAGGTTG
>JANXTL010000182.1 GCA_025352375.1 Acetobacteraceae bacterium | reverse complement strand
AGGCGGGTTTCATAGCGATCCTCAAAATCGCCGGGGTCGAATTTGCCGGTTTGGCGGGCGATCAACTGCACCGCGAGGGCGAGCATTTCAGGATCCGGCTTGGTGTCGGGGACCGTGTCGAAGGCATCGGCGGCGGTGTTAGAGCG
Organism: Acetobacteraceae bacterium; assembly: GCA_025352375.1. Classification (GTDB taxonomy): domain Bacteria; phylum Pseudomonadota; class Alphaproteobacteria; order Acetobacterales; family Acetobacteraceae; genus Rhodopila. The sequence goes on along the minus strand of JANXTL010000182.1, from coordinate 4,213 downwards.
TGATCGTTTGATATTGCACGCGATCTCGGCGTTGGATCATGGTCTAAGCCTTTGTTTGAGAGGGTGATTCACGCCCGAGGTTGAAGTCAACCTCAGGCGATCACGCTCTAAGCCTATGTTTGAGAGGGTGATTCACGCCCGAGGTTGAAGTCAACCTCAGGCGATCACGCTCTAGGCGTTGTTCAGTCCCAACGTTGGCCATTCGAGGTATTCGGTCATGTCTCACGAGCTCCAGTTGATTCTCCCGCGCCCTGCGCACTGGGGGTCGGGGGCGGGGCCTATCTCAGTGTAGCCCGGACAAAGAGCATTCTTTCAAAAACGATACCCGGGATAAGAGGGAGAAGAGGGATGTTTCGGTGACGTTGGTTGCCCGCCAATTTATCAACCCACCGGCATTCCCGCCCCGTCATCTCGACGCATGCCGCGAGAGTCATCATCCAGGCCGCTTGGGATAAGAGTATTTTATCCGACTAAATCCGTTCGCTGATCCGGATCGCCGCCCGACAGCCGGCTTTGACGATGCCGGTCAGCAGCCGATAGCCCGGCATCTGCTCCGCACCGTTCTCCAGCCCGATATCGCGGTGTTCCCGCTCCTCGGTACGGAATGTTTCCAGCGTCTGGCGAAACGCGGTGTCCGGCAGCGCCTCGATCTGCGCGGTGTAATGGGCGTCGATCGTTTCCTCCACCGCGACGGTGCAGGCCATCGCGGCTTTATCCCCCATGGCAGCCGTGACGGCACCGAGGGCGAAGCCGGCCAGATGCCAAAGGGGCAGCAGTGCGGTGGGCCGCACCCGCTGCGTCGCGATCAGATCGTTGAAGGTGTCGAGGTGGGCTTGCTCCTGCGCCTGCATGTGCCGCAGCAGGTCGCCCTTGTCGCCGCGCCCGAGCACCGCGATCTGGCCGGCATAGATGCGGGCGGCACCGTATTCCCCGGCGTGGTCGACCCGGATCATGCGGTTCAGGAGGCGCGGCGGATCGCCGGGCAGGCGCGGACGGGTCATCGGACAGGCGGCCTTTCACGAAGGGACAAGGCGACGAATGCCGCCAATGCGAGGCTGAACAGCAGGTTCATCTGTGCCATCGATACCGGCAGAAACGGAATCAAATACGTCGGATCGTCGCAAGGCTTCGCCGGCATCGCCGGCATCGCCTTCAGCCGCTCGGCGATCGAACCCCCCGTGAAGACGGGGGCCGCGCACTCCGGGAAGGGGCTGCGCCACCAGCGGAACTCCACACCGGCGTGGACCGCCGCCAATGCCGATCCCGCGAGGATGGTCAGAACCAGCAACGCGATTGCGGGTTTCAGCAAGGCGCGGGGCATCGCGCTCACCAGCAGGCCCGCCGCGATGGCGACGCGGTAGGGCCAACGCTCCCACAAGCACAGGGCGCAGGGCACGAGCCCGCCCCACCACTCGGTGGCGAACGCCAGACCCAGCGCCGCCGCGGCTAACGCCGCACCGACCAAGCCCATGAGGCGGGGTTGGGGTATCTGCATGGTGATCCAAGTTGCCGGGACGCCTCAGGCAGCATACCTTCCCGCCGCCATAAACCCGAGGGGGAAAATCATGCAGCGCATCGTTTGGGGCCGAAAGACGTCCAGCAACGTCATGAAAGCCCTCTGGGGCCTGGGCGAGCTGGGGTTGCCGTTCGAGCGGATCGACGTCGGCGGCGCGTTCGGTAAGACCGACACCCCGGACTACCGCGGCATGAACCCCACCGGGCTGGTGCCCACCTTGCAGGAAGGCGCATTCACCCTGTGGGAGAGCAACGCCATCCTGCGATATCTCTGCCATGCCCATGCACCGCACAGCCCGATGTGGCCGCAGGAGCCGCACGCCCGCGCCAACATCGACCGCTGGATGGATGCCCAGCAGACCGTGCTGAACCGGCCCATGAGCCAGGTGTTCTGGGGCCTGGTTCGCACCACCGCCGACAAGCGCGACATGGCCGCGATCGCCGGCGCCATCGCCGAAACCGCTCGGGCCTGGAGCATGATCGAGCCATCGCTGGCGAAGCACGCGTATATCGCGGGGGATATTTTTACCCTGGCCGACATCCCCTGGGGCGTGCATGCGCATCGCTGGTTCGGGATGGATTATCTGGGGCTGGAGCGACCGGATCTCCCTGCGGTGCGGGCGTGGTACGGGCGGTTGTGCGAGCGCACGGCGTACCAGGAGCATGTGGTGGCGACGCCGATTACCTGAGGCGGAACGCGCCCCGCTATGATAGGATTAACCCAGGAGAGCTGCGTTTAATCCAATCACCCTCGAAGAATTTCTGGCCTGGGAACGCGCCCAGCCGGAACGCTACGAGTTCGATGGAATCCAACCGGTGGCAATGACTGGCGGCAGCCTTCGGCACGCGCGCGTCGGAACCCGGATGGTGGTGGCGCTGGCGAACCGTGTTCAGCCGCCATGCGAGGCCTTCGGACCCGAACTAAAGGTCATTACGGTCGGGCGGGTACGCTACCCGGATGCGAGCGTGGTATGCGGCGGGTCGGACGAAGATGCTGACACAATGGCGCCTACGATCGTCGTCGAAGTCGCGTCGCCATCCACCGCACTGAGCGATCGCCGAGTCAAACCGGGGGGAATACGCCACCATCCCCAGCCTGCTCGTCTATTGCTTGCTGGAGCAGGAGCGCCCGCTTATCACCGTCCGCCGCCGTTCCGGCAATTGGGACGCTGAAACGGTGGAGGGTCGGGATAGCGTGTTGGAACTGCCGGAGATCGGCGTTTCCGTTCCGTTGTCGGAGATCTATTAGCGCTTCAGCGCCGTCGGATCGAGGACCGTCAGCGCCTGCCAGCCGAATCGCAGCAGCGGTTCGGCATCGGCGGCGAACGCAACGCCGGCTTGGATCAGACCGGCGCTGGCCACCGTTTCGGGGGTCAACGGACGCCGCACGACGAAACGCTTCAACCGCACTACGTCGGCGACCGGCCAGTCAGCGGCATCCTGGTAGTCCCGGGGAATGCGGCTGAGGGTTTCTTTCATATCCAGCGCCAGACCCGCCTTGGCCAGATCTTCGCGCACCGTTTCGAAGCGCGGAGGATCGATATAGATCGCCTCCCGGATCGCGCCGAGTTGTTCCGGCTCCGGCGCGTGGAAACCGGCGGCGAGCCAGCAACCCTCGGGGTCAATGTGGATATACAGGATGCCGGCGGCGCCTTTGATGCCGTCGCGCGTCAGCACCGCTCCCGCATGGGTCTTGTAAGGGAGCTTTTCCTTGGAGAAACGCACATCCCGGTAAATGCGGAAAATCGCCTTCTTCGGGTCGCCAGCGAGCGAAATGCCCTTCTCGGCCAGCCCCGCGACGACATCCGCCAACAGCACACGACCACCAGCACTTCGGCCACGCCAGGAACCGAGGTAACGGGCGGGTCGTACGCGCGCGTCGCTATAACCAGTTCCCTACCCAACTGGGCGGGCACGCAAAGCGCCGGCTCGACAACGGCCAGTTCCGGCACAGGCGGCACGACCAGCAATAACGGCACGGTCACGTTCCCGGCACCGACCGCGAACTGGGGGACCGTCACGGGTTTCTGTCTTTTCGATGCTTCCACGGCGGGCAACTGCTGGGCGTTCGGCTTGCTGACGACCGCGAAAACAATCAACAACGGAGACGCGGCACCTTCGTTCGCCGCTGCCGCTTTTGCGTTCACGATCACCTAGACCATGATCGTTTGAGGTTGCATGCGATCTCGGCGTTGGATCATGGTCTAAGCCTTTGTTTGAGAGAGTGATTCACGCCCGAGGTTGAAGTCAACCTCAGGCGATCACGCTCTAATCGGCAGGGGCAAAGCATAAGGCCATGATCGGATACCCAGAATTTTTCCACTGCGGGGAAAGTTAACAGCCTCGTGGGGCATGTAACTGGTTCTGTTAGCGGCGGGATGCTCGGCGCTGGAACGGACATGATGGCTGGCGGCGGAGGCATGACCGGGGGCGCACTCGGCACGGTCATAGGTGGGATAGCCAAACATATGGCGGAACGGAGGGCGCTCAGACGCGCGGCCGAAGCGAGCGCGTCGCATAGCTGGCTGATGGATGCGTTGCGGGATCGCTTGCTGAATATCGACAACGCGGGCGTCAACTCGCTCCGAAAGGCGGCGCCCGCAATGCCAAACAGGCTTAACCCTGGTCAATAAGTCGCGACGTTCCGGGCCAGTTCCTCGTGGTAGCGGCGCTCCTTGGACTGCGCCACCCAAATCGG
>JANXTL010000155.1 GCA_025352375.1 Acetobacteraceae bacterium | reverse complement strand
CAACCTCAGGCGATCACGCTCTAGTGCCCGTAGCCGGAATCCGCGCGCACCTTGCCGCGGAACACCCAGTACGACCACGCCGAGTAGGCCAGGATCACCGGCAGCAGGATGACCGTGCCCACCAGCAGGAACGCCTGGCTGCTGGGCGAGGCCGCAGCGGTCCATAGGTCCACCGACGTCGGCACGATCATCGGCCACAGGCTGATCGCCAGACCCAGGAAAGCGGTTCCGAACAGCGCGACAGTCGCCAGGAAGGGTTGCGCGTCCCCCGATCCTCCCAGGCTGCGCCAGGCCCAGAACGCGGCCAATGCGGTGCCCAACGGAACCGGCCAAAGGAACAGAACGTTCGGAAACCGGAGCCAGCGGCCAAACACCTGGGGTTGGTGCACAAGCATGACCAACGTCACGACGGCGATGAAGACCAGCACGACGGCCAGCGCCAGACGCCCCATGCGGCGGGCCCAGGTTTGCAGCTTCCCCTCGGTCTTCATCACCAACCAACCGGCGCCCAGCAGGGCGTAGCCGAAAATCAGCGCGGCACCGGACAGCAACGGGAACGGCGCCACCCAATCGAAGCTGGTGCCGGTGAATTCTCGTCCGGTGACGGTGAACCCCGTCACGAACATGCCCAACATGACCCCCTGGGAGAACGCCGCCAACACCGATCCGCCGCAGAAGGCGATGTCCCAAAGGCCCTCATGCGCGCCGGGAACCGAGCGGAATTCGAACGCGACGCCGCGGAACATCAGCCCCACCAGCATGGCCAGGATCGGAAAGTACAGTGCCGGCACGATGATCGCGAAAGCCATGGGAAATGCGGCCATCAACCCGACCGCGCCCAGGATCAGCCACGTCTCATTGCCATCCCAGAAGGGGGAGACCGAGGCGATCATCAGTTCTCGGTCCGCCTTGGACGGCGCAAAGCGCGATAGGATGCCGACACCCAAATCGAATCCATCCAGGACCACGTACAGGAAGATGCCGACGCCGATGATCGCGATCCAGATCAGGGTGAACCAGGTGCTCATGGGGCGTCCGCCTCGGTCGGCATGCCGGCGGCGAGGGGGCGTTGGCCACCGAGGATGGCGGAGGTCTCGGGGGCGGGGCCGTCGTGTTCGATGGGGATGGTGCGCATCAGGCGCAGCAGCAGGATCAGGCCGAAGCCGAACACGAACAGGTAGACCACGACGTAGATCGCCAGCGACAACGCGACGTCGAACCCGGTGAGGGAGGGTGACACCGCGTCCCTCGTGCGCAGAAGGCCATAGATCACCCAGGGCTGGCGTCCGGTTTCGGTGACGGTCCAGCCAGCCAGCACCGCCACGAACCCGATCGGCGACGCCCACAGGCACAGGCGCTGGAACCACGCGGTGGTGAACAGCGTTCTCCGGGCGCGCAGCCAAAGCCCGACCGCGACCAAACCGAGCATGCCCAGGCCAGCGCCGACCATGATGCGGAAGGCCCAGAAGACAACCGCGACGGGGGGCCGGTCCTCGGGCGGCACCTCCGTGAGGCCGGGGATTTCGCCGTTCATGTCATGCCGCAGGACCAGACTGGCGAGGCCGGGGATGCCGATTTCATAGCGATTCTCGGCGGCGGCTTGGTCCGGCCAGGCGAAAAGCAGCAGCGGGGCGCCGGCCTGGCGGTGCCAGTTACCCTCCATCGCGGCGACTTTGATGGGCTGATATTGGAGCGTGTTCAGCCCGTGCTGGTCGCCGAGGAACACCTGTAGCGGCGCCAAAACCGTGACCAGCCACAGCGTCATCGACAGCATCTTGCGGCTCTCGGCCACGAATTGCCCTTTGCGCAAGTGGTAGCAAGCGACGCCGATCACCACGAAGCCGGTGGTCAGGAAGAATGCAGTGACAGTGTGCGTCAGGCGGTATGGGAAGGACGGGTTGAAGATCGCCGCGGTCCAGTCGGCGGGGAAAAACCGCCCCTCCGTCTGCGTGTAGCCCGCCGGGGTCTGCATCCAGCTGTTCACCGCCAGGATCCAGAACGACGAGAAGAACGTGCCGGCCGCCACCGCGATCGCCGCCCCGCAATGCACCACCGGCGGCACCAGCTTGCGGCCGAACAGTAGGACGCCGAGGAACGCGGCCTCCAGGAAGAACGCCGTCAGCCCCTCATAGGCGAGCAATGGCGCGATAATGTTGGCGGCGGCGTCGGAATAGCGGCTCCAGTTGGTGCCAATTTGAAAGGGCATGACGATGCCCGACACCACGCCGAGGCCGAACGATACCGCGAAAATCCGCAGCCAGAACTGCGAAAGACGGAGGTAAACGGCGCTTTTGGTGACCAGATGCGCGGTTTCCAGCAGCGCAATGAAGCACGCCAGCCCCATGGTGAAGGCCGGCAGCAGGATGTGCAGGGCGATGACCCACACGAATTGGATGCGCGACAGGAAGACCGGGTCGAGTTCCATGCCCGTGTGTAGCACGGATGCCGATTATACGGCACTGTCGTTCTCAAAGTACAAAAGGGAGGACTCCATGCGCCGCAGGACCGTTTTGACGGGCGCCGTTTCGGTTTTGGCGGCACCGGTCCTCGCGCAGGGGGCGGCGAAGACGCTGCGGCTGGTGCCCTACGTCAATCTGACAACCCTCGATCCCATCTGGACCGTGACCGGCGCCACCATGGCGCACGGGTTCATGGTCTTCGACATGCTGTACGGTATCGATGAGAACTTCGTCGCCCGCCCGCAAATGTGCGCCGGGCAGGAGACATCGGCCGACGGCCTGACCTGGATTTTCACCCTCCGCGATGGGCTGCTGTTCCACGACGGGGAGAAAGTGCGGGCCATCGACTGCACC
>JANXTL010000349.1 GCA_025352375.1 Acetobacteraceae bacterium | reverse complement strand
CTAGAGCGTGATCGCCTGAGGTTGACTTCAACCTCGGGCGTGAATCACCCTCTCAAACAAAGGCTTAGACCATGATCGAACGCCGCGATCGCGTGCATCCTCAAACGATCATGGTCTAAGCATGCCGCGGCGGAATAGCGTCTATCAGGGTCGCGGCAGCAACCGCTTATCCTGAAACACACGGAACCACGTCCGGAACATCGTCTCGGTATCCATAACCTCGGTAAACCCGGCCTGAGCAATCTTAATCGTCGAAACGATGGAGGCCGAGCCGGGTTCGGTTTGGCCATATCGCATCTGGTAGTCGGCGTATTCCATCGACAGTCCGACGAAATCGTTCAAGCCTGGCGATGCAAGGCCGAGCCGGGCACGGATGTTGTCCCAGGCAGCAGGCGCGATGTCGCGCAGGGAAAACGGTAGGGAGTCGCCAGGCGTCATTCCCACGGCCTCCGCGATGGCAGGCCACACATTCTCCCATACGAAAACATCGCCGTTCGTCACGTTGAACGTTTCGTTGCGCGCGGCCTCGGTCTCCCCCGCCCAGGCGATGGCGCGGGCCAGCAGGTCGGCGTCCACCGCCTGCCCGACGCGGGCGGCGCCACCGGGGTAGGGCAGAACGCTGCCCTTTTCCCGCATCGCCGCTGCGTAAACCCCCAGGGCGGGGATCAGGTTCATGGCGCCGCCGATGGCCTCCCCCACGATCAGCACCGGGCGCAGAATGGTCCAGGGCACGGACTTGGAGCGCAGGTAATCCTCCTGCGCCCAGTAGAAATTGGGCTGTTCGCGCATTTCGGATCGGCCCTCACGAGCGGGCACTTTCATGGAGCGGACGTGGACGCCGTAGGCTTTGGTGCCTTGCAGCAACGTGACGTGGCGCAGGTTTGGGGCGGCGGCGATTAGCGGTTCCAGCAAATTGCGTAACATCGCATCGTTGACGCGGATTTGTTCTTCGTTGCGCCAGCCGTCCACCAAACCGGGGAGTTCGAACAGCGCCGCGTACACCAGATGGGTAACATCGTGCCAGGACTTCGAAGCATCCACGCACGCCGCAGCGTCCGTCAGATCCACCGCCATGTGCCGGGCCCCATGCAGATCCGGTGGTACACGGCGGGACAGCGCAATCGCGCGCGAACCGAAATGCTTCAGCGCGGCGTAACCGACCAGCCCTGTCGCGCCCGCGATAAGAACGGTCATTTCCACCAGCCGCGTTCGGGCAAGCCGAGTCCGAGGTTTTCGCGAAGCGTCGCGCCTTTGTATTCCTTTTGATAGACGCCGCGCCGTTGCAGTTCGGGGACGACGAACTTCACGAAATCCTCGAACGTTCCGGGGGTGTGGGTGCCGGCGATCACGAACCCATCGCAGGCGCGTTCGGTGAACCATTGCTCCAGCCGGTCGGCGATTTCCTTGGCGCTGCCCACCACGGCGTTGTGGGTGCGGCCGCGGCGGGTCACGGTCAGGAAGTCGCGCACGGTGGGGTTGCGGCCGATCACCTGCATGACGCGATTGCGCATGGCTTGCATGCCGGACATGCCGTCGAGTTCCTCGGCTGAGAACGCCTCATCCATGCCCTTGGTTTTGAAGTCGAAATTCAGGGCTTCGGACAATAACGACAGGCCATCGACTTCGCGATATAGCGATTCGATCAGAGCCATTTTGTCCTCGGCCTCCATGCGGGTTTCCCCGACGACCGGGTAGGCGATGGTGTTGACGGTGACCTTGTCGGGGTCGCGGCCGTGGCCGGCGATGGCGTCCTTGAATTCCTTGTATTGCTTCTTACCGTCCTCGATATCGTGGTACGCAACGAACACCGTTTCGGCCCAGCGCGCGGAGAAAATTTTTCCGCGTGGCGAGGCCCCCGCCTGGATGACCACCGGGTGGCCCTGCGGGGAACGCGGGACGGTGAAGGTGCCATGGGTTTTCAGATACCGGCCGTCATATTCCTGCCGGTGCACCTTCTCGGGATGGGCGAACAGGCCGGACTTCTTGTCCAGGACCAGGGCGTCGTCCTCCCACGAATCCCAGCAATTGAGGACAATTTCCATGAACTCGTCGGCGCGGTCGTAGCGGGCGTCGTGCTCCATGTGGACGTCGCGGCCCATGTTGTGGGCTTCGCCGTCGTTGACGGATGTCACCACGTTCCAGGCGGCTCGTCCGCCGAGCATCAAGTCTACGGTTTGCAGGCGGCGGGCGACGTCGAACGGTTCGTAATAGGTGGTGGAGGCGGTGGAGCCGATGCCCAGCCGCGACGTGCCGAAGCCCATCGCCATCAGGCAGGCGAAGGGGTCCATTTTGACCACGCGGACGCCGTTGGCGACGACCTCGGCCGGGTTGCCTCCGTACAGGTCTGGCATGGCCAGGCGGTCATCGAAGAAGCCCATCTGGAATTTGCCGGCCTCCAGCACCTGCCCGATGTGCTGGTAGTAGGCAGCGGTGGTGAAGTCGGAGCGCGCGTCGGGGTGGCGCCAGGCGCTGGCCAAAGTGGTGCAGTTTTGGGCCTGCAGGAAGCCCACCATCGTCATCTGGCGCATGCGTTCGCTCCGATTTTGCTACCGGTAAGTATACGCCCCGCGGCCCCGGCGGCAACGCAATGCGCTACTTCGCCGGTCGCAAGCTCATCGCGAAGGACAGCTCGTCGCCCCGAGCCTCATATGCCAGGCCTTTTTTGGTGGCCCAGGTGTTGATGGTGAAATACACCGGCACCACTGCCATATCCTCCACTGCGATCTCCGCTGCCCGTGCGTACAATGCGTTGCGCTTGGTGTCGTCCATGCTGCGCAATGCGTTCCCCAACGCCGTATCGAACGCGGCGTTGGACCAGCGGCCGCGGTTGGACGGGCCCATGCCGGTTTTGGGGTCATAGGTCGCCATCAATGCGGTTAGGGGGGAGGATGCTTCCCCCGATCCGACCCAGCCGGACAGCATCATGCTGAACTCCAGCTTGCTGCCGCGGCTGAACAGCATCGCGGCTTGCATGGTTTGCACGTCGGTCTTGATGCCGATGCGGGCGAGCATTTGTCCCACGGCCTGCGTTACCTGCGCGTCGCTGGGATAGCGGTCGTTGGAACCGGTCAGCACGACGCTGAACCCGCTCTCCCACCCGGCCTCCTTCATCAGGCGCTTCGCCAGATCGATGTCGTAAGGAATAGGCGGCAAATTGGTGCTGGCACCGGGCGTGCCGGGCGGGATGTATTGGCCGGCGGGGTGCGCCTGCCCGCTCAGCAACCGTTCCGTCAGGGCTTGCCGGTTGATGGCGTAGCTGACAGCCCGCCGAATACGAGCATCGCGTAACGGATTTCTGTCCATTTTCGCACCGTTGACGTCGCCGATGCCGGGGGAAACGTCGCGCGCGGAGTCCATGTGCAGATAAATGATGCGGAACGCGTCGCATTCGAACAGCGACAAATTGGGGTGTACCGCGATGCGGGTGCGATCGACGGCTGGCACGCCCTCGATAATATCCACATCGCCAGCCAGCAGCGCAGCGACCCTCGCCGCATCGCCAGGAATTGCTCGGCGCGTCACACGATCCCAGGGTTCGGCGCCACCCCAATAGGTCGGATTTTTCGCCAGCGTCAGATGATCCGCCGACACCCACTCGATGAAACGATATGGCCCGGTGCCGATCGCGGCGAGGCCGCTGTTGAAATCCGAGGTCGTTTTGCCCTCAGCCGCGCGTTTGGATACGATCGCGACCTGACCGAGGTCGACTGGCAGCGTGGGTGCCGGGCCGTTGGTGTGGATCCGGATCGTCAGCGGATCGACGATCTCGATCCGAGCGATGCCCTTGGTATATTGCGAATACGACGACGGGCTGTTCGGCACATTCGGTGCACGGGCGATGGAGAACGCAACATCCTCGGCCGTGAACGGGCTGCCGTCGTGGAACGTCACGTTCGGGCGGAGCTTGAATTCCCACACGTCGTCGGCAATTGTTTTCCACGATGTCGCCAGGCCCGGCTGCCGTTCGCCGCGCGGACCGTTCAACACCAGCGTATCGAATATGTGGTGGAACACGGCGGCGTTCGGCGTGTAGACATGGTAATGCGGATCGATGGAACTGGCGTCGGTCCGCACCGCCATCTTCACTTCGGCGGCGTGGGCGGCCAGGGGGAAAAGCGCGGCGCAGGCGAGAAGGAGGTGGCGCCAACCAAGACGACTTTCCCCCTCCCCTTGAGGGAGGGGGTTGGGGGGAGGGGTAGCAGCCGCAAGGACCGAGCGGTTTCCACCCCTCTCCCCGACCCTTCCACGCAAGCGGCGCGGGAGAAGTTGGTTCAGCATCCTCAACGACCCTTCCACACCGGCTTGCGCTTTTCGATGAACGCCTGCCGCGCCTCCTTCGCGTCCTCGGTGCGAGAGAGCATGACGGTAACACCCTGTTCCCACCGGTAGCCGTCGCGCGGCGGCATATGCACGGTCGTGTTCATCGATTGTTTCGCATAATGCATACCGACCGGGGTTTTGGAGGCGATTTCGGTGGCGATTTTCATCGCTTCCGGCATCAGTTGCTTCAGCGGCACGCAGCATTCGGCGACGCCGGTGCGGTAGAGTTCATCCGCCGGGACGCGCCAGCCGGTGAAGAACATGCGGCGTGCCCGTGATTTGCCGAACAGGGTTTGTAGCATGGCGGCGCCGCCGGCGAGGCCCACATCGATCTCCGGCATGCCCAGCACGGCATTGTCCGAACACAGGATGATGTCGCAGTGCGCGACGAGGCCGAGGCCGGCGCCCAGTGCCGGCCCGTTCACGGCGGCGATCACCGGCTTGGAGCATTCCTGGATGGCATTGAAGCTTTCGCGGGCGAGGCGGTTGAAATGCCAGTACTCCCCCTTGGTCTCGGGGTTCGGGCGTTCGCGCATGTCGGCACCGGCGGAGAACATCTTGCCGGTACCGGTCAGGATGACGACCCGCACGTCGTCCCGGTCGGTCATGGAGTCGAAGGTGGCGATCAGCTCCTGCCGAAATTCAGAATTCTGCGCGTTGACCGGCGGGCGATCCATGACGACGGTAGCGATGTAGTCCTGGACGGTGACTTTGACGGATCCGGTCATGGCGGCGTTTCCCTCGGTTGGCGGTTCGGCCGGCGCCGGCGTCAGTTTGCTTGTGCCTGGGGTTCCATCGCCCGCATCGGCTGCCCGGTCAGGCGTGCATGCAGGACATCGGGGCACAGGTCGGCGCCGTTCGGCCAAACGATGGTGCCTAGTTCGGTGTCGACCTTCGCCTGGGCGAAGAAGGACGGGTCCGCCAAAGGCGCGAACACACCGTCGAATCGTAGCATCGGGGCAAGATCGACGGCACCGGCGGCGCCGTCGTCGAAGCGGAGGAACAACCGGTGCGCCCCCAGCGGCCGGACCTCGGTGATATCTGCCAGCATGTTCCTACTCCAGTGGCGCGATGGGCTTCAACGGGGCGTGGCGAGCCGCCAGCGCCCAGGCCTCGGTCAATTCGGCTCGGTTCCGAGCGCCCCACTCCATTATCATACCCAGGGCGCGGGGCGGCAAATGTCCGTCGATCACACTTAGAGCGTGATCGCCTGAGGTTGACTTCAACCTCAGGCGTGAATCACCCTCTCAAACAAAGGCTTAGACCATGATCCAACGCCGAGATCGCATGCAACCTCAAACGATCATGGTCTAGGGTCTGGATAGCGATAATCGCCTTGTGGCTACCATAGCGGACGTGGAAATGCGGCGGCGGATGGTCGTCGTAGAAAATGGTCACGATCATGCCGAAGAAGCGGGCCAGCTCGGGCATCGGACTTACGCGGCCTCCCGCTCGCGGCGCACGCGCTCGCGTACGACTTGGGCGAGCAATCCCGAGCGGGTGAATCCCTCCCGAGTCGCGTAACGGTCTACCGCGGCGAGTAGTTCCGCCGGCAACGTGATGTTCACCCGAACGGCTTGTCCCGGCGGTTCGGTTCGCACCAGGATGCGGGCAGCTTCGATGACGTCCGGATCGGCTACGATCCGGTCGAGGGCAGATGGGGCGGGAATGGGTTCCCCCTGTTCGGCCGTGAGGTCGACGTGGGCTTGGAGCGCTTCCTCGGCACTTACCGCGGCTTCCTGTAGGGTCGGTCCAGCGCTGGTGCAGCTGGGCAGGTTGGGGAGAAAGACGCAGAAGCCGCCGGGGCCTTGCTCGACGATCGCGGGGTAGTAGCGTGCCAAGATCGGTCCTTCCGTAGGGGGACGCCCGATTGCCGTTCGATGCTGCGCAGCATTCCTGGCTATGTGTATTTATACTTGTGAAATGGCGGAGGGGTCAATGCCCGCTGGGCAGGGCTTTCAAGTATATCAGAAGGTACATGATCCATAGGTCGGCATGCCGCAGCTTTAAGAATGTATCAATTTCGAAACAATTGGCATCCGCATCCGTGCCTGGATCGCGCACGCCGAGCACGCCCATTCCTGGCGCTTGCGCCGGGGGATCTTCCGCGGCGGGGACTGCCCCCGGCTCCGCGTCATGCGCGGCGGGTCATGGAACGACAACCCTTGGAATGTCCGCTCTGGGACCCGGAACAGGAACAACGACCGGAACACGAAGACCGGCTTCCGGTTGGCCAGCACGCCTCCATACCAGAGTCGCACGGACCACGGTCCGTTCGGGAGAGCTGAGGTAGCGTTCAGGGGCAGTCATGTTGACAACGGGCGCCCGATATCCGGCGTGGCCATCGTCCTTTTCTCTCCAGCCGCGGGCGGCGATGGGGGTCCTGTGGCCTTCTTCCGAGGATGACGTGGCGGCGGAAAACGCTGTAAACTGATCCCATGAGCATCTACGAACAACATCTCCCGCGCACGCCAGCGAACTACGTGCCGCTGTCGCCTGTGTCCTTCCTCACGCGCACCGCCGGCATCTACCCGAACCGGGTCGCGGTCATTCATGGGGAGCGCCGCTACACCTACGCCCAGTTCGCCGAGCGCTGCCGCCGGCTGGCGTCGTCGCTGGCCAAAGCGGGGGTGGGCAAAAACGACACGGTCGCGATCATGGCCCCCAACACCCCCGAAATGCTGGAAGCCCACTACGCCGTCCCCATGCTCGGCGCCGTCCTGTGCTGCATCAACACACGCCTGGATGCGGCGGCGGTGGGGTTCATCCTGGGGCATTGCGAGGCCAAGGTCGTTCTGACCGACCGGGAATTCGCCGCCATCATGCAACAGGCGCTGCCCGCGGAAAAGCCGCTGGTCGTCGACATCGCCGACGCGCTGACGCCACCCGGCCCTTCTGTCGGCTCCACCGAATACGAAGCGTTCCTGCAAAAAGGCGACCCCAATCACCGGGAAAAACTACCCGACGACGAGTGGCAAGCGATCGCCCTCGGCTATACCTCCGGCACCACGGGCAACCCCAAGGGCGTGGTGGCGCATCACCGCGGCGCGTATTTGAACGCCTGCGCCAACGCGCTGACCTTCGGGCTGTCACCGAAAAGCGTCTACCTGTGGACGCTGCCGATGTTCCATTGCAACGGCTGGACCTACACCTGGGCGGTGACCCTGGCCGGTGGCACTCATGTCTGCCTCAGGCGGGTCGAGGCGGCCCCCATATTCGCCGCCATCGCCGACCACGGTGTCACCCACATGTGCGGCGCCCCGGTGGTGCTGTCGATGCTGATCCACGCCCCCGCCGATTCCCGCCGCCCGCTGCCGCACAGCGTCCAGATCGCGACAGGCGGTGCGGCGCCGCCCTCGGCCGTGATCGCGGGCATGGAGGCGATGGGGTTCGCCGTCACGCATTTGTATGGGCTGACCGAGACCTATGGCCCCTCCACCGTCTGCCTGTGGCAGCCCGGGCTGGACGACCTGAAGCTGGACGAAAAATCCGCCTTCATGGCGCGCCAGGGCGTCGCGACCCCGATGCTGGAGGAAGCCGCGGTCATGGACCCCGAGACCATGACCAGGCTCCCCGCCGACGGCACATCGATGGGGGAGCTAATGCTACGCGGCAACACGGTGATGAAGGGCTATTTGAAGAATCCCGCCGCCACGGAGGAGGCATTTGCCGGCGGCTGGTTCCACTCCGGCGACCTCGCGGTGATGCACCCGGATGGCTACGTGGAGATCAAGGACCGAGCGAAGGACATCATCATTTCGGGTGGCGAGAACATCTCGTCGCTGGAAGTGGAGGAGGTCCTGTACAAGCACCCCGCCGTGATGGAGGCCGCCGTGGTCGCCCGCCCCGACGCGAAATGGGGCGAAACCCCGCAGGCCTTCGTGACGCTGAAACCCGGCGCCACGGCGACGCCGGGAGAAATAATCGCCTGGTGCCGCCAGCACATGGCGCATTTCAAGGCCCCCCGACACGTGACCTTCGGCCCGCTGCCGAAGACCTCCACCGGGAAAATCCAGAAGTTCGAGCTGCGGGACCGAGCACGGGCCGGTTAGCGCCGCTTACGCCGACGGCCATTGAAAATGACTGGTGGCCACCCCCATCGTCATACCGGCTTTCGCCGGCATGACGAACGGTGGCGACAGCGGGGGTCAAGAATTATGGCCCCTGGTATTACACCGGTCCCAACTGCCGGCGGTACATCGCGAAAATCAGCTCCCAATCCCGATTGGCACCCAACTTATGATGGATGTCCCGGTCCGGCAGGGCGTAGCCGTGCACCGTGCCGGGGTGAACCTCGTGGTGGTATCCGACCGAACACCCGGCCAGAGCGACGCCGAGCGCCTGGATCGTGGCGGGTGGGGCGTAGTGGTCGGTCTCGGCGAAACCCAGATAGAGTTCTCCCCGTAACCGGTCCAACCGCGCATGCGGTGAGTCTGGCCGATCCGAAATCAGGCTTGTCGGGTGGAGGCCCGCCGTTGCTCTGAACCGTTCAGGATACGCCGCCGCGACGCTCACGACGTGCCGTCCGCCCATACAGTACCCCACGGATCCCATCGGTCCCGGCCGCACCGGGGCCTCGGCATCCAGATAACGGATCAGCGCGCCGGTGTCGGCGACCACCATGGTGTCGGACAGCAATGCCAAAGGGGCGGTCACCTTCTTGCGGTCGGCCTCCGGCAGCGTGTGCAGGGAGATCATGCGGTTATTGGTGTCCCGGTATTCATGCCGCACCCGGCCCTGCCGGTGGTAGAAATCGGGCACCGCGACGCAGTAGCCCACCGTCGCGATGCGGCGGGCGATATCCAGCAGCTCCTCCCGGATGCCCCACACGTCCATGAACAGGACCACGGCCGCGAAGGGCCCGCCTTGTTCGGGATGCGTGACAAACATCTCCATCGGGCCATCGACGGTGGGGACGTTGACAGAAAACTCCTGCATTGGAACCTCCAGCGATCCGGGGGAGCCGACCGGCCCCCCCTTGGGCAAAAACTCAGCCCGCGACCATGATGTGGATTTCGCGCGAGGCCAGCATTTCCTTGGTCTTGGCGCCATAAGCGGCCATGTGCGGGGACGCGGCGTGCGCCTTCAGGTGGTCGGCACTCTCCCACTTCTCGACCACGACAAAGGTGTCGTTGCCGTACTTCGCCGGGCTGTTCGGTGCGTCGACCACGGGGCCGTATTCGATGCAGCCGGCTTCGGCATGCACGGCCGGCATATTGCCATGGAAAAGTGCGAGGACCTCGGCGCGCAGGCCGGGCTTCGTCGTGATGACGGCGAGGACGTGGATCATGGTTTGTCTGCTCCTGGTTGGGTTGGGTCTCGCCCTTTCGGGACGATCCAGGGCTATAATGCGTCAACCAGTCCAGGAAGAGAAACCATGAGCTACGCCGCCCCCTTCAAGGGCCTGAAAGTCGTCGATCTCAGCCAGGGGGTGGCGGGGCCTTATTGCGCCATGATGCTCGCCCAGTACGGCGCGGATGTCCTGAAAGTGGAGCCCACCGACACCGGCGACTGGTCCCGCGCGCTGGGTACCATCTACGGCGATCACACCGTCTATTCGATCCCCGCGAACCTCGGGAAACGATCGATCGCGCTCGATCTGAAATCCGATGAGGGCAAAACGCTGCTGTGGCGGATGATCGAGGGTGCGGATATTTTCATCCAAGGCTTCCGTCCCGGCGTGATCGGCCGTCTCGGCTTCGGCTACGACGCGGTATCGGCGAAAGAGCCGCGCATCCTTTACGTGTCGATTTCGGGCTTCGGCCTGAGCGGCCCGCTTTCAGAGCGCCCGGCGATGGACCCGGTTCTACAGGCCTATACCGGCCTGATGGCGGAAAACCGGGGGGAGGACGGCATCCCGCACCGTATCCCCATCATCTCCATCGACATGAGCACGGCGATCTACGCCTTCACCGCGGTGTCCGCCGCGCTGTATGCCCGCCGGGACGAACCGCATGGGCGCCATATCGAGGCCAGCCTGATGCAGGGCGGCGCCTCCCTGCAGGTGGTGCGCATGATGGGGTCCTACCTCGACGGCGGTGCGCCTCGCCCGGTGATCGCCCCCAGCGGCATTTACGAGACGCAGGATGGCTGGCTGTCCATCACCGTCGTGCGCCCGTTCGAGTGGGACGCCTTTTGCAAGGCCATCGGCCGGCCCGATTTGGGCGACGACCCCCGCTACAAAACCAACACCGACCGGGAGCCGCACACGCCGGACCTGAACGCCATCTTGCGCCCCTTGCTGCTAAGCCGCCCGACCGCCGCGTGGTCAGCGGGCCTTACCGAACATCGCGTGATGCACGAGGCGCTGAACAGCTACGCCGAATTCCTCAAGCAGCCGCATGTCACCGAGAGCGGTGCCGTCGCATGGACCAGCCACCCGCACGTAGAAAAACCCATCCCGCTGCCTAATCTGATCGGCCTGCCACCATTCAGGGATGGCGCCACCCGTTCGGTATCGCCATCCAAGGGCGAGCACAGCACTGCCATCCTGCGGGAGCACGGCTATTCGGGCGGGGATATCGCGGGGTTCATCGAGCGGGGTGTCGTGCTACAGGCGGGGTAAGCCGCACCCATTGGATACAACGCCCGCATGCCCCAGTCGTCGACCATCATCGTGCTGCCGCTTATCGCGGCGATCCTGACGTTTCTGGCGGTCTTCTATGGCCGCGAAAGGGCGTACTCCGTCAGGAGCCACAACTTCATCTCAGCCGTCGCGGCGTTGCTCTGCCTGGCGTCCTACCTCGTGCTGCGTGTGGTCGACGCGATGTCGTTTACCCTGACGGTGGTCTATTTGGTCATTGCAGTGGCTTTTGCGATCTGGGCGCTGATCTGCACCCGGATCTAGAGCGTGATCGCCTGAGGTTGCATGCGATCTCGGCGTTGGATCATGGTCTAAGCCTTTGTTTGAGAGGGTGATTCACGCCCGAGGTTGAAG
>JANXTL010000134.1 GCA_025352375.1 Acetobacteraceae bacterium | reverse complement strand
CGATGAAGGCCTCGGACATCCCTTTGGCCGCGAGGCTGTCGGGGTGATGTTCCCGCATTAATTGACGCCAGGTGTCGCGCAATTCCTTGTCGTCGGCCTTGGGGGAGACGCCGAGCACGGTATACGGATCGGGCTCACCAGGATTGGCCAGCGGCGCCACCCCGCTCGCTCGGTCCCACGCATATTGGTCCAGTCCGAACGCCCGATGCACGGTCTGAAGGTACGATTGCTCCGCGCGGTTCAGCGGCCCATCGGCGCGGGCGATGCCAAACAGGCCGTGCATTACGCCCTCCAGCGTTTCCCGGCTGTCGGCGAAGGCGTGGCCCAGTTGCTCCGCGAACGGCAGGAATTGGTCGGGGTCGTCGCGCGCCCGATCGAACAGGCGGCCGACGTCGCGCGCGGACTCCGGCGGGCTGCGGAAGTGACGCTTGAAGGCGTCGATCTCGGCCCGTTTCACCGGCCCGTCGCACCTTGCCAGCTTGGCCGCGAGCACGACCACGTTGATGGCGAAAAGCTGCTCCCGCCGCCCGAACAGGGAGGCGACCCGTCCCGGGCTCAGGCGCGGATCGGCCCCGAACGGCATTTTTAAACCGCCGGAATCCGCCGCATGCCCAAGCGCGGCACCGACCAGGAGGCCGGGGGGACCACCGAGGGCAAAGCCCGCCGCACCGCCGATGATCTTACCCCAAAAGCCCATGGGTGGTTCTTAACTACCCAGCGAGAATCGAGGGATCGCGCAGGGACGTATCCTGCCCGACCACCGGATCGGCGATCGCGGCTTCGATGCTTTGGGCGCCTTTCCATTCATGCGGCGGGCGCACGTGGCCTTCGGAGCCGACCTGATCGATGCCCCAGTAAACTTCCAGCCGGTGCCCATCCGGATCCCGGAACTCCACCGCGATCTGCACCCCCGCCCGGCGCCGGCCCTCAAAATCGATTGTCACACCCAGACGGCGCAAGTGGTTGCGGAACTGCACCACCTCGTCGAGGGTCCCGACATCGAACGCCATATGGTTCATGCCGGTGCCGGCCACCTTGTCGCGGGTGGCCTGGAACAGTGCGACACCGTGATGGTCCGTGTTGACGCGCATGAACACCGCACCGCCCGGCATCATGTCGTCGCCGTACACGTCGGAGACCTTGAACCCCAAGACATCGGCGTAGAATTTGGTGGAGGCCGGGATATCCTTCACGTGCAGCACAACGTGGCCGATCTTCCGGATTTGGAACGGCATGCCTTGCGGCGGCGCGATGGCGGCAACAGCTTGGGTGTCCATGATCGTGGTCCCTTCAGTGTCGCATCAACGACGGATCGTGCAGCGTGGTGTCCTGCCCAACCACGGGATTGGCGATCGCCGCTTCCAGAGTATTGACCGATTTCCACTGATCGGCGGGGCGTGCGACGCCGTCGGAGCCGATCTGGTCGATGTTCCAGTAAATCTCCAGCCTGTGCCCATCGGGATCGCGGAACTCCACCACCAACTGGACACCCGCGCCGCGGCGGCCGTCGAGGTCGATCTGTACCTGGTGCGAGCGCAAATGTTCACGGACGCGGACGAGTTCGTCGATCGTCGGCACCTCCATCGCGATATGGTGCAGGCTGCCGCCAGCTTTGTTTTCGTCGGTGGCCTGGAACAGAGCGATAGCGTGGTGGTCGGCGGCGCAGCGCAGAAACACCGCGCCACCGGGCAACGGTCCATCGGGTGCGATGACGTCGGTGACCTGGAAGCCCAGCACCTCGGTATAGAACCGAGCCGAGCGTTCGAGGTCTTGGGCGTAGATCCCGACATGGCCTATCTTGCCGATGCGGAAGGGTAGTCCGTTAGGGCGCTTGAGGTTGGCGACGGTGTCGGGGTTCATGGGGGTTCCTCCTGCGGTGGGAGTTTACCGCGTCCTGTCGTGGGATGGAACCGGGGTGCCCGGCATCCCGCCCCGACGCCGCTGCGTAGAGCCAGCAACCCGGGGGCGGATCGCCTCACCCTCTTGCAGGACGGCATCTGGTTCAGCGTTCACAGTTACTTACCAACCCCCCTTAGACCATGATCGTTTGATATTGCATGCGATCTCGGCGTTGGATCATGGTCTAAGCCTTTGTTTGAGAGGGTGATTCACGCCCGAGGTTGAAGTCAACCTCAGGCGATCACGCTCTAGACCATGATCGTTTGAGGTTACATGCGATCTCGGCGTTGG
>JANXTL010000342.1 GCA_025352375.1 Acetobacteraceae bacterium | reverse complement strand
AAGCCGGAAGGAAGCGTTCCAGAAGGAACGGGACAAGCTGCCGGAAACCTGGACCTTCGACTGGCGGGACCGCCCGAAGGACGCAATCCGCCAAATTTTGGGATACCTGCTTGGCGAGCCACCGCCGATCCCTCCGCTGCTCACCGCCTCGCCATAACGGTCTGGACGTCCGCGCTCGCATTCGGGCGGGGCGGCGCGTTGGCGCTTGCTTGTCCCGTAGCCTCCACCGCCGCCGACCCATTCGTTGGCCAGGCGGGTGGCGCGACATGCGAAGGCGTCAGAAGGCTCCGCACGAAATCCACGTTCCAGCGTGCATAGCCCTTCTGCACGCAACCCAACTTCGACCCGATCGCGGCATGTGCTTCAGGCAACCTGTGGAACGGGATCGTCGGATACAAGTGGTGCTCCGCATGGAACGGCATGTTCCACATCAGTAACCGCACCAACGGATTTGTAAGTGTGGTGCGGGTATTGGTCAGCCCGTTGCGATCCTCGGTGCAGCCGGTGTGTTCGGCCAGCAAGTACGCGCGCAAGGGCATTTGCCCGAGTAATTGCGGTCCGATCCAGTACAGGAAGGGGGTTTGCCAGCCGAAGTAGACCGCCGAAACGATGGCGCCGCCGAACATCGTTGCGCTCATGGCGCGTACGCTGCGGATGATGCCGGGTGCCGCGAGACGGGAGATGTAGGGATAGGCTGACAGATCGCCGCGCCAACTGTCGTACATGACTCGTAGTCGTAGCTGCCAGAACGGCAGGCTTAGAATACGCAGGACATAAACCCCCAACGTCTTCGGATCGGGCGCCAGCAACTCGGGGTCTTCGCCAGGGATTTGCGTGTTGCGGTGATGGGTCCAATGGAACGCAGTGTAGAACTGCAAATTCGTAAATGCCGGGCAGGCGGCTAACCAGCCGATTATCGCGTTGGCACGCTTCGAGGCGAAGGCCGTTTGATGCATGCACTCATGGGTTGGGGCGAACAGCGCGACCTGCACCAATCCCAGAACGAACACCGCCGGCAACACGGTCCAACCCGACGACACCGATACCAACCAACCAGCGCCGAGCAGCAACGCGACATGGATCGACAACTGGACGGCACCACGCAGATCGGAGCGCCCTTGCAGCGCGCGCAGTTCGGTGACGCTGAGTACCCGGTCGGAGATGTCTGCCATGCCGGCAGCTTAACGCCCTATTTCGGCGGCGGCCAAGCGTTCAAATTGTGGCCCATGGCGACGGACACCGATGCCAGCACCCGCCCGCGGTGGCTGATCGATGTTGGGGGCAGCGGCTCGATCCGTTCAAAGGGGCCGGCGACGGGCGCGAGCCCCAGCAGCAGAACATCCTGCCCAACGAAGCCCGCTGGGGGGTGCGCGAAGCCGAACTGCCGCGCGTCGGCGTTCAGGCAAAGCACGGTGATATCGGGCCCGAGCGCATAGGCGATTTTGCCGCCGTCCCGCCAATTCGCCACGCCCACGACGGTGCCCGGCCGTAGCAGGCCGCGTTCGGTCAGGTCGGCGCGGAGGGACGTCCAGTCGATGCCCTCCATCGTCGGGTCCTTGCGCAGCAGCGGCGCGACGCGTGTCCCCAGTATATCGAAGCTCGTTTGGGCACCGATTGCCGTCACGACGACGATGATGAAAATGGCGGTTCCAACGATCGTCCGCCGCACCCAACGCAGGTGCAGGCGCGCCGCGACTTCCCGCCCCAGCAACGGGAACAGCATCAGGTAGCCGGGCGCCGCCCAGTGGAACAGCACGCGCTGGCTGGACCAGGCGGAGATCAGGGCGAAGGCGACGATGGGCGGCGCGGCGAGGAAGCACAGCAACCGGTCCCTGCCTCGGAAGAGCAATACCAGCATCGGTGCCCAGATCCACGGCAGCACGAACAGGCCCTCTCCCAGCAGCGTGATCAAAGGCGCGAACGGCCGGAAGCGCAAGCCCACCGCGCGTTCCCCCTGGAAGGCGAAAGATGCCCAGCCGTGCGTGGCGTTCCAGATAATAACCGGCGAGAACACGGCAAATGCGATCAGCACCGCGACGTATGGTTCGGGCCGCACCAGCCAATGCCGCTGCCGCCGGTCGCAGATCAGGAACAGGAAGGCGCCACCCATTGTCAGCACCGCGGAGTATTTCGCGGACATTGCCAACCCGGCGCAGACACCCGCACCGCACCACCACGCCCATCCGCGGCCCGAGACCGCATGCACCAGACACAGCGCCGCGCCCAGCAGGGCGCACAGCAGCGGCCCGTCGGGCAGGACCCAGGTGCCGCCGGTGACCCCGAACACGGGGGACAGGTTCAACAACACGGCGGCCCAGAAACCGGATTTTTCGTCGGCCACGGCAGCGCCCAGACGCGCCATCAGCCAGGTGGACAAAGCGAACAGCAGGATGAAGGGCAGGCGCACCAAGACCGGTGCCTCGCTGCCAAAAAGATGCGCCCCGCCCCAGGCCAGCCACCATGCGGCCGGCGGGTGGTCGAAATACCCGCCGCTCAGCACTCGGCCGGCGGCGACCATGTAGCTCTCGTCCACACCCAGCCCGGTCGCCCAGGCGAACGCCAAACGCAGTGCCGACGTCGCCGCGATCAGGGCTATAACGGCCCTCGTTAGAGAACGGGGCGACCATGTGGTGCGGATGTTTTTGCTGCCTTCAGACATTCGAGGCCATCGAGGTCGTCGATTGGATCGATGACGGAGACACGCCGCTCTGCCCCAATTGCGGAATCGCGGCGGTGCTTCCGGGAGTCACGGATCTGGCGGAGCTATGGAAGCTGCGCGGGCAGCGGTTCGGCCGCTTCCACGCTCCGACACAGGGCGACGAGTAGATCAGGCCTGCACGACCCGCTGGGTCTGGATGCCCAGGCCTTCGACCCCCAGGCGCATGACATCGCCGGGCTGGAGGAAAATAGGCTCCGGCTTCATGCCCAGCGCCACGCCGGGGGGCGTGCCGGTGGCGATGATGTCGCCGGGGTGCAAGGTGATGAAGTGGCTGACGTAGCTGACCAGGGCCTTCACGCCGAAGACCATCGTTTTGGTCGATCCGTTCTGCATCTTCTTGCCGTTGACCTCGGTCCACAATGCCAGGGCCTGCGGATCGGGGATTTCATCGGCTGTCACCATCCAGGGGCCGGTGGGGCCGAAGGTGTCGGCGCCCTTGCCCTTGTCCCAGGTGCCGCCGCGTTCGGCCTGAAACTCGCGTTCGGACACGTCGTTGCAGACGCAGTAGCCGGCGACATGGCCGAAAGATTCGGCCTCGGAAATGTAACGCGCGGTCTTGCCGATCACGATGCCCAGTTCGACCTCCCAGTCCAGCTTCTTCGAACCCCGCGGGCGCAGCACGTCGTCGTTCGGGCCGCAGAAGGCGCCGAGCGACTTGATGAACACGATGGGTTCTTTGGGAACGGGGGCGCCGGTTTCGGCGGCGTGGTCGGCGTAGTTCAGGCCGATGCAGATGT
The DNA here is from genome assembly GCA_025352375.1 of Acetobacteraceae bacterium. Lineage (GTDB taxonomy): Bacteria > Pseudomonadota > Alphaproteobacteria > Acetobacterales > Acetobacteraceae > Rhodopila. The sequence continues at coordinate 2,930 of JANXTL010000342.1, read as the reverse complement.
AGTTGGTGGGGCGAACGACGCAGGGGCCGATGCGGGGATTACCCTCGACCAGCGGCAGCGATGTCGGGTCGATGCCCTTCAACATGGCGATCTGCGGCGGCGACAGGGTAAACCCGTCGATGTCGCGCACCACGGCGGCAAGGCAGCGGATACCGCCAGAGGCATCGAGCATCGCGGGCTTTTCGGCGCCCACCGGGCCGTAACGCAGCAGTTTCATAGGATCGTTCCCCTGTAGAAGTTCAAAGCGTCAGCCCGCCATCGATCACCATGGCCTGGCCGGTAATGAATTGTGCCGCATCCGAAGCCAGATAAACAGCCAGGGCCGCGATTTCTTCGGGTGTCCCTAGGCGCCCCATGGGCTGGCGCGCGACAAACGCGGCATGAGCGGCCTCAACCGACCCCGCCGCCGCCGCATTGGCCGCGATCCGCTCGTCCAGGCTCGGTGTATGCACAGTACCGGGGCACAGGCAGTTGCAGCGGATTCCCTGGGTCACGTAGTCGGTCGCAACGGATCGTGTCATGCCGACCACAGCGGCCTTCGACGCGCTGTAAATGAACCGGTTCGGCACGCCCTTCAGCGACGACGCGACGGAGGCCATGTTGATGATGACACCGTATTTGCGCGCCAGCATGCCTGGCAGGAAGGCCCGCATGGTGCGGTACATCGACCGGCAATTCAGCTCGAACGCAAATTCCCAGTCTTCCTCCGTCGCGTCCAGCAGGGTGCCCTGGTGCACGAAGCCGGCGCAGTTGAACAGGATATCGACCGCTCCCGCATCGGCCGCCGCCTGCGCGATCGCGGCGGGGTCGAGCACGTTCAGCACAGCGGTGCGCAGGCCCGGTGCCTTGAGGTCGGCCAGTTTCGCAACGTTCGCATCGGTGGCGATCACGGTCGCACCCGCCGCGGCGAAGGCCAATGCGGTTGCCCGCCCGATACCCTGCGCGGCGGCGGTGACAAAGGCGGTTTTGCCGGAAAGGCTGGTCATGCTGCGTCTCCCTACGGATTCTGCGCGGGTGTGCCGGGTGGCGGCGTTTCGGTCAACGCTGCCTTGAAGGTGCCGCAGTCGCATTGTAACAAAGGCGGCACCGCGCCCACAATTCCGCCAGAATACAGCCGCTCCGGCCTATACGGCCCCGCCTCCCAAGCGGGAGGAGCATCGCGATCATCGTTGCCCCAACGGCCAGACGCACTGCTGACCGTTCGCAGGCCGCTTGCCGCGTGATGGGCGGCGCGGCACACTCCGGCTGGTTTGTTGTCATTGATCGAGGCGTGGCGCTGCGATGGCGGTGGAGTTTCTTTTCAGCGTGCATGGCACGCTGATTTATTTCGACGAGGAACGTCATGTCCTTCGGCACGGCAATGGCCCCAATGTGCCTACTAACGCCGGGCTGATGACCGAAGACGGTATCAGTTGGCTCGTCCGCCGCTCTGGTTCAGCCTGGACTCCCTTGTACGGTTTGGACGCCGCTGGCCATATTGGCGATACCGGACCCGCCACCGCCCCGCTGACGTTCCGAGCGGCGCGTTTGCCAGCCGATCTGATCGGCCTGCTGGGCAACGGCGCCTGGCTTTGCGCCGAAGCGGACGGCACGATCACTTTAAGTCGCTCAACCCCGGGTCCGTGGGAGTCGTTCGTCCCCTTTAGCATGGCGGATCAGGATTTTCTCCAGGAAATCGCCAGTCAAGGCTGGGTCGGTTCGAACGCCAACATGGTCCCCGCTTGGGGCGGCATCGCCTTAGGGCGCGATTTCACCGCCCATGTCGGGGCGTTGCAGGTTCCGGTGCGAGACTTGCTGGCCGCGCGACACCGGCGCGACCGGGACGGATGGACGATCCTGTACGAAGATTGGAAGGTCGAGCGTCTCACGCCATTCCGGCCGCTGATCTATTTGATCGCTTACGGCAAGCCGGAGATTTTCGAAACGCTGGCGCTGGCGCTGCGTTCGCTCCTCGATTTTGGCCGATACGACGGCGATATTCTGATTTTCAGCGACAAGCCGATGGTGCAATTGCAGGAATTTATACCGCCTGAAATGGCGACGCGCGTGACCATTTCCCACGCGCCTGCGATGGACCTTATGGACATGATGGCGATCAAATACCGGATTTGCGACATGCCGGAACTCGCGCGGTACCGGCCGTTGCTGTACCTCGACGCCGATGTGATCTGTAACCGTCCGGTCGGCGACCTGCTGCTGGCGTTGTCCAGGGGAAACCGCGTCAGCCTGCCGTTGGAACTGGATCTGTTGGGTAGCCACAATTATTATGGCCGTGTCTTGTTCGAAAATGACTCGGCCGCGACGCCCCGGCACGAGCGGGGTTTTTCCGCTGGGCTGATCGGTATCCCCAGCATGGAGGTCGCGCTTCAGACATTCCCGACGATTCGGGATAGCATCTATGGGGTGGTACGGCGGCAGGGAAATCGCGCTTCCATGGGGCAGATATTTCACGATCAAGGGGTGGCTAATTACGTTTTGCACAAAATGGACGCGGCCGATTTCGGTATCATGACCCCCCGCGTGGTGACGCCGGTGGATTTCCAGCGCCCGTTGACCGAAATTCCGCGCCTCGGTTTCGCGCATTTTTGCGGCGGCGTCGGTGAAGCCGGCATGAAATTGCCGGCGATGCGCGCTTACCTCGCACTGCTGAGCGAAGCCGCCTGACACGGCGTGGGGCGGAATGTCCTTAGACCATGATCGTTTGAGGTTGCATGCGATCTCGGCGTTGGATCATGGTCTAAGCCTTTGTTTGAGAGGGTGATTCACGCCCGAGGTTGAAGTCAACCTCGGGCGATCACGCTCTAGACTGCGCGGGCGAAGCGGCTCAAGCGGTAGGGGGTGGGATCGACGACGGGTGTGTCGCCGGCCACGAGGTCCGCCATCAGGCGCCCGGCGCCCGGTCCGATGCCGAAGCCATGGCCGGAGAAGCC